>CAYMZV010000124.1:0-9290 GCA_964394965.1 uncultured Chryseobacterium sp.
TTTTTCCGCATCACGCAGATCATAGAATTTTCCAGCTGTGTAAATGGTTGAGGAATCGGAAAGCATGGAGCCGGTCAAATCGGGAACGCTCAATAATTTTGTCAACGTTTCATTTGAAACTCCCGAAGAATAGGTTCCGAGTGAAACCATGTACGTTTTTTTGTCGGGACCAGGCACATACTTTGTTCCCGATAATATGATTTCATGTTTTGCAAAAAGTTCGCCGGTGGAATCATTGTACATATCCCAACGCATCTGAATGATCGAATCCGTCAATCCGACTCCCGTTTCATCGGCAACCAATTGACGTGATGTTCCCAATTGCATATCGCGGTAATCGGGAGTCAGGTCACCGTCTTCGTCGAGCGGACAACCTTTCGCATCCACTTTTACACCTTTGGGAGTTCCTGCGCAAGAATCTTTCAGATCAATCACACCATCGTGATCGTAATCCCATTGGTCCAATGCATAATAATCCACATCCTTGAACGGATCATTGCCTGATGAATCAATTGTTTCGGATGGTCCGGTAAGATTGTATCGCAACGAGAAAGAAGTGAAAAGGAAATTGTCATTGCCGGGAGTTCCTTTTCTGTCGCCCACACTGTTTGCGGTAACACCATCGATATAATCCGTGAAACTGAAATGAATCGTTGTTCCGATTTTCACATCCCATCTCGGTGTCAATTGCATCAGGAATCCGACACCGATCGGAACAGCAAAAGAACGTTCAGGATATTTCCCGAATCCATCCAGATTCATTTGCCGCACATCGGTTTCATAAGTGTAGTCACGTACAAGAAAAGAGGAGTGTGCCGCGTTCGGATCATTCTGCGCCATGTTGTGAATGGAGCCATCCGACCAATAATAATACCTGTTCCCATTCGCATCAAACAAATCGGTCTTCGTAAGGAATTCAAATGATTCGAATCCAACAGAAATCCATGGATGGATATTATGTGATGCAGGAATGAAATTCTCGAAATTATATTCCAAGTGAGCGCCACCGACCCTTATCTGAGATTCAAAATTCAAATTGCGTGATCCCAACCTTTCATTCGCGCCCAATTTTCCAAACATCGTGTAAAAACCGAATCGCAAATAGGGATTGATCTTTTGATTCAAACTCAACTCATATCCGATGCGGCTGACTTCGGGATTGACAACATGTTTCTGATACAAATCGCCATAATAGGAAAGCAATCCTGTTCCAAGACCTAATGTTGGTTTGAAAACAAAAGGTGGCGGAGTTTTTTGTGTTGTGTCCGCAGGTGTGTAGGAAAGTGTTTGGGAAGAGTCAGCCGACTGCGCTTTGATCGCTGAATTGGGATAAAGAATTCCCAATGGAATCAGGAGAAATAGCAACAATCGGCTCATCATACAAATTTAGCAAGATTGAAGACACAGCCTATTAGAGAATTTAGAGAACCCATTTCTGACTGGTAATCATCAAGGCTTCCTGCACCGTGATTCTTTTTCCGCCGTTGTAGGCGGTTACAAAAGCATCATTCACTCCCTTGCCGCGAATGTCGTTGCGATGATCGCGGGCCTCCTGGTAAGTGCCGAAAGAACCTGTTGTATATTTATTCAAACCGTTATCCTGTTCCGTATTGATTGTTCCTGAAATGTTAAACGTGTTTTTGTAATAGGAAACAGGAACCTGTCTTGTCATCGCCGCGATCTGCACACTGAAAATGACAGTGCCGGCAGCTTTTGCAATGGAGCGGGAAGAATTATCGGTTGAAGCGGCTGTATCTGGTTTGCTGTTCGAATTGGAGGAAGAATTGTTTCCGGAATTGTCGGAGGAACTTGCAACAGTTGTTTTATCGGAATTTGAAGAGGGATTACTTGACGAATTGTCCGCTGTTTTATCGGTGGTTGTTTTGTCCGAATTTGTTGCGGAAGTGTTTGCAGAATTGTCTGCCGTTTTATCTGTGGGATTTGTGTTGGGATTATTTCCGGAGTTGTCAACGACTTTTTCTGTTGATTTGTCCGAAGAGGTTGTGGAATTATTGGTGGAATTGTCGGTTGTATTTTGTGCAACAACTTCCTTTTCTTTTATGTTGACGATCGAGGTTGAGGTATTCACAACTTTTCCTTTTTCATTTTCCACATAGGAAAAATGTCCGGAAATGGTTTGATTGCCGTTCATGTCGGGGGAAACCGTGACTTTGTATTGTACATTGAGAGTTGTTTTTTTCGGCATCCCCGCATACCATCCAAATCGGACCACACCGTTTTCAAACTTGAAATCGGAGCCGTCGCTTTTCAAAAGTGTTGCTGTAAATCCGGAAGGAAGAGTGTCTTCCACTTTTCCGAAACTGGTGAGATCGTCTTTGTGGATGGCAAGGCTGACAATGAATTCTCCAGTAACAGGCTCAGTTGGAACGGAACGTTCGATTGATATTTCGGCAGCGGGTTTTGCTGTGGAATCGGGAACATTATGTGTTGCAGCATAAGTTGAACCTGCCGAGCCTGCCATTACAGAAATTTTTACGGGATCGAGATCGACATTTGCCGGAAGGTTGTTGACAGGATGTGAAATTTTGCAGGGAAGTGAAATGTCTCCGCTCGCATCTGCAGGCACATTCACGCGATAGGAAATTTTCAATTCGGGTTTTCCACCCACTGTCGACCAAAGGATTTTCACATTCTGCTTGTCGAACTTATAAGAGCCTCCATCATTTTGCGCTTGTTCGGCTGTCCATCCCGCAGGCAATTCCATTGAATAACGCATGAAAGCACTGTCACCGTTCGTATGAATGGTGACTTCAACCAAAAAAGATTCGCCTGCCTTTACAGACGAAGGCGCTTTCACTTCAGCGGTAGGTCCATCGGAAATGAGTTTCAAAATCATTACGATGAAAAGATTGACAACGATGACGAATGATCGGATCATAGATTTCCGTTTGTATTTGTTTTTTTATTGGTCAAAGAAATAATCGATGAGGCGATTGATGCTGTCTGCACTCCAATTGCCAACACCGTCAAAGAAATTATCGATGACGGTATTTATTTCATCGGCTGTAATGACACAATCCTTATTGATATCCGCAGCACGGAATTCTTCAGGAATGCAATCCGCTCCCGATTTTTTTACGATGTCCTTGTTTCCCTGCTGTAAAGTCTGTTCGGATGGATGCAGATTGAAAGAATCCTTTTGTGCTTCGTTGATGGAATCGCGAACAGCCCTTTCACGTATTTGTGCGAAATCGAGCGCTACACCGTTTTCATCCACCGTTGAACCCTTTTTTGTTTTCAATTCCTTGTCGAGATAATCAGGAACGCCATCGCCATCACCATCCAGCGGACAACCGTTGCGATCCACCTTCACGCCTGCGGGAGTTCCTTCACATTGGTCATTGATATCGGCAACACCATCCTTGTCATTGTCTTCCTTCATCAACTCTTTCATCTGCGCGCTTTCATCTTTTTCATTTGCAGTTTTTCCGATCTTGTAATAAATGGATCCACCTATCCACCAGAATTTATCATTCGATCCGTCTTTTACATTGTCTATGTAGTCGCTGAAAGTGAAAAAATAATTTGCCTGGACATCAACACCCACGTGCTCACCGAATCTCCAACGGAATCCAACGCCAAGCGGCACACCGAATGTTGACCGTTTGTAATTCACAAGAGGATCGGTCAATCTGGTTTCATACGTATAATCGCGTGTCAACAAAATGGATGAGCTTGCATTCGGTGCATTTTGCGGTGCACTGTGAATGGAACCGTCAGACCAATAATTATAGGTGCTGTCATTCTTGTCTTTCAGGTCACCATACGGATCAAAACTCATCCATCCGAAACCCGCAGTAAGAAAAGGCGCGAATGGAGAATTGCGTTTCATGATTACGCCATTGTCGAAATAGAATACGGCATTCACTCCCGCAAACAAAAATTTCGATTGGAAATTCCGATTGAGTGTGGTGCTTCTTTCACTCATTGAAAGTTTCCCCGAATTCACAAATGCTTCTGCGCCGATCCAATTGTTGAATCGCTCTTCCACACCAAAACGCAAAGCCGAACGGTAAGCGCCACCCGATTTATTCGTTTTTCCAACATCACCGGAAAAAAGTGTGAGACCATATCCTGCACTTACGAGCGGAAGTTCCCCGCGTGAAGCGGTCGAATCGGAAGAAGTCGATTGGGCTTTCGCAATAATTCCTGCGGACAAAAACAATGCGATAAGACTCAATCGTGTTTGCTTCATGGATTTTTTTTTGTCATTCCGTTTTCGACCAACGCAGGTTTTCGACGGATTGAAGCAAAACTATTCGAAGCAATCAGGGGCATACCTTATATGCAAATGGACTTACAAACACCATTTTGTTAATGAAGAGTAGGGCTGATGTTGTGAAAGCCTTGTAAACACTGGCGTTTACGGGTATGTCAATGACATTTAATACATGCCGCACTTGTTAACATTGGAATGTTGAAATTGAAAAGCCCTTTCATTTCTCGAATGAAAGGGCTTGAAGTATTGAAAATGTTTTTTAGAAATTCGGTTTCAGCATATATTGAGAATAAAAATCATTGATGATCTTCACCGCTTCATCCGCAGTATCCACAACATGGAAAAGTTGGAGATCGCTTTCGTTTAGGTTGTGTTCTTTTGCAAGCATCGTTTGTTTGATCCAATCGACCAATCCACCCCAATAATCGGAACCCACCAATATCACCGGAAAGTTTGCGATCTTGGAAGTCTGCACAAGTGTAAGCGCCTCGAATAATTCATCCAATGTTCCGAATCCTCCGGGCATTGCAATGAATCCTTGCGAATATTTCAGGAAAATTGTTTTGCGCACAAAAAAATAATCGAATGTGACGAGTTTATCGAAGTCAACATATTTGTTGGCGTATTGCTCGAATGGAAGACGGATATTCAGTCCGACAGATTTCCCCTTTCCAGTTTGCGCCCCTTTGTTTGCCGCTTCCATGATTCCTGGACCGCCACCCGAAATGACACCATAACCTTCCTTGCAAAGTTTTTCGGAAATCTCTTCGGCGAGTTTGTAATATTTGTTTTCAGGTTTTGTCCTTGCAGATCCGAAAACGGAAACGCATGGTCCGATCTTCGCCATCTTTTCAAAACCTTCCACAAATTCGGACATGATTTTGAATATCTGCCAAGAGTCGCCGGCTTTTATTTCATGCCAATCTTTTTCCGCAAAGGCGCGCCGGATTTTATCTTCGTTAGTCATAAGTTCAGTGAATAGGTAATCGGGTAATTGGGTTTGCAGGGATTTTATTTTCAAACTGTGCAAACGGTGGACCGTTTTTGGGGAGGGAAGGAGTTTACATTGCGGGTTGATTCGGTTCTATAACGAGATTGAGGAATGGATTGTTTCATGCGAAAGTCAATTCTTCCGGGTTTGTTTTTATTTCCAATTGAAGATTAATGTTTTTTGTGAAACTTTTTCCAACACGTTCCGACTCGAGATCGAAATAAAGCTCAACACTTGTTTCAATGAAACCATTCCGGATATTTCCGAAATTGATTTTCTCAACGGAGATCATGTTGTGCCGGTGTCCGAAATAAACCGAATTATCTTCGTCACGAATGATTTCGGTATTGCCATGAAGCAACCTGAAATTATTTTCCAGATATGAAAACGGATCGATTACAGTTTCGGGCGATTCAAATCCCGCATCAATGGAAAATCCGAGAAAAAGTTCTGACTGTTGGTTTTCCCAAAGGATATCCTCAAACCAAATGCAAATGGGGAATTCTCCTGCCGATTGCGCAAATGAAGGAATGCCGATGAAAGAGATTTTCCCTTTGGCGACTTTGATATTTTCCGGAAACAATTCCATGTAAAAACATATTCTTATCGCGAAACTACAAATGCTTCCAATTCCTCTTTCAGGAATTTCGCAGTAAAACTTTTTGTGTTCTTCGCCACTTGTTCCGGTGTTCCAATCGCAAGGATTTGACCTCCGCCGATTCCGCCCTCCGGTCCCAAATCAATGATGTGATCGGCAACTTTGATAATGTCCATGTTGTGTTCTATCACAAGTACCGTATTTCCCTGATCCACCAATTTGTCCAATACTTCCAGCAGAATCCTGATGTCTTCGAAATGCAAACCGGTTGTCGGCTCATCCAGAATGTACAATGTGTTTCCCGTTTGTTTGCGTGCGAGTTCCGTAGCGAGTTTCACACGTTGCGCTTCACCTCCCGAAAGAGTTGTGCTCTGCTGTCCGAGTGTGATGTATCCCAAACCGACATCCTGCATGGCTTTCACACGCAACAGAATGGATGGATGGTATTCGAAAAATTCCACCGCACTGTCAATCGTCATCGCCAAAACATCGCTGATGCTTTTTCCCTTGTAACGCACTTCCAGCGTTTCCCGATTGTATCTTTTTCCATTGCAGGTTTCGCACAACACATAAACATCGGGAAGGAAATTCATTTCAATCGTTCTCAATCCCGCTCCCTGACAGGTTTCGCATCGCCCGCCTTTTACATTGAATGAAAAACGGCCCGGCTTGTAACCGCGGATTTTCGCTTCCTGCAATTCTGAAAAAAGCAAACGGATATCGGAAAAAACATTGGTGTATGTTGCAGGATTCGATCGCGGAGTTCTTCCAATCGGCGATTGGTCAATCTCGATTACTTTGTCAATGTGTTCGAGACCATGTATTTTCCGGTAGGGAATAGGTTTACGCTGGCTGCGGAAAAAATGATGGGAGAGAATCGGATAAAGGGTTTCGTTGATGAGCGAAGATTTTCCACTGCCGCTGACACCCGTTACGCAAAGGAATTTTCCAAGCGGTAATTCAATCGTTACATTTTTCAGGTTATGCCCGGTGCATCCGTCAAGCACAATTGATTTTCCATTTCCCTTTCTGCGTGAAGTCGGAATCGCGATTTGTTTTTTTCCTGTAATGTAATCCGAAGTGAGCGTGTTGAATTTCAACAACTCATCGGGCGTTCCTTCCGCCACCACATGTCCACCGTGCACACCTGCGCGCGGACCAATGTCAATGACATGATCGGCAGCGAGAATCATTTCCTTATCGTGCTCCACAACAATCACCGAGTTGCCGATGTCACGCAAATCTTTCAGTGCATGGATCAATCGCACATTGTCGCGTTGATGCAAACCGATACTTGGCTCATCGAGAATGTACAACACGCCGACGAGCTGCGAACCGATTTGTGTGGCGAGTCGGATGCGTTGCGCTTCCCCTCCCGAAAGTGAACGCGAAGACCTGTCGATGGATAAATAATCCAGACCGACATCCAACAGAAATTGCAACCGGTTTCTGATTTCCTTCAACACTTCCGTTCCTATTGTGCGGTGACGTTCACTGATTCTCTCTTCCAATCCGGTCATGAAAATCTGCATTTCACTCAATGACATGGCCGAGATTTCGGAAATGTTTTTTTCATTCACGCGGAAATACAATGATTCTTTTTTCAATCGTGTTCCTTTGCACTTCGGACAAAGCGCTTCATTCATGAATTCCTGCGCCCACTTCTGCACGCCGGCTGCGCCTTCCTGTTCCTGTCGCGCGAGAAAATTGACGACACCTTCAAACGACAATGCATAACTCGTTCCCGCACCGTTTGAATCATTTTTCACTTTCAGCATTTCATCCGTTCCATAAAGAATCGCATTGAGCGCATCTTCGGGAATATCCTTTACGGGTTCTGAAAGTTTGAATTTGTATTTATCGGCAATTGCATCGAGTTGTTTGAAAATCCAACTGCTGCGGTATTCACCAATCGGAACAATCGCGCCCGACTTGATGCTTTTCGATTTATTCGGGATTATCTTGTCAATGTCGATTTCGAGAATGTGTCCGAGGCCATTGCATTTCGGACAGGCGCCATACGGGGAGTTGAAAGAAAAAATATTCGGTGCAGGGTCATCGTATGAAATTCCGGAAGTCGGACACATCAAATGGCGGGAAAAATGCCGTGTCTCTTCGGAATTGCTTTTCCCTTTTTCATTGGCAATCGCAACCATCATTGTGCCTTTGCCATGTTTCAACGCCAATTTCACAGATTCGGAAATGCGTTGACGGTCATCGGTTGAAACGGCAATTCTGTCAATGACAATTTCGATGTCATGGACTTTGTAACGGTCAAGCTGGATTCTGGTTGTGAGCTCAAGCAATTCTCCGTCCACACGTGCGCGCAGGAATCCCTGCTTGCGGATTTGCTCGAACAATTCACGGTAGTGTCCTTTTCTTCCCTTTACGACCGGAGCGAGCAACAAGACTTTTTTCCCTTGATAACTGGAAAGAATCAATTCAAGAATCTGGTCATCGGTATAGCGAACCATTTTTTCTCCCGTCACATACGAGTACGCATCGGATGCACGTGCATAAAGCAGTCGGAGAAAATCATAGATCTCGGTGATCGTGCCAACTGTTGAACGCGGATTTTTATTGACAGTTTTTTGCTCAATGGAAATAACGGGAGAAAGTCCGGTGATCTTATCTACATCAGGCCGTTCGAGATCGCCGAGAAATTGCCGTGCGTAAGCGGAAAAGGTTTCAATGTAACGCCGTTGACCTTCCGCATAAATTGTATCGAAAGCAAGCGATGATTTCCCGCTTCCGCTGAGACCGGTAATGACTACCAATTTATTCCTGGGAATGGAAACATTGATGTCTTTCAGGTTGTGTACACGTGCACCAAGAACTTCCAGTGTTTCGTTTTCACTTTCGGCAATGGGAGGAAGAGTATGGATGTCGGACATTTTTGCTCTGGAAAATAAAGTGCAAAGATAAGGTGATTTGAGAGGGAAGAAGTGGATTGTGGCAATTATTATTCGGCTCAAAACAGAGAAAAGGGAAATCCGTATTTTGGACTAATTTCAAATTGTATGCTGCAACCGGAAAATTTCATTTTGAATTTTACAAAACAGTTTCCTGAAGAGAGAAACCGTTTTCCCTGGGAAATAACAGCCAATCTTTCAACGGTTTTGGAATTTGCCATTTCGAAATCGGGTGAAAATTATTTCAGGAAAGGGAATATCTGCATTCATGAATCGGCAACCGTGGAGGAAGGTGCAATTCTGAAAGGTCCCATAATCATTTCCAAAAATTGTTTCGTAGCGGCGAATGTTTATTTGCGCGATTGCGTTTTTCTCGATGAATCGGTTACAGTCGGCCCTGGATGCGAAATCAAGAACAGTCTCATTTTTTCCAACACCTCACTTGCACATTTCAATTTTATAGGCGACAGTATAATTGGAAATCATGTCAACATCGAAGCAGGTGCTGTCATTGCCAATCATTACAACGAAAGAAAAGACAAACGGATC
>CAYMZV010000124.1:9300-11116 GCA_964394965.1 uncultured Chryseobacterium sp.
TTCGCATTTTATGATTCGGAAAAAATCGATACGGGAATTGAAAAATTCGGTGCGCTGTTAGGAGACCATTGCAAGATCGGTGCGAATGCGGTTTTATCGCCGGGGACCATTTTGCCAATGGAGTCGATTGTAAAAAGACTTGAATTGATAGAGCAGATTAAAAATTAATTCTCAACCGTCAAACCATTCAAACAAACAAAAAACATGAGCCAGGAAAAAAAACAATTCTTCCTCAAGCTGATTCCACCACGTCCCACTTTTGCAATGGACATGTCTGATGAGGAACGGAAAATAATGCAGGAACACATCGTGTATTGGAACGGACTTTTGAATCAGGGGATTGTCATTGTGTATGGACCGGTAATGGATTCGAAAGGACCTTATGGAATGGGTGTTTTGGAAGTGGATGACGAAAATCTTGTCCGGGAAATCCAAGTGAATGATCCATCCGTCAAGGCGGGATTGAATACGATTGAGATTTATCCGATGCGCGCAATCACGAAGAAAAACTGAATGTGTAGGACCCACGTAAAAATAAAATGAAACCGCTTCCAATATCCGCCGATAATCCGCATGACATTGACAAGGATTTTTCCATTACATGGAATCAACTTATTGTATCTGGACTGGAAATGGAAAGTGAGATTGAGTTTGAATATCTGGTGGAAATAAAAAAGTATTGCAACAACAGCGGAATGCCCGATGGGATTTGCGGGAAAATGTTTGAATACCGAAGTGATGCGGAATTCGAAAGGTTGCTTTCATTTGTTCATTATTTGCCTGCACTCGGCAATAAATTCATTACGCATTTATTTGTCAAAACAGGGATCAGGGATTTCCTCAAAGAGTTTCATGAAGACGAAACCGAATTGCAAAATGCGCTGGAGAAAAGCGAATTCCATTACCTGGATTCATTTCAAATCGAGGGCGAACTCAGTTCCTATCTTTATCGTTATGGCATGTATGATTTTTTCTATAAACACAATACTGCCGAAAGGGCGCGTGAAATCAGCATTGATTTCATGAAACACCTTTTTGAAAACGATCTTGACAATGTGATTTGTTTCCAGTCTTTTTATCCGTGGGGAAAGTGGTTCGACATTCACAGTTGTTCCGACCGCACATTCGTATTCCTGAATAAAAGGGAAAGGATGATCTGGCTGTTTTGTTTTTCACACAGCGATTGAAAATGATTGTCGCTGATTTATTCCATGAATGTCATTTGCCAATGGAATTCCGCTTCAGGTATTTTTCACAACGCTCTTCCACATTCGCACGGATATTCATGTAAAAGAGGGAATAATCCGCCACATGATAATTGCTTCCTGCGGGATATCCTGTTTTGAAAGGAGGATGTGACCAAATGATTTTTTGCGGAGAAATCTTTGCATCAACACCTTTGTCAATCCGATTGAATGAGGAAGGAACCGATCCAAGATTAAGTGACGCGGGTGCATACGTGGTATCGCGTTTCCAAGTGAGAGGATTTACACAAACATAATTATTGCAGTTTTCATATCCCGGTGCATTGATCCTGTTTTTAAGCGGTTGATTGAATTTGGTTCCATACGCACGCGTGTGCCATGCCACGTAACATCCGGTTTCGGAAGAGGAATCGCAGGGAACCAACGTCGTGAAACTGTTCTCACCGGTATTTCCTCCAATGAGATAGGCAGCAACCAACAATTTTTTCAGCTTGGGATCATTGTCAAAAAAATCCTTCAATAATCTTTGTGCGTGAAAAGATCCCTGACTGTGTCCCGCAATGATTATCGGACGGCCATGGTTGAAGTGATCCAGATAATATTGGAATGCA
>CAYMZV010000125.1:0-11005 GCA_964394965.1 uncultured Chryseobacterium sp.
ATTCGGGTTTTGTGCAAATGTTCCGCAGCGCCGGTATGTACGCCGACAGTATTCAGCTCGACGATTCGCTTTGGGATGAAAAAAGTTCGAGAGAGCAAAAGCAATTGAAACTCGCCGACAAGGAAAGTTTTTATGGTCCGCAAGGATTAACGAAAGTGGTTGCCGTCAATCCGATTTGCATCGCTTATGATAACAGGAACGAGAATTATGATGTGGATGTGATGAAGTCATTGGAAAACCGTGATAAGCTGATCAATGAAATGAAAGGAAGTGCAGGGCAATGCAAACTCGATTTGCAGTTTCTCGATGAAAGCGGTTTGGATACAACAGGTGTGGCCCGCTTCAATGATTTGATGACGGCAAGTGAATGGTTCAATCAACGTCAGGATTATGGCGACAATCAGATTCTTCCTTATCCGCAAAGTTCGATGAAGGATATGGCTGCAAAATACGGGACGAAATATTTTATGTGGTCGGCGTATTTGACCTACACGTCAAAACGCACAGGAACTTTTTTCCGCATTCTCAGTCTTGCCGCACTTCCACTTGCACCACATGTGCTGTATCATCTATTCACACCGAAACAGGATGTGTATTACATCGCCATCATTTATGACGTGACAACCGGCAAGCCCGTTTTTGTACAGAAAACCACCATGACCAATCAGCGTCCTACCGATTCACGCATGCGCTTGCATGTATTCGATCTCATGCGTCAACTCACACTCCCGAAAAAAGTCAAATAATGAAAAAGCATTTTATAGTTTTCGCACTTCTTTTTTCCGCTGCATTTGTCCATGCAACTCCCGGAACCGGAGGATATCTTGGTGAACGGATAATTGTCGGAGGGGAATTTGCATATTCACCGTTCTACACTTCCGTGAAAGATTTTTTCACGATGTATAATTTCCAATACGGGGGAAACCTGCATGTGATTGTCAGTCGCCGTACACAAATCGGTGTGGATTGCAATTTCTGGTCGCTCGGCGGAAATCAATTGTACGATGGGAATTTTGTAAAAAGCGATCGCGTGAAAGGAAAACAATTCGGATTGACGATGCGCACTTTCAGGAAAGACAGGGGAGGAATTGCACCGATCGGGAAATTCTGGGATATCGGTTTGAGTTATGCGATGAACACTTTTGTTGCCGGATCGGATGATCTGTATGTCATCAACAAGGAAACATCCATGCTTCCGAAAAATTCCAATCAATTGATGGCGCATGTCGCTTGGGGAACACAAATGGTTTTCTGGAACCGCATTGTTGGAAATACCGGAATCCGTTTCGGCGCACCGCTTTATGAAGTGAGCAAACAAAGCGGAGTGAATCCAGACGGCGAAACAAAAGCGTTTGACAAATTCCTTTACAACCGTTTGCTGAACAAGGAATATTTTTCCGTGTTCTTCGGAGTGGGAATTTTACTCTAAAGGGAATTGCCGATTTTTTTAATCGAAAATCGGCAATCGAAAATCATGAATTTTTTTTTGATTGCCCGCTTCAGAATTTACATTCCTCTTTCCGCATCACTTACCGGCTTTCCATCTGTGTTCGGTTTTTTCGGGCGATGCATTTTCCCACACAGTTTTTTGTAATACGCATCTGTGTTTTCCCACTCCTTTCCCTTTTTCATTTTCACATGATCGATGTTCACCACTTTGCCGGTTTTCAAATCGAGGATCACATTGTCGTAGCTCACTTCATTTCTTGGAATGAAAGCGCGAACGGCGGGAACAATGGCAAGGCAGGAAACACCGAACCAGAATGGATGTTGTATTTTTTTGTAGGCATCACTTTCCACCATTGTAAACATCACATATTGCGTCCCGTATTTTTTAATGAGCGAATCCACTTGCGCTTCATTGTTCATCGCTGCGATATAATCCGTTGATCCGAGTTGGATGCGTTCATAAAACCATTCGTTCAAAACCGCCAGATCGGAAAATGTATCGCCGTCGAGCGAATCCATCATGAACGGATTCATCATCACACATTGCAAACCTGCGTTGGCGGCATTGGCCTTGATTAAATTTCCAAGCTGTTGCTGTCCCTCTTCACTCACCGTATAATCCTGCTCAGCATCTTCACCGCGCACTTTCTGGTTGTATTTTTCATAATCGGGATTCACCACAATCACTTTCTGTATTCCCATGCCATACATTTTTTCATCAGCGGCATCCTGCTTTCTTTCCGATTTCGTTTCATCATCACCATACCAATCCGTATAACTGCCACCATCCACGAGGCTTGAGCGGTTGTTCGTGTAATATTTGAACTGACGTACAAATTCAGAGTCTTTCAGGTTTTCCACGAAAGCGAATTTTGTAAAACGTTCCTTGTCATCATCCAACTTGAATTTGTCGATGCGCGAATATTTTGATTCGCCCGATTCACCCGTTTCCGTTACGCGCTGCAGCGAATCTTTTTTCAAGGCGCTTCTTGCAGAGTCGGGGGAAATGGTGGAGAAATAACTGTAATGCAAATTCTGATTGTTCACCAGCATGGAAAAAAGCGAATCGCAAAGTGAAGTCTGGAAAGTGTCACCCGGATCGGTCTTGTGCAAATTCCAATTGTAGGAAAGAGCAAGCACCGTCAATTCATCCGGACCAAGCGAATGGAAGAGGTGAAACAATTGTTGTTGCTGTCCGGGATAATCCTTGTAATCGGGAACGCGATAATAACCGCCACGGTCAAGGATGGAAAATCTTCCGCCCGTATTCGATTCATAATCCGAAAACATATAGGGATTGTAATAATCGTCACCGTCACTTCCATCCTGATTGTAAGCGGCGAGTTCATACAGTGAGCGACCGATTATTTTTTCGAGATACAAATCATTCGGATGCCTTTTCAACATCATGTACGCACAATAAATCGCTTCAGGATAGGAACGGTCAATCATGTACAGCCGACAGATCTCATAACGGGAAGTCTCACGGATTTTCAGGAATTCATCTTTTGAAACGACATATAATTTGGTGTTGGAATCCTTTATCGTATCCATCTCCGTCATCAACGCCATTCTGCGCTTGCGCACATTCGGGTGTGTACTGTTGCGATCCTCATAATTGTCGTCATCATAAATCGGATCCACTTTGGTCAGGTAATAACCAACCGGAATTTTCAGGTAATCGTGATTGAAAAATAAAGTGTCGAACGGAACGTCATCAAACGGCAAATCACAATATTCCAAAACATCGAATGAACGGAGCGCCTCTTTTGCACTGTAAGGCGAATCCTTGTACAACTCGAATCCGAGTGCATCCGCTTCGAGTTCCTGTTCCTGATTGTAGGAATAATAGGAGGAAAGCAATTCATAGGTGGGCGTTCCATCCTCATTGTTTTTCAATTCCTCGCGATTGAGATAACCTTTCAGCATGTGTTTCTCACGGTAATGTGTAATCTCATGCGAAAGGATGTAAGCGAGTTGCGCCTCATTGTCCAATTGCGCCAACAAACCGACAGTTACCAAAATTGTTCCTGTCGAGGAAGTGAATGCATTCGGATCGGGCGATTTGTAAGCGTAAAAATGAAGCTGATGCAATGTGGCGGTATCATTCCTCAATAAGACCGCTGCCACTTTGCTGATATAATCACTCAATGAATCATTGAAAAGGACAAGTCCGGAAAGCATTCGCTGCTGGGAAAAATAACTCATTTCCCGCATGAAATCCTGTTCCTGCTGATCCACAAAATCGCCTTTCGAATCCCTTTGCGCAATTTGTGCATCTACCGTTTTATGGCTCGGATAATAGAAATAGTCAGGGAGTTTTCCATGCGGTTCAAGCGGAGCATACGATTGTGAAAACGCGACTCCACAAATGAAGAGCGGCAGGAATGTGGAAAGTAGTTTTTTCATAAGCCTTGGGCGGGGGGAAAATGAATATTGTTTCATCTAAGTTAATTAACGGATTGGGAATTATTGATGCGCAATCGGTGATTTTTGAATAAACTTTGTTAATAGGATTCACTTCCTTCCCCTTTTCCATAATAATACCCGAAGCGGGAAAAAGATACAGGCTTTTCCGGGGGAAAAGCAGATTTCAGATTCCAAATCTCAGGTTCCAAATGAAAACGTTGAAGAGTCTTCCTTTTTTTTGGAACTTGTTTTTCTGTTATTTGGAATCTGTCCCCGTTATTTTATTCGGGCAAGCGAACCGCCATTGACAAATAAACGGTCAATCTTCTTTTCTATTGTCCCGTCTTTTTCAAGTGGCGGCGCATGATGTGTTTTTGAACGTGCGTCAATGATAAATGGTCCGGTGCAACCCCAATGCTTGTTTCGGGTAAAGGAATTCACGCCATAACAATCATTGGCGGGATTGCTTCTGGTAAATGTCACCCACAGGAAATTATTCAGCGTCTGCGCAACGAAAGAAGCATCGTCACATAAAACCAACAATGGAAATCCGGAAAGCTTTTCGGATTGCGGTGAAAGTGCATCGCAGAAATTCCCGATTTCCCTTTCGGCATTTTCAGATGAAGAATAATTGGGCGATGAAATGGCAATGATTCCCGGTAACACAACTTTGGGATTTGCAAAACCATTGGGTAAATCCAATTCAGGAATTTCAGATTTCAATTCACGTATTTTTTCTCCCGCAGCAGCCAGCACCAATTTCGATCCCGCATTCAATCCCGTGCCGCTGTAATCAAGCGTATCAATGCTGGTGTTGGTATAAAAATGCAGGTCGCGTTTCAAATCAATTCGCTCGAGGACGTGACGGAAAAAATCGGGAATGTCATTCACATCCAAATCCGGTCGGTCTTCATGTGCAGCTATGAAAAGATATTTTGCCAATGAAAGTTGTCCGCTTCCGAGAATGTGATTCGCAATCGTCAATATTTCCGCCGGATGTTTTTCTTTCAGATATGGTGTGTAACGTTCACTTCCAATCGCCAACAGCAACGGATGCACGCCTGCAGCATCAACCGCATTCACCGACTTCAATCCCGGAATTTCATCTTGCAATCCTGCGCCCGCAAGTTCATGCACGAGCCAACCGAAACTGGTATCCTCCTGTGGCGGACGACCGACAACGGTAAACGGCCAGATCGCATTTTTTTTGTGCCACACCTTATGCACGCGCATCACCGGAAAATTGTGACGCAAACTGTAATAACCGAAATGGTCGCCGAATGGACCTTCCATTTTATTTTCGTTCGGATGAACTTCGCCGGTAATCACAAAATCGGATTCGGTGGCAATGAAAAATCCATCACGATAAGTGTAACGCACTTTTCGGTTACCCAAAATTCCTGCAAATGTCAATTCTGAAATCCCTTCGGGCAAAGGCATCACGGCGGCAAAAGAAAGTGAAGGAGGGCCACCGACAAAAATGGAAACTTTGAGCGGCAGGTTTTTTTTATTCGCTTTTGTTTGGTGGATTCCTATTCCGCGGTGCAACTGATAATGCAAACCGATTTCCTTGTCACGCACATAATCATTGCCACTCAATTGAATGCGGTACATTCCCAAATTCGAATGCATGATTCCCGGTTGATCCATGTCTTCGGTATAAACAATCGGAAGTGTAATGAATGCGCCACCGTCATCGGGCCAATGCCTGATTTGCGGCAACCCGGAAATTTTCATTTCATTTTCCAAAACAGGAAAGGAAAATTTCGCTTTTTTCGGAAATGCCTTCAACGATTTTATTCCCACACCCGCATTCGCAAACGGATGACGCAACGCCTGCATGGGATCGGATTTCAATTCAACAATTCTTTTTACCGTTTCAATCGTATCACGGAAAATGAATTGCGCACGTTCTTTTGTGCCGAATAAATTGGATGCTGCGCGAAACTTGCAATCCTTCACATTTTCAAAAAGCAACGCCGGTCCACCCGCCTCATGCACGCGCAAATGAATTGCCGCCATTTCCAGATTGCCATCCACTTCCTCTTTGACACGCACAAGATGTCCATGCTTTTCAAGGTCAAGAATGCATTGCTCAAGACTGCGATAACCCATTGTGTAAAGTTATCGTTTTCATGCTGCAAAAAAATTCAGGTTGGGAGGTAAATTCTTCTTTTCCGGCTCGCGCAAGGGCGAATGCATGTGTGTGGCAGTGATATATTGCACCGGTCACGGTGCATGCCAATGCTTGTGTCTCTGACCGATGGCGAATCTAATTATCTTGCAACATGAATTCTGCTTTTTACTTTCTGACGGTATTGGCTTTTTCCTTTTCATTGGGAAGTGGGAAAAATGTTTCCAATTGTGAAAGTGATTCGTATGTGACGATTTCATCTTTAGGAAAAAACGGGAATGGAAAATCGTTTGCAAAAAATTTTTTTTCCCGTGATACAATTGATGGCGACACGGCAAGGCAGAATGATTATAAGTCGGTCAATATCGGGGCCTGTGGTAATGCGGTGATGGTTTTCACAAGGGATTCGATTCAACAATCTCCCTCCGATTATTTGCTGAAATGCATGGAGGAATGGAACAGTCAAAAACAATGCGGTTTTTTTCTTGTCTTGGGAAAATCCCCGAAAGGTATCTGGGTGGCAAGGGGAATTTGCAATGATGGTTCGGGATATTTTTCGCTTGATCTTGTTCTCTGTGGTGTCAAGGAAAAGTTGTTTCCGCTCATGAAGCCCAACGAAACGGATGATCTTGACAATGATTCATTGAAGAATTCCATTGCTAGTAAAATCAAATTCCTGCTTAAGGATGAAGGCTTGCTGAAAATAATTCCCGCGACCGATTACAAAATCGAGCAACCGTTGGATTGGTCAAGCAAGGTGATCAGCATTTATGATGGGGAAAAGAATGGCGTTCATGAATGGGATATTGATTATACAACCACGATGTGCTGGTTTGATTTTTCATGGGAATACAACTTCTTCATCGGGAAGAAATTATCCGATTGAAAATCATCTCCGGCAAATTTCCCTGAACGTGCACAGCTTGCAGATTTTCAAATCGTCGGTCTGACTGAATTCACTTTCTTCATTGAACAATGCAGACAATAAATCAGTGAGTGCCTTTTCAAATTCCCGAAGTGTTTCCGGAAGAATGAAATCTCCATTCGGCGTTACCACATTCAGGAATCCATCCGACAATTTCCGGAAGGAGACAATGCCGGATGAAATGGGAAGCGCAATCGCATTCATTTTCGAATAAAGCCAAGCGTACATCAGCAACTGAAAACTTTTTCCGATGTTGGGATTATCGGCAATGTCAATCCATTCCTCTACGCGCAATTCCCTTTTTTCCGCTTTTCCTGTTTTGTAATCTATCAGTGTAATCGCATGATCCGATTTGTCGATCCGATCCGCTTGCCCCTTGAGTAAAATTGTTTTTCCGTCAATGGGAATGGAATGTTCCAGATTGGTTTCAAGTGCAAAAACGGAAATGTTCGAACTCGTCCTGTAGTTTTTCTTTTGCAGATCGAGATAATTGGTGATGTAACGCACCGCAATTTTTTTCGCCAGCAGGTTTTTCCCGTAAGCGCTTTCTTCCGCAGAAAAATGTTTCGCGAACATGCCATCACAGACGTGCGACACTTTCTTTTTCGCCTCATCATAAAACGAAACCGACAGCGGCAATCCAACAGCCGGCTTGTACAATTCCTCCAAAGCCCCGTGGATAATGGTTCCCAGCGTATCGGCGCCAATCGTTTCTTCCACCTCATCGGGTTCACGCAAATGTGCTATGTAATGGAAATAAAACTGCAACCCGCAGGAACGGTAACTGTTCAGTGATGACGGTGAAAGCCCGTTCTTCGCCAATTCATTTAATTTCTCCAAGACATTTCCCGTTTTCGGAACAGAAATCGGATCGGGGATTTGTGCGGCTTCGGGAATTCCCGCATCAAACACAACCTCTTCGATTTTCACTTTTTTATTTGCACGCGGAAGTTCATAAATGATTTGCGAAACGAACCTGCTTTTTTCCTTGTTGCCGAAAATATCCGTGTCGGTATTGTACAGCATGAAAATGTTTTTCGCACGTTGCAAAAGGCGGTAGAAATGATAAGCGGCAATGGCATCTTTCTCATCCCATGTCGGCAATCCGAAATATTTCCGCAGGTCATACATGATGAAAGTATGCTGCACTTTTCCACCGGGAAAAATATTCTCATTGGCGGAAAGCAAAATCACATTTTCGAAATCCAGTGTTCGGGTTTCCAACACACCCATGATTTGCAATCCGGAAAGCGGTTCGCCGACAAACGGAAGAGACGAAGAGGAAAGCTGTTGGTTGATCAATGCATTCAACGATTTCAAATCGCCTGCAATTTTCCATTTCCCGTGCAGTGTACGTGCGCGCTTGACAATGAGATGCAGTTGGAAAAGATATTCACGCTCGATATTGAAAATGGCAGTTGTGTTTTCTCCCGCAGGTTTTTCATTGCTGAAAACGGTTCTCAACAATTCTATGATTCTTGTAATTCCGTTCAGTGCAATGCCGGTGTCATCCCAAGGTTGGAGAATGGTTTCAAAGGGTTGGAATCCGTTCTCATTTCCTGCCGCCATTTTCCTCAATTGTGAAATCGATGCGAAAATCACATTGTGGCTTGAAATGTAATCGTCCAATTGTTGCACAAGACCGCTTGTTTCAAAAAGATGCTTGATGTAGGGATGACGGAACAAACGGGTGAGATCGGAATGGTAGAATTTCAATTCGCCTTCACGCGTGTGGATGTTGAAACGCTGTGCATTCGCATGCAATTGAAAAAGTGCGTTGACCAAAGAGGCGACAGGTGTATTCCTCAAGGGAAAACCCATGGTGATGTTGATGTCTTTTGCATCTTCGGGCAATGCATGAAGCAGCGGAAGCAACAATTGCTCATCACCCAAAACAATGGCGGTCGACGTTGAAAATTTTGTCTTGTCATCCAGCCGATCCAAAAAATAGGAAGCGGCTTTCGCCTGCGAAACCATTCGTGCCACTCCGACGACTGAGATGTTTTTTTCTTCGGTGGAAAATTTATCTTCCACATGTTCGAAATGAATTGTGCTTCCGATGATCGGGCGGAAATATTTTTGCCGGTACTGTCGGAGGAATTTTCCCGCTTCATTCGACGCATCTTCGAGGTAATAACGGTCGGCGTCCCACAGCAAATCCGCTTTCCCGTTTTCGCGCAAGACAGAAAATATTTTTTCCTCGGCGGCATTCAGTGCATTGAAACCCGCAAAAATGATTTTCTTCCAGCTCTTTTTTGAAATGTGTTCCCCAATGGTTTCCGCCACCAGACGTGTGGCAAGTCCGGGATAGGCAAGATTGTTTTTCAATAATTTCTTGCGGTACATTTCATACCATTTCCCGATGGAAGACCAGAAATGCAAATATTGTTTTTGGAATTCGGTCAATGATTCTCCGCCCAAACTCCAGTTTTCGATTGCACGGATGTCGCTGAGATTCCCGAACAATTTATCGATGTCGGCGAGATAGGCATCCGCTTCGTTGAAATCGTTGAGCAGGGTAGGGGCCCATTTGCAAAAGGCATCGAATGATTCCGCCTTTTCCTTTTCACATTCCAGATACACCGAATAAAAAACAAAAAGCTGTTCGGCCTGATCCGCTTTCTGCAAACCTGAAAGTTCCCAAATGAAATCCTCGATCGGAAAAATTTCCGGCGCCCAGATCGGTTTCGTTGATTTTTCCGCGAGATGTTTCTTGAGGAATAATCCGGCACGCCTGTTCGGCATGACAATGCAGAGTTCGTCCATCATTTCCGCGTAATTGGAAAAGATGAAATCACTCACCTTATTCAAGAAACCGTCCATGGAACAAAGGCATTATATTTGATCCTTGCCAATGCAAATCTAACTGTAAATGATGGACTGCGGGTAGAGGATCAAGCAGCGAAATTGGACGCGGGAAAATCAGGAATACTCAATTATGTGGATGAAATGACTGAAATGAAATTTCCTGTTTACAGAAAATATATCAATCGAGAAACCTATTTCAAGATTGAAAGTTTGGAATCGTTTGAGGAAATCCGCAGCCTTGGAACAAAATGGATCATTGAAACACACCCCGTAAAAATTCTTCCCGATCGCAATTTTGTGCATGACCTTTTGAATTCATACAGTGATTTTGCAGAAGAAATAACCGGTGAGGTGTACCGTGAGATGAGGGAAAAAGCGGTAAAAGGCGGCCGTTAAATTATTGAAAATGCCATTCCCTCCCGAAAACGACCGTTTCCTAATACGCCAAAACTTACCGCAAAGTTGAACGTATCTTACACACGGAAAACAAACGAAACACCAATAGATTTTAACACGGGCGGCAAACACGGGACCACCTTCCCCAAAGGACCCCTACATCAAAAAGTCCTGCTTCGAAAGAGGCGGGACTTCTTGTTTGGTGAAGTTTCAAGACTTGTTTAAACGCAACATTTACCTGGGCATCTTGATCTAGATTGTCGGGGTTAATGAGAGGAGGTCAGGATGACAAAGGGGTTTTGTGTGAAGGTTTTTGAAATGGATTTTCCGGGAAAAAAATCAGTTGGGTGTTGTCGGCCACCACGTATTTCCGAAAGCATCTTGCACACCGCAAGAGCGGCCGTATTCCCGATCGGCAGGTGGCATGATTGATGTTGCGCCATTCTCCAAAGCCATTTCATAAGTTGCATCCGCATTTTCGACATAAATGAAAAACCCGCCGGCACGCGATTTGAATTCCGCTGTTGCATCGGCGAGCATGATCACACAATCGCCCACTTTTATTTCCGCATGCATGATCACATTTTCCGATCTCGGAATGCGCAGTTTTTCTTCCGCAGCAAAAACCTTTTTCATGAAATCAATGAATTTCGCCGCATCTTCCACAATGAGATAAGGCATGAGCGTTTGATAACCGTCTGGAATTTTCATGATCTGTTTTTTTGTTTGTCAATTCGTTTCCTATTTCCTGTTGCTCTTTTCCCGCCGCTTTTCCTATTCCTGTCCCTGCCACTTTTTTTCTGCCACTTTTCTTATTCCTGCCCCTGCCTCTTTTTTTCTGCCGCTTTTCTTATTCCTGCCCCTGCCCCTTTTTTTCTGCCGCT
>CAYMZV010000126.1:0-11003 GCA_964394965.1 uncultured Chryseobacterium sp.
ACCTATGATTCGATCAGTTCCAATGCAAATATTGAAATGGATTATGATGTGCTGTTATTGAAAACAGATCTCAACGGCAATCCGGTTTTTGCAAAAGAATTTTCATTCCCTTGGCAAAGCAGTGAATTTGGAAATTCAGTCATACAAACCAGTGACCTCGGGTATCTCATTGGAGGAACACGTTCAGGAGGTGGAAGCCTCGGATCGGATTCCGTAGATGCATTCATGCTGAAAACGGATTTGAACGGAAATCCTCAATGGGCAAATTTATATGGAAACAACTATACGAAAGAAGAAATCATCAGTGTAAAACAGGATTATGATCTCGACTTTCTCGCTGTCGGTTATCAGGGATCCGATGTTTATGTTGTCAAGACAAATCCGCTTGGCGTTTCAGGATGTCAGGAACAGAATATTATTGTCAATCCAACCAATCTCGCTTCGGGAACACAAGTTGTCGGCAATCGTTTACCGGTGACAATCGCGTTGGCCAATCTTCCCTACACCATTTCGCAGATCAATTATTTTGAGCAATATGCCTGTTCAACTTTGTCTGGAATAAATGAAGAAACATCGGAAGATAATTTCAGCATATACCCCAATCCAACAAATGATTTTGTGACATTGCAATTCGGCAACATTCAAAAGGAACGGTCAATTTGCATTTATGACATTACAGGTAAACTTGTACGTTCTGTCAATGGAATTTCCTCTTCCTCGACTTCAATTGATGTCAGCGATCTTGTTTCCGGTGTCTATTCCATTCGTGTATTGACAAATGGGAATACACGTTCCTACCTGCTGATACGGAACTGATTTTCGATTTCGGATGCTCAGGTTTTCGGATTCTTTTTCTTCGCCGCCTTTTTTCTCCATCTCATATTCAGCAATTCAACGAGGAATGCAAATGCCATTGCGGAATAAACATACGGCTTCGGAACATGCACATTGAATGATTCTAGGATGAGTAAAAATCCGATCATCAATAAGAAAGCGAGTGCCAACATTTTCATTGTCGGATGCCGTTCAATGAAGTCACTGACTTTTTCCGAAAACGAAAGCATGATGAACATCGACACCACCACAGCGGCGATCATGATCACTATTTCATTGACGATTCCGACAGCGGTCAAAATCGAATCGAAAGAAAAGATGATGTCGATAAACATGATTTGCAGAATGACGGATAATACGGGCGCCGATTTTTTCTGCTTTTTCTCTTCCTCTTCGTCCTCACCCGCCATTTCCATTTTCTCATGTATTTCAGCAGTCGTTTTTGCAATGAGAAAAACACCTCCGCACAAAAGAATGATGTCGCGCCCGCTGAATCCGTTTCCGAAAAGTTGAAACAAGTCCTTGTCCATGGAAATGATCCACGTGATTCCGAACAGGAGCGCTACGCGCATAAGCAACGCAAGAAACAAACCGATTGCGCGTGCCCTTTTTCTATCCGAACGGTCCTGCACTTTTCCCGCAACAATGGAAATGAAAATGATATTGTCGATTCCCAAGACAATTTCAAGAAGTGTGAGTGTGAGTAAACTCAGCAATCCGTCAAGACTGAAAAGATGTGAAAACTGTTGGGAATAATTCATCACTTGGAATGGAAGCACAAATGTAACTGAAAAGATTTTCCGGAGAGCATCAGCTTTTGCGCTGACACTTCTCATAAGCAAACGACGGAGTCGCTCAACGGTTTTGGCTAACTTTGTAACCTGTCATCATTGTGATTTTGGAATCATCAAGCATGAAACAAACAATTCGCCTGATTTTATTTTTTGTAACGCTTTCCTCCTTTGTTTCTGCCCAGATCCCAATGAAAAAAGGCAAGGCAAAGGAAGTTTGCCCATTTGTGATGATCGGCGGAGGTCTTGGAATTCCCACTCAACATTTCGCATCCAACTACGGCGATTATTTTTATCACAATGCAAGTGGTTTCGCGCAGAAGGGATATCTGGGAACGATTGATCTCGGATTGGATTTTCCCAAGGAGAATTGTCAGGTTTCACTCAAAACAAATTACGGTTCGAATCCATTCAACACAAATGGTTATCTGAAATATCTCGAGCAACCTCCAACACAGATTTATACGCACCCCGGTGGAACAGGTGTCAATTATTCGGCAATTTCTTCCGGTTATTACAAATACATTTCCTTTCTGATCAAAGTCGAAACGCAAATTCCAGTGAAGAAATTTTCATTCGGATTTTATTGCGCTGCCGGCTCTTCAAGATTCATTTCGTTTCCCGATGTAAAGGTCGCGATGGATTCCGCATCCAATCATATCGTCACCGGATTCTCAATCGGAAAAAATTATGGCTTTGCACTCAATTATGGTACATCAATAACCTATCATTTCAATTCGCATTTTTTCATCAAAACCATCTTCGATTATTTTTATTGCCATTACAATTTTGACATGCATTTCATCACTCCGCAAGAAAATGGCAACCAATGGTTCGCAAAGCAAGAATTGCCTGAACATTACGCCCTTCCGGTTACCCTCCTGAATATTTCGCTGGGTTTGGGCTACCGCCTATAATTTTATTAGACTGATTTCCAATCAAATAAAACATATTCTAGTATTATGTCTTGCATAGTACCAAAGTATGGATATATCTTTGCATTGTCCAGATAAGGGTATAACCCCAACAAAGAAAATAAAGAACAATATGAATCCGGAGAACACAAAAACGAATATTGAAAACACAAAAGCGCAGATGCGGAAAGGTGTGTTGGAATTCTGCATCCTCTCCATTCTTTCCGATGGAGAAGCTTATCCGACAGAAATCATTGAGCGGATGAAAACCGCGAAACTGGTTGTGGTGGAAGGAACACTTTATCCAATCCTGACACGGTTGAAAAATCTCGAGTTGCTTTCCTACAGATGGGAAGAATCAACTTCCGGTCCGCCGAGAAAATATTACCGATTGACGGAAACAGGCGAACGGTTTCTGCATGAACTCGAATCAACCTGGGAAGAGCTGGTTCATTCGGTAAAAAAAGTCACAAAAAAATAATCACAACGATCAGGATAAAATTCCAACTGAAAATTTTAACGACAACACAACAACGCAATGAACAAAACTGTAACCATAAATATCAGCGGCATCATTTTCCATATCGAAGAAGACGCTTATGAAAGATTGGGCAACTATCTCAAAACGGTTCGCAACCGATTTACGGCTGAAGAAGGCCGTGATGAAATCATGATGGACATCGAATCGCGTATTGCGGAAATTCTCCAGCAGAAAACCGGTCCGTCGAAACAGGTGGTTGTCATGGCCGATGTTGAATATGTGGTTTCACTCATGGGTGAACCCGAAGCTATTTCTGAAAATGAAGTGAAGCAGGAAGAGAAATCCAACGAGGAAAAATCGTCTCAGCAAAACCCGAACCGTCGCCGTTGGAGGTTGTATCGCGATACGGATGACAAGGTCATTGGTGGAGTTTGTTCGGGTCTCGGTTATTATTTTGATCTCGATCCGGTTTGGATCCGCATTGCATTCGCAATTGCCATCTTCTTTTTCGGGACCGGATTCCTCTTCTACATTTTATTGTTGATCATTATCCCGAGAG
The DNA here is from genome assembly GCA_964394965.1 of uncultured Chryseobacterium sp. Classification (GTDB taxonomy): domain Bacteria; phylum Bacteroidota; class Bacteroidia; order Palsa-965; family Palsa-965. The sequence continues at coordinate 3,580 of CAYMZV010000126.1, forward strand.
CCGAAACGACAGCGGAGAAATTGGAAATGCGCGGAGAACCTGTTGACGTGAATAACATTTCACGAACGATCAAGGAAGAATTCGAGGAGTTCAAAAAAAAAGGAGAGAATTTCGGTGAGGAAATAAAAACGCGCGCAAAAAAATGGAGAGACGAATCGCGCGATTGGAGAAGAAGAAACAGGGCGCAAAACGGATTCGAGGAATTTTTCCATGGCGTATTCCGTGTGATGGGAAGGTTGCTTTCATTCTTACTGATTTTTTTCGGGATATTTTTTCTCATCGGATTGGTCACGTCCACTTTCGCCTTGACTGATTTCGCTCCGAGAATAATCATGGACACGCTGAAAAGTTTTTTCCCCGATGGCAGTCATTATGCGCTTGCGGTCACTGCGGTATTGCTTGTATTCGGGGTTCCCATCCTGATGATGATTTACAAGGGAATCAGGATGATGTTCAGGATTACGGCGAAGCATTATGCCATTGGAATTACGGCTCTCTGCCTTTGGTTGTTGGGAATCGTGTTTGGCATCACTTCCATTTTCTGGATTTCAAAGGCTTTTTCGGAAGATGAACGCATCCATGAAAATTTTTGGTTGCAGAATCCGCATTCGGACACATTGTATCTCGGTGTGAACATTGATCCTGACATGAACAACAATGAATACAATTCGAAATGGAACCGCCGTTTCCATTTGGCGAGAAGGTGGAAAGCCGTAAGCATTGATGGTGACAGGATGAAGTTCGGTTATCCCGATTTGCAGATTGTCCCTTCCGATAATGACAGTATCCAACTCGTCATTTACAAATATGCATCAGGCTCCGACAAACGTGAAGCGCTGGAACTTGCGAAGGCGATCGTTTATCACCTGACGCAAAAAGATTCGTTGTTGACTTTCAATTCCTATTTCACGCTGGGAGAAAATCAACCTTGGCGTGACCAGGGTGTACACATGGAATTGCGCATTCCAAAAGGCAAGGTGGTTTTCCTTTCCGCCAGTCTGCGCGGATTGCTGAACAGTGTCGAGAATCTTTCCAACACGCTTGACGATGACATGGTTGACCGAAGATGGAAAATGACCAATCTCGGTTTGCAATGCATTGACTGTGCCGGATTGGAAGTCGGTGAAAACGGAAAGCCGATTGTCACTCCCCTACCCCAAGAAAATGATTCCGCAAAAACACCCAAGAAAAAATAATTCATCCCGCCTGTAACTAATCGAAATGGTTAGCCGTCTTATGATGGAAACGAACAAATACAGGTTAGGTCGGAGCACTTGAATGTGCAAAAAGGGGATTGACTTTCGCAGCGTCAGTCCCCTTTCCATTTTTGGTGACAAATGTCAAGTGACACAATAAAATAATTTCTCATCACCTGACCCTTGCCACCTGTCACCTGTCACTTTTTATTTCAAGGATGAGCCACAGCGAAAACAATATCTGCGTTCTGCAGCTGCAAGGTGTTCGTTCCGTTGTACAGGACGCAATTCACTTTCATGTGCACTTTTTTTGTCGCCTGTTGGTTTTCATTCGATTGGAAATTTTCAACGGAAACAATTTGGAATGTGCTCGATGTCGGTTGCTGTGGATTGGCGGAAGTGAAAACATTTCCCGATGCATCCGTCCATTCGATTACAACTCTTGAAAAATCCTGTCCGGTGGTGGTTTGCGGTTGCCAAGTGAAATTGACATAACTCGAATCGGACAAAGGCGTGCCGATATTTTTTTTATAGGCCCCGGTAATGTTGTTCGCATCGGTAACATAAACCTCACAGGTATAAGTTCCCGGTGAGGCATACATGTAATCAAAGTTCTGGCAAGTGGAAGAATTGCTATCACCCAAACGCCAATAATAAGTGTATGGTGCAGTTCCTCCTGTAACGGAAGCGACAAACAAAAGCGAATCGCCGCCCGCAGGTGTAAATGTGAAAGCAGGATTCACTACAGGCGGAGAAGAAAGATTTAACGAATCGCAAATGGAACTGAATGTTTGATGGCTGTTGTGCATTCCTGACATGGACACACATACTTCATAAATTCCCGCTGTTGCATAAGTGTGAACCGGATTCGCAACTGTCGATGTGCCATTGTCACCGAATGACCATGAGTAGGATAAAACGGAATCAACGGCAAAAAGCTGTGAATTGAAATTCACGGTTGTAGAAGAGGTAGGCAAAACAAAATTGTAAAATCCCTGTACCAAGGCAGTGTCAATATCCGTTGCTGATGTTGTGTGTGTGCGGTAATCGCGGATATGCACATTCATGCTTTTCGGACAAGAGGAAGTGCAATTCTGTTCTTTCAAACTTCCGTTGAATTGATAAACGTCGAATGCATCGGATGAATAGGAGCTGTACATGTAATAATTTCCCACACCGGCATTGATACTGAATGGCGAATTATTCAGGGTTCCCTTCGCATAAAAAATTGGAGTCCCGATATCCGATTGCGGATCATCCTTTTTACACGAGGAAAAAAATATTCCAAGGAAAAGAAAAATCAGGAAATTGAACCGGGCCGTGCGCATGTCAAAAAGCATATTGGATGGTAAATTGCAATCCCTTGTTGCGTTCGAATTTATTTACGCCGTACCAATTGTTGTTTTTGATATCCATCAATCCATAGTAAGCCGAAAGCCGCATACTCCAATGCATACCGAATGTTCGTGTATAACCCGCCGACAACAAAACGTCAAAACGATTTATGCCTTGTCCGTATCCGAATTTTGAAATGGAATGGATGTTATTGTCGGATTGCGAATAAGTGCGCCAACGGGTTTCCGTTGCAAAAAGATAATTAGCGGTTACACCGGCAGTGATGGCGTGTTTCCCATTCAAGTGCCATGTGAAGGAAACCGGAAGTGACGCATAATGCAAACGTTTCAAACTCACATCCGTGTATTGGTTTTGTGAACCGAATGCATACGTTGTGGTTGTATAAGTGATGCTGCTGTCGGAAGCGTGACCGATGAATGTGTAATGCAATCCAACTTCCATGCTGTATTTCATTCCAACGTGGAAACACCATCCACCGCCGATGGCCGGATTCAATGAACGTCCGGAATGAAAACCCGGTGCAAATCCAGGAATGAAAGTCATGCCCGCTTCAGCAAAAAAGTAATTCACACTTCCTCCGCTTGGTCGCTGTGCAGCCTGATTGTTGGCGGAAACACCCGAAGTGGAATCGGATAAGGATGTGGAATGCGAATTTGTCTTGTTGGCAATCGAATCTGCAAATTGTTTTTTGGCAACCGCATTTGTTTGTGAAGAGGACAAATTGTTTTTCGCGACCTGATCCTGCGTTGAATCGTTCTCTGAATTTGCCTGCGATGAAATTGACGATTGCTTTTGATTGGCAAGTTGTGACAAAGGGGAATTCATTCCGACAGACGGATTCGAAGTTTGTCCCTTTGCCGTTGTGGAAGTCTGATTGATATCGGAAACATGCGAAGACGATGAACTTACTCCTACAGTTGGATTGGAAGTTTGTCCATTCCCTTTTGTGGAAGTCTGGTTGATGTCGGAAACATGAGAAGATGATGAACTTACTGCAACCGTTGGATTTGAAGTTTGCCCATTGCCTTTTGTGGAAGATTGGTTGATGTTGGAAGTATGCGAAGAGGAATTCGTTCGCAATGCGGCAACAGGTGTTTTCCCATTGACATTCTTGGAATTTTTATTGACTGATGATTTTTGATTTGTCAAAACGTTTCCATCTGCACCTGATGGGCCATTGGTTTTGTCTTGACCGTATTTTTTACTTTGTGAAATGCCTGTCAACTGAGAAGAAGAATTGTTGTTGTTGGAATCCTTGTTTTTATTCTTCACACCCGTTTGCTGCTGCAAAGTGCGATTGGAATTATCCGATGAATTGTTTTGCAATGAATTCGAATGTTGCTGATTCCCATTGGCAGAAAGTGATTGATTGGAAGAGGCGTTGGAATTATTCGAAGAGGAATTGCTTATAACAGTTTGGTCAACGGATTGTTTTCCATTCGGCGGATTGTCGATTGGAGAAGTATTGGCATTCAAAGCGGTTTGTCCGTTTGTCTTGGCAATTCCATTCAGGGAATTTTCTGCTGTATTTTTTCCATGCGACAAATAATTCCCAAGGAAAATAACCCCACCAACGACAGCAAGAATTGCAAAGCCGATACCCATCAGCATACGAAAACGTTTCTGCGCATTGCGCGCATTGATCGCCTGCTCGAGTTTCGCACGTCCCTCCGGAGAACTTCTAAAGGAGCGTTGCTGCAACTTCGCCCGGACCAATTCATCAAACGAATCATCTTCACGCATCATGACGCTAGTGTTTTTAGGTAAGGGAGTGATTTTGAAATCTGTTCTTTGAGTCGTGCGCGCGCATTACTGAGATGCCATTTGGATGTACCTTCTGGAATATTGAGGAGAGTTGCAATTTCCTTGTGATTGAATCCGTCCACAACATACAGATTGAAAACCTGCCTGTTTATTTGTGGAAGTGAATCAATAAGCGTTTGCAATTGTTCGGCTTCCATTTTAGCGAGATAATTGTTGACGGCAATGTTATCGAACTCATTTTGTTTTTCATCAAAATCGACCAGTTCGGTTGCTTCTTTGCGCTTCCTGTTTTTCCTGTATTCGTCAATGATGGTGTTGATGGTGATTCGCCTTACCCAAAGTTCAAAAGGGATTTCTTTTTTGTATTTGCCGATGTTGTTCAGGATTTTCAGAAAGCTCCTGTTCAGAAGGTCTTCCGCATCATCTTGTGAGTTTGTATAACGGATGCAAATGTTCATCATGAAATATTCGCACAGGTCATAGAGACGGTATTGCGCCCGGCTATCATTGCGGGCACAGTCGGCCAGAAGCTGCTCATCTACTATAATCGGCACATTTTTGAAATGCCCAGTTAACGACCTGGTATTGCTCATCTACAAACACGTATAAAAAAACATTCCGGTTGGGATCGACTCGCTTTTTTTATAACTATTTTATGCCATTGCATTCTGTAAAAATATCACCTATTTAGGTAGGAAGAAAGTTGTCAGGGTAAATGAAAAAAAAGCCACCGGAAATTTCCCGGTGGCTTTTAACTGACCAAACCACTCTATGATCAGCGGATAATTACAATTTTCTTATTCCAATTATCTGTTCCGCTTGTTACACTCATATTGTAATAACCGGCCGGCAATGAATTGACATCAACATGCAACTGTCTGCCGTTAACTTTCTGTTCCATCACCACATTGCCCAAAATATCCGTGATACGCATCACCCCATCCACATCTTCACCCAACGAAGCATTGATGAAATCGGAAGTTGGATTCGGCCAAACACTCAGTTGAGTAATGGTTGTCTGTTCATGTATACCAGTAGGAGCCGGATCCGTAATCAGGTATTGCATTTGCTGTCCACTCATAATGCGGTGAACGGAAGTGGAATCACAATAGCTGCTGTTGCAACCGTTGGCATCAGTGATGCTCAGGCAAACCGTATACTGTCCTGAAACCGAATAATTGTGCGTCGGATAAGCCAATGAGGAAGTGCTATTGTCACCGAAAGTCCATGTATAAGTGAATGGCGCCTGACCGGTAACGGAAGCGTAAGCATACCATTCCAATAAATTGAATGAATCCTGAACCATTGTAAAGTAGGCTCCGCATGAAGTAGGTCCACCAACCGTTACGCTGTCACCGTAAGTTCCCGAGCAATTGAAAGTGGAATCGTTTACTGTCAACAAAACATAATATGTTCCGGGTTGCGAATAAGTATGCATCCAAGGATTTGATCCTGTGAAAGTCGTATTGTCACCGAAATCCCAAGTGAAAACCGCAGTCAATGAATCGCTGCCTGAATTGTTGGTGAAATAAGCGGAATTTCCCGCTACATAATGAGTGAAAGACGGATGGCAACTGTCGAAAGGCACGCAAGCAAGATTTGCAGTTCCGGTAATGATGCAATTGTTCGCATCCGTTACGGTTACATTATAAGAACCGGCACAGGCACTGCTCAATGAAGATGTGGTTGCAGAATTTGACCAGAGATAAGCGAAAGGCGAAGTTCCTCCTGTAATACTTGCCGAAGCGCTTCCATCACACGCACTGCAGCTGGAAGGATTGGCGGATGTTACGTTCACTGTAAATCCACCGCAACCAACAGTTGCAACCACATTGGAGCAATAGGTATTTTGGCAGGAGTTGAGACTGTCGGAAACGGTAAGGCATACATTATATGTACCGGCACTACTGTACATGTGACTTGGATTTGTGCTGTGGTCGAGAGCGGTGTTGTCACCGAAATCCCAACTGTACGCTCCATAGGTAGTGAATGTGGAAGTGTTGGTGAATTGAATTGTACCTCCATTTACCGTGTAAGTATAACCCGCTTGGCATTGTGCTGAGGCGCGTGTTGCATAACCGATAGCCAAAAGGAGAACAAGGCTTTTCAAAAAGGTCAATTTTGTTTTCATTTTATATGATTTAATAAAGTGTTGAAATGATTTCTCACTATTGAACACGTATGAATTTACAACAGCGTTGGAAAATTATTGAAAAATATTCAGAAGTGATCCCATTCACGGTCATTAAACCGATCTTAGGTGTTGTTAATTTTCCGTCAAGTCGTTTTTAAAATATTTTTTTTTAATATTTTTTACCGGATGAGCGGTTGAAATCAATTACAGAAAATGGAAATTTCCCTCTTTTGTTAAAAAACCAAAAATCTGATGAACATGGGGTAACAAACTACCAATTCCTCCGTCTTATAGCTGAACGTCCCTCTCAGGGTTAGGTCAGGTTAAAAAAAGAGAGGTTCTGTTTCGTGCAATTGGTGTGCAAGAAGGTCGGATTTCGCAGCTCCGGCCTTCTTTTTTTGTTTAAGAAAATGGAGGAATATGATACAATGAAACTCTTTAACCCGAATTCTGCGTATCTTTGCCGGCAAACAACAAACAAACAACAAACAAGAACCCGAATTTCATGAACCTGTTCATTAACAACTTGGCCTGGGCCACAACCGAAGAAGATTTGCACGCATTGCTTGCTGCCTACGGAGAAGTATCTTCTGTGAAAATCATCGTTGACAAATTCACACAACGCAGTAAAGGATTTGCGTTCGCAGAAATGCCTGATAATGCAGCTGCCCAAAAGGCAATTGCCGAATTGAACGGCGCGAATGTAAAAGGCCGTAACATCAATGTGAACGAAGCAAGGCCAAAAACCGAAAGACCTTCCAATTTTGACCGAAGGGATCGTTATTAAATCGGATGCCGGTCGGAAATTTTCCTTTCCTGAGTTTCCGGATATGAATTTTACCACCTTTTAAATTTCACGGCAACCGCCGGATGCAAATCATTTTTTTGCATGGCGGTTGTTTTGCATTCTTTCCTTTCAATCTGAAATACGGATTGAATTATCGTACAGGACTAGCCCCTCCGAAATAAACCTA
>CAYMZV010000127.1:0-10958 GCA_964394965.1 uncultured Chryseobacterium sp.
CATCAACTTGGTAGCGTAGCCTTTGAATTTGTGTTCCTCTTTATGAGTATAAATTCCATTTAACCAATAACGGGCAGGAGTAGTTCCCCATTGATCGTCTTCTTCGCCACCCTCTTCAAGCAAATTCAAAATGCAAATTTCTTTACCGTCAATTAATCCAGTGAAATTATGGTAAACCTCATCATGTTCAATTTCAAATTTTCCCATCGGATATTCGCTTAAGATTTCGTTTTGATTCTTAATTCATTATAAATTTCAGCCGCTATATTTTCTGCGCGACTCCCTTTGTTTTCTACAATTGCAGCATACAATCTTTGGTTTTTACTAGGAAGGTTTTCGAATTTATTTAAACCATTACTATTGAGCAGTTCTGAAAAACGTGCAACCTGATTGGGATACATCTTGCGTAAAATAATGTCGTCATTTTGAATGACCTTTTCAAAATAATAGAACCATCTATCAGAAGTAATTTTGGCTAGTTGCTCACCTGCGATTGATGCTGCATTCCAGGAATTCCCATGTGTGAATCCAAGATAAACTGCAAGATATGCTTGCATGGTTTCAATTAAGGCTGGTGCTGGAATCGTACTTCCAAGTTGACTTAATTTTTTTGCTACTGGTGGTTCATTATAAAAGTTATTGTGTCCAAAATGGACTTCAAGCAATTGCTGTGCTGTTTTTATGAAAGTAGTTGATCGTAAATTTTCAGGAACAAAATCAAATCCGCCTACTTTAAGCAATGCAGATTTTAATCCTGATGCTGCAAGAGTGTTGCCCGCTGCAGTTACGTCTCTGTAAGCAGTTCCTATATGCCATTTATCGTTGTCGCCGAGTTTTTTCCAGATGTTGGGAAGCAAGGTATTTAGGTTTGCCAATGCATGTTCAAGCTTCGCTCCAATATCACTTTTTATTGATGATAAAAGAATTGTCATTACGGTGCGTAAATAAAAGAGAGGGGAATTTATTAATTGTTCAACTTGCGAATCTGTTATAGGAAGTGTTTCGCTTAATAGTCTGTTTCTAAAATGTGAAAATTTCAATGCGATTGAAATATCGCTTTCGCCTAAAATATATTGAACGCTCGATTTTACAATACCAAACGCAGTTGTATAATCAATTTCTTCATCTGCATTCTTTGAAAAATAATGTGAAATCAATTCGTTTGATTGCCGCAATTTAAGGGCAGCTGTGGGACCTATTACTCCCAGTTGTTCTGCCAATTGAATTGTTGTGAAATCCGTTAAGACAGAATCTATTTGAGTTGTTTCATCGAAATCATCTCTTCCAATCATTTCTCCAATAAATTCCATACCTAAAGTTGCAATGGTCTCTTTTAACTTGACCATTGCTTTTTTCCAGGCATATTCGGAAGCCATGTCATATGCTTTAATTTGAAAAGCGGCAATTATTTGTTGGCGCTGTCTATCATTCAAATTGCTTGCATAAGGAATTAGCTCTTCCTCATTTTTTATTGTGTTTGGAAGATATATTCCATTGGGTCCTTCCCACAGTGGTAATTGGCTCATTTCTTTTCCCATGTTTTTACTTGTCCATCTTGAGATTTAAAAAAACAAAATTGGAATAAATTGCAATCTTGCATTGCTTGAAAAGCTTTTGATCTTGTTCCACCCAATTCATTTTGTACACCATTTAATTTACTATCAATAATAATATGGTATCCCAATATTCTACCACTGGTACTTATAATTGTGATGCCATCATGATTTAGCATGGATTTAAATATTGATGCATGTGATTTTAGGGAAACTGAATCTTCATTGCTCTTACTTTCTTCAGCCTCAATAATTAATTCTTGAAAGTCAATCGGCTCGGAAAGGTAAATTCCACCCACGCCACTAATTTTACTTTTTAATTCTGCAATAGCCGCTTCATCTTCTTTAACGATTGCGATTAGATTACCGTGACCAGTTTTTAAAGCTTTGTCAATAGTCTTTTCGAAAAATGTTTTTGCGGGACCTTTATATTTTTCATCGCAATCCTGAATAATATTTCCACATAATTTTTTAATCGCATCCAATGCGGATTCCTGAGTGATATCTAAATTAAGCGAAACAATCAATTTCTTTTTCAACCCAGCAAGTTCAACAGTCTTTTGACCAATGTTACGTATGTACGCAATTGTCGTTGGCGCTAAATCAACTTTTAACTCTCCAACGGTTTGACTATACATTGATGGACTTGTTTCAGTAATCTCTGCACTGATTAATCCATATTTGATCTTATTATCTTTTATCTCAATGAAAATTATCCAACTGTTTTTTGCGAGCGGGGCGCATAATTTAATTGCATTTTTAAATTCTGCGGCAGACAAAACCGCTTCGTGAATTACAATTGCATTATGAAGTATTGAAGTCTTGACTGTCTCAAGATTATTTGTGACCAAGATTTCTGGGAATAGCGCATTGCCTTCTTCATGATAATCTGAAATCAGATTAATGGCCTCAAGTATTCCATAGTGTATTATGCCATCATTTGTAAACCCTTCTTCGAAGAGAAATCGTCCAATAGAATTTAATAAACTATCTCTTAAAGATGCTATTTCAATTTCTTCCATAATTTCAATAACAGATTTTATAGTCACGTCTGAGAAATGACCCACTTGTCAAGGTTTATTACTCTACGTTGTAAATAAAAAACAACAGCGGCATATCCAATGGCAATAACGGGAATTGGTAACGATAAAGAGTTTGGGTCTTTGGCATTTTGATATTCATAATAAAAAGCGAATGCTGATATTCCTACAATGTATTCTGTCACGGCAATCCATCTTTTACCTGGTTTAAGCGAATTGTAAATTATTATGCGGTCTATGTCCGAAAGTTTAATTTGTTTTACATCACAGTAACGAAGACTGTCTGTTTTTCTCTTGCGTTCGGATTCGCTTAAGTACGGGTTTTCGGAAATTTTTAGAATCTTTTCGTTAACTGATTTGTCGGTTGACTTTTCCCTGAACGTCAACTCAGAATCGTTGCAAGCGGAAATTATTCCGAATACTTTTTTCCCACTTTTGGGTTTAATAAAAAGAGGATATTGGTTTAAGGGAATCGAATATGTCTTATTAGGATTTTTCTTCTTGTGAAATACGACAGATTGTGTTTTTGTCTGTGCATGAACGAATGCAGCTAATAGAATAACTGTTGAGACGAGGAAATTTTTTTGCGCATTCATGGTCGCATTGATTATTGAATAATGATTTTTTGAGAATAGGCTTTACTCGCTGCAATAATTCTCATCAAATAACATCCCTTGGGTTTGTCTGAAATATTTATTTCAGTTCGCTGACCCGACATTTCACATTTATAAATCAGTTCCCCCAATGTATTATAGATTTCAAGTTCTCCAATAATATTTTGCATTTCAAAAACACCAGAGGAAGGATTTGGATAAACGTTTATCGAATTTTGATATTCATATTCATTTATCCCAACAGCAGACACATCCCATTCCCAAAATTCCTTGGTATACACTGAGCCTTGAAATCCCAGTCCAATGTATCCTTTTGTTCCAATAGAAAAACCAATTCCATTGTACGACGGCAATCCACCATAATTTGCTTTTTGCGACCAAGAATCCAAAGTCGTATCGTATTCCCAAAAATCCTGATAAAAAGCGGTTGGAATTCCACTACCAGTTCCTATATATCCTTTTCCACCGATGGAAAAACCAACGGCTCCAATTCTCGGCAAACCTCCAAAATTTGTCTTTGCGGTCCAAGTATCATTGCCAGAATCATATTCCCAAAAATCCTGATAAGTTGTTGTTCCGTCATTTCCTGTACCGACATATCCTTTTGTTCCAATTGAGAATGCGGTTGCCCAACGCCTTGCTGCGGCTGGAAAATCCGTTTTCCGTGTCCACGAATCTGTACTGGGATTATATTCCCATAATTTGCGAAAATAATGTGTGCCATCCCATCCTGTAACTACATAGCCATTTGTCCCATTGGAAAAACCTGCAGAAGCTATGAGTCCTGTATCGGGAAAATTCGCTTTTGGGGCCCAAATATTTGATGAAGGGTCATACTCCCAAAAATCCTGATTACAAGGATACATGCTGTTATAACCCATTCCAACATATCCTTTTGTTGCCGTTGCAAAACCGACGGCCCAATAACGAACAGGACCGCCAACATTTGCTTTTTGTGTCCACGTATCTGTTACTGAATTGTATTCCCACAAGTCCTTCTGCGCTCCATTAACGGCATCCAATCCAGTTGCAACATATCCTTTTGTGCCGATGGAAAAAGAGACTGCCCTGAATCTGGCAGAACCTCCGAAATTTGCTTTTTGAGTCCACGTTCCTTGTGCATTGGATTCAAAAACAGTAAATATTATCAATATTGAAAAGAAAAAAAATTTCATGTAGCAATGTTTTAACCCAAGTTAATAAAACGCTTTCAAAGTTTTTTATTTTTCTTTATTAAATATGCAACACCATGTGCAGAAAGTAATAGAGAGAAAAAAGAAGCAAATATTAGCGAGCAGTACATTGCATTTTTTACTGGGTATAAAAAATAAAAAACGCAGAATGATATCCAGCAAAGAGCAGCGCCAAATATATTTGATACGATGCAAGCCTTGCATGTTCCGAGTTTGCTGCTCAATTTATTTCCAGAACAACCCGAACAAGGAGCTTTCGGATGTTGAGAATGATTTACATTCATATTTTCAACCACTTCAAGAGATTGACCACAACCATTACATCCTTCTTTTTTGTCTTCCATGACTTTTGTATTTAAAAAAAGCAAAAAACTATAGCAACCAAATCTATGCTATCAAGTGCAGGAAGGGTGATGGTAATCACACGGAGTAGTGCTTGGATTCAATGGACCCATAATTACGAATACCGCTATAATAGCTATTGCTGCACCCATGATTCCTAAACCCGCCAAGAGTACAATGTTTGTCAGATATAAAATAATTCCTGCAGCCAGAGCAATGTTTGTGGCCGACCTGATATTTGCTGGTCCTGCGAGAGCACACCAGAAATCACAGATTAACAATGGACACGTAAGTTTATTGCTTGTATACCATGTCCATAAAATTAAGTATCCCAAAGCGAGAAAAACCGAAGACATAATAATGGCTGGAATTAGAGTTAGGACTGAACATGAGGGAAGAACGTACATTAGAATCACCAACCCAATGGCAAAATAAATTTGCCCAAGAAATTTTTGCATGTGTCCGCAGGTGCATTTTTCACATTTCAATGCCCTGTAAAACAGGAAACCAACCAACGCTACCGCTAAATAGATAAGCGGAACAAAAATTGGCCAACAAGTCAATCCGAAAAGACCACCAAAGCCTGCAACAGCAAATACCAAAAAAAACCATTCCAAAAATTTGCAAATTCCAGCGGTAACGGCATTAGTATAACAACCAGCACATGAGATAACTACTTGTTGGCTATCAATCACATTACATCCAATCGGTTGCCCCACCACCTCAACGGTTGACGTATAAGTTCCAGGTGCTGCATAGTAGTGCATTTCAGATGGTATGGGAAACGTTCCAACACCTGTGAATGTCCAAAGGGCACCAAAAAAACCATCACCAAAATTTCGCCTAAACGTGAAGGTACATCCGAAGTCAGGGATAGTTACGAAAGTATCAAAGGTTACAAGTTGGGCTGTGGCACTGGAATCGCAAGAACCAAAAGTCATTTGAGTAAGGGCAGTCGGACAACAACACAAAGTGGACATGCTCAATGTCATCGCCACACAGTTATAAGCAGGATTTGAACACGATGCAGCTGCATCAATTGTGACTGGGCTACCGCAGGGGCAATTGCATGGAAAATCGGCTGTCCATTCGTTTGTTCCAGATACCACGTGACCATTTCCGCCACAGGAAAATGAGCCGCATATTACTTTTACGTTTATTGTAAAAGTACCTGGATTGCAAACTGGCGTTTCAGAATAAGTTCCGTTAACGATGATATTGCCAGTGCTGCTGTTAATAACCGCCGTGGTGATGACTAATGTGCATGCCATTCTTGTAGTTTTATAATTTTGTATAAAAAGATGATAAAATATTCAGTTAGTTAAAAAATCAAAACCATTTCAACGAACTTTCCAAATTAATCTAAGAATATTTGTTTCTGAAATTTGTTCAATCATATAAATCCCATCTGATGATTAACATACGAATCTTTCACTTTGAAAACAAAATCTTGAAGAGTGCTTTTTGCCTGCGAACATTCCGAATAAACGTCCGCCAGATATTGTTCCGATTCCATTTTTATCGTAACAACTTGATATGTCAATGTATTGTTTTCGAAATAAAAAAAATCCTTATATATTCTATTGCCAAATTTCAGGATGAAGCATACCTCAGTCGGCACAGCGCAACCACCACTGGAAGTGTACCGCAATTTTTCATTGACCTTTATGTAACCGATGATTGGAACCTTGCCGTTCCTTAAAAGTGCATGATTGCCACTGATGGCCTTGATTTTTTCATGTTCCATACTTGATCTGAGAATATTTTAGAAAAACGCATTACTTCAATGTTTCCATTTTGCTGGCTGTGCATCGTAGGCACATTTCTGGGAACAGTATCCGTATCCAGTCCATGAGGTTTGTTCAAATTGTTCTCCGTCAATCGTATTCCATCCGTTGCCAGTAAATGTTTTGTTGCAATAACCGCATGTATGTTCTGCACTGGAGCTGCTGGAACTTGAACCTGGGCTTGTAGCATGTGAACTGCCAACTTGAAAAATGTGGATGCAAAACCAGAGAATTCCAATCAAAATAATTCCAGTGAGAATTTTAACCGCCTTCTGTGTTTTCTCAAATGATTTCTTTTCCTGCTCGGTTAATTCTTCCGCACCGTTCTTTTTTAAAAGCTCGATTAACTCCGCATTTTTTTTCTTCTGCGCGACATACAAAGCATTTATTTTATCCTTTGTTTTTATATTGACATCAGCGCCACTTTCAATCAGTATCTTGGCAATATTCATTTTAGCACTTTGTGTTGCAACAACCAAAGCTGTTTCTCCTTTTTCATTTTGCAAATTTACATTTGCTCCATTCTTCAGAAGCAATTCAATCATTTTTACCAATTCGACTTGTCCATATTCGCATGTGTTATGCAAAGGGTAGCGGCTTTCCTTTTTTTCATTTATCCATGCTTCATTCGGATTGAGACCAGCACACAACAAAAGTTCAACTTTATTCAAATCTCCCTGCTGAGCATAATACACCAAGTTTTGCTGGGCGAATTTTACATTCATTTTGCCAAGCATGTCCAATGCTTCATTCTGCGAAAAAGTTTTTTCCATAGGTTTTATTTTTTAAGATTTGTTTTTCATGTATTCATTGAGAGCTCCTTTGAAATAGTCGACTTCACCTTGCAGTGTTTCGATCAATTGCTCGTACAATTTTTTTTCGTTTGCGGAAACCTGTCCAGAATTTATCGTAACACCACTTGCGTTTTCATTGTTTGTCAAACTGAAAGTCATTTTGTCGTTGCGCTCATTGAGAAGATCAGCAATGGATATTTTCAGTATGCCTGCAATGATTTCCAATTGGTGAAGCGTAATATTCGTTTGACCAGATTCCAATTTTGAATAACTGCCTTGATTAATCGAAAGTTTTGTTGCGATCACTTCCTGTTTTATTCCCTGAGCCTCCCTATAACTTTTTATTCTGCCAGCGATAGTTTTGGTAATGCTCATTTATTTTGAAAAGTAGATTGATTGAATAAAAAAGTGAGGCGACTTGTTCGAATAACTTATCGCTTGAAAGAATAATTTATTCCTTTGAGAATTCCTCTCCAATGCTGCCGACGAACTGCAGCAAATAATAAACATCGGAAACAATGGTTTCAAAATTCTGCGGCAACACGTTGTGATTGTCCATCAGATACCTGAAAAAAATTTCAGTTATACTTTCCTTGAGACTTTCTGGACTCGCGAATTCAAACAACAAATTCAATTGCCTGATGTTCCTTTCGCCATCCAAATTATTTTCATTGGTCATTTGAATATTCCTTTCTCATAGAAATTCTTTCCGTCAAGGTCTTCCATGCGTTCCATGTAATCAACCAAAACCTGGAAATCTGAAACGATCTGTTTGAAATCATCCTCCAGATAATTTTCTTCTCTGATTACAAAAGCGAAAAAAACTCTGCAAAGACTTTTGCGAATATCCTTGGGAGGTGAGATTTCAAAAAGGCATGACACTTCCCTTAGAACTTTTTTTTTCAGTTCATTATCCATTACAGTAAGATTTAAGTGATTATTTTTTTCTTCTTCTCTTCACCAGTTCCACAATGCTTGTGGCGATTTGAGGACCGTGGTCGTCCGTGAATTCTATGTTGAACAGTTCCAACAGATCATCTGCCGACAAGCAGAAAAAATCCGCTACCGCTCCAACCGTTCCGTCTTCTGGGTCACAACCTTCATATAAAGGCCTTCCCGTAAATTCATCAAAGTACCATTCAATATCGAAATCAATGTCCACCAATTCATCGAAGACCCATGGATGATATATCAATTTATATTGCATCGTCAGCCCATTCATCAAAACAACGATGTTTGCTTCGTCGGTAAGCAGGTGTTCTGGATGATTGACAATTCCAGAAATCGCATCTGCAAATTTCAGAAGGCGCTGATTGCATATTTCCATTTTTTGCTTGTAGTTTTCTCTTTCGTTCATGTGTTTGTTTTAGGTTAATACTCAGTTATAAATGTGAGGCAACAGATGTCTGGCAATGAGTCTGCGCCAAATTGCATTTTGAATTTGTGCTGGATTTCGATTCGGAGTATCCAGCAGATAAAATTCTGGGTCGCCTTCACTGGAATCGAATTCGCAATTCAAATAATCGGTGAAGGCTTCATTAAATAAATCATCGAACTTTTTTCTTTTCAGATCAGGCTGCATCGAGATCATCTGGTTGACGGTACGGATAAATATCAACTTCTTCCTCTTCGATTTCCAAACGAATAATTCGTCGGCTTAATTCATCGTATGCCATTTGTGCTTCGCGTACAACTTCCCAAGTTGATTCATCATCCGAGAAATTTTCTCTTAGCATTGCGAACAGCTCCCTATCGGAAAGCGGTTCATCATCAAAAAAATCGTAGTTCATATGTTGGGTTTATTTGGTTACAAAAGATTTTCAAGAGCTTCAACAACTTTCACCATTGACAGACAATCCAGATGACAATATTCCAGCAGCGCTCTTCTTGTTTCGATCTGTTCCTGCAGAGACAACTGCTGAAATTTCTCATACATGTTCATCGCCATCGCTCCATTTCTTATTGATAAATTCTTGTATGATAATTCATCCGAACTCACCAATACATTCACAACTGTTTTTATACTTGCGCTTCCATTCATCAACGGATGATAATAGTGGCGCTTGGAGAACGGCTCGTACAAATCCTTGATTCTTTTTATCCGTTGCTGAATTTTGTCTGCATACTCTGGAAATTCATTTGCCAGTTCTTTCAAGCGGGTAATTTCAAATACCTGATTGTAGACAATAATATTTTCCTCTCCTTCAGTATCTGCAAGCAAGTGTTCCACAAATAATCTTCGCGGGTCCCTTCCACGCTCGGCAAGAAATTCCCTCCGTTCAATTTTTCCGTTTGCATTTCTGTGCAATACGCAATATTGAAAACACATTTGTTGATAGGTGCGCGTTCCTGGATATTCAGGAATTGGTGACATGTATGTTTCGAAATCCATCCAGAAAGTCGGAACATCCAATTCAAGGGAATGCAAAAATTTACTGATTTCGTTTTTGTCAATTATTGGTTTACCAGTTCGAGCTGCATCAACTTCTGTCCATTGCTCAATGCTTAATCTTGTCTCTTTCGGAATTTGATGCGGCTCAACAATTCCCTGCTCAATCATTCTTGCCGCCTTTGATTTTCGCAATCGTGATATATTGAACACGGTTGTCTTTGGCATATCCTTCCAGCAGTGTTCAAAAAATGCACAACCATACGGCTTGAAACAAGCTTCAGAAACTTTTACATTCGGGCATTTTTTCCCTTCCTCCAGAACAATTAAAAACTGCCGCAGATAATTCTTAATCAAAACTTGTGCATCAATAATTTTCCTCGTAACATTTTCAACAACAAATAATTCATCAATGTCCAGAGTTTCCTCTCGTAGATATTGGTTATTGAGATATGCAATGTAAACTTCAATCGGTGGCCCGACATAAGAACTGTTTTTCAAAACATAATATTGAAACGCCAAATCAAGAATGTGTTCGGGTGCTTTTATTTTCGTTGAGCTTTTTACTTCAATGAGTCTCGTATTTTTTTCACACCGAACAAAAATATCGGCCTTGAAATTCATTCCACCATCCAAAGTTTCAAATGCGGCTTCATAAAATATTTGCTCATCAGTCTTCAACGCCTTTTGAGTTTCCGCAAATAATTCTCTTCCGTAAACGGTTTCATTCCGACTTAGATCAATTCCGCCAGGATATAAATTCCTCGCAACGATTCCGACTTCCTTTCCCTTGTCCATAATCATTTGTTGTTCTGGAGAAGGAGGTGTTTTCAATTCAGGATTGAAATAATTCAGCCAGATGGCTTTGTGACATTGTGTTCCTTTTTGAAAAGGATATTTTGTTAGAGGTCTATTCATTGAATAAGTTTTTGGTTAAACATTATGCTGCTTTCTTTTTCTCTCCATATACTTCTGACAATGGAGGAAAGCATCTCATAAAAATTTCAAATCCGTAATCATGCTCATCTCGAAACGAATGGCGAAATGCTTGTTCATTTAAATAATTTTGCAGTTTTCCTTCACTGATATTTCTCCAAGTGCCTCTTACAATTCTTTTGAAATTCATGAACGCGTTTTCTGCTGAGTTTGTCGACGCGCCTGTTTCATAATCCACGAATTCAAACTTTGAATGATTTACAAATGCATGTTAGTATCCAAACCCTTGAAGTTGATTGTATGCTCCCCA
>CAYMZV010000128.1:0-10876 GCA_964394965.1 uncultured Chryseobacterium sp.
TGGTAAGTGATCCGGGTGTGACAGTAAAATTGTTTGTAGATCCTGTGGTTACGTAAGTGTACCAAACCATATTGACGGGAACAACATTGCATCCGCCGTAAAGTGTATTGTCCGTAATCGCACCGACAGAAGTTCCATTGACACAGGCGGTATTGTTTACAAGCGTCATTGATGTTGCCGTTACACAATTGGTGGATTGTGCAGACAGGAAACCGCAGGATAAAATGAAAAATAAAATCGAGAAGTAAATTTTCTTTTCCATAATGGATCAGTTAAGCACGTGGATTATTCTGACTGGCTTTATGAAATCGTTTTTCTCGATTACGGATTGCGGCAAAATCATGAGTCGCAACTCCGGTTTATCGGGATAGTAATAATAAACTGTATCCATTTTTGAACGTTTCGCAACAATGGTATCCATGTATTGCAACGGAATTTCGCCGGCTTCGCGTGAATTGATAATCTGCAACTGATAGGTTCCCTCCAGTTTCTTGCTCAATGCAAGCAATCGCGCATTTTCATCTGCAGGATTATTGCTTTGGGTTCTTGCGGGGAAAGCCAAAAGCAGTAGAAAAATGGGAATGAGAATTTTTTTCAACATCGTTGTAATGGCTTTATACTTATAAAGTTAGATGTAAATATAAGCCTTTTTCACCGCTGACAGCAGGGAAGATATCAGATTCAATCCAATCAGTGCCTGAAAATCAGCCAATTGCTTTGTTGGGAAGTCTGTGAGCAGTTCTTTCCCATTGTTATAACCCGCTTATTCTCGGGATTTCTGTACCAACCCTCATCGTAACTTCCCATGTCGGTGTAGATGGCGTCTTTCACATGCATTTTCACCAAATCATCTGCAAATTCCTGTAATGTGATTGCGTTTTTGGATTCAACAATGGCAACATCAGGATTATCGAAAATCACCACCGCCCTTCGTTGGAATAATTTCTGGTCTTTGTGGAATTCAAGCGCAGAATCATTTCTCACCAATTGTATTTGCTGAAAGAAAGATTGCCCGAGTTGGGAAATTCCATTGACATAACTGTCTGTTAGGATTTTCCCGTCATCGGTATGTATGATATGAATCTTGTTTTTCGAGATGGACATTCCTCCTCCCAAATGATGATTGATTTTTTGACTGATTATTTTTCCGTCAATGATACAAAGTCCGTCGATACTGTCGTTCTCCAGCAAGGTGAATGCAGCCGGAATGCAGATCTGAATGGAGGTGTCGGATTTTTGCGGACGGACATTGCGCAATTCGGGAATGAGATTCTTGGTGTAAAAGACGGAATAGACTTCATCTTCATCCGGGAAATAATTTTTTTCCGGAACACCGGAAGAAGTGTTGCCATTGCTTGAATCGGAATTCGAATGTTGGATGCAAGAGGCAAAAAACAAAATCGGAAAAAGGAGAAGCCTGATTTTTTTCACCGGAATGGATTAATGATGAATTATTTTCTGAAAAACGTTTTTGCCACACTGCCGCCGAGAAGACGCGAAAGGAATTTTAAAATGCCCACACTAATTTTTTACACTGGAATGCATGATTGTTTTTTCCAATAACGCACACGTGTTTTCCCAATTGAAACGTTCATGCACCATTCGATATCCGTTTTCCCCGAGTTGTTCGGACTTTTCGGGATGATTGAGCAACAATTGGATTTGAACTGAAAATTGTTCGGCAGTATCCGCAACCAAAATCTGGCTGTCGGGAATTGCCTTTACCGCATTGTTGGACAAGGTGGTTGTGACACAAGGGATTTTCATCGCCATCGCTTCCAATAATTTATTCTGCAATCCGATGCTCGACTGCATGGGTGCGACGAGAATGCGGGAGCGCGCGAAACTTTTCCGGACATCATCCACCCAACCGGTTACTGTGATTTTTTCTGATTGCAAGGCGAGAACTTCGGCGGAAGGATTCGCACCTGAAATCAGCAAACGCACATTCGGCTTGTCTTTCCAGATCAGCGGGAGGATTTTTTTTGCAATGTAAACGGCACTCTCAATGTTCGGCGGATAATTCATATTCCCATTGAACAGCAATTCATAATCTTTCTCGGCTTTCATCGGACTGAAAAAATCGGTGTCAACGCCATTGGGAATCACGACTACGCGTTGCGGATTTTTTACCGGAAGCAAATCGCGATCCTGTTCGGAGATGATGGTGAGGGCATTGAATTCCGAAAATATTTTCTCTTCATAACGCAACAGCCTTTTCCATTCCATTCGGAAAACCCATCGGTAAAAGAAATTCACCTTTTCAATTCTTCGTTCCACACCTTTGGAAAAAATATCCATGTAATCGAGTGTGCGCGGAATCTGTTTTTCATCGCGTGCATATTCGGCTGTGCGGATGAGTTGGCAATAAATCCGATCCGGTTTTTTTTCGGTGATGAGTGAATGGATTTTTTTTCGTGCAGATGAATTGGTGAAATAGGCAACCTGAAATGGGATGCCGCTGAACAAGCCTTTTGCAAGATTAAAGAGCGTAGTGATTTTCGATTGACTGTAAATGTGGATTTCGCTGCAGAATTTTTTCAATTCCTTTTCCGCATCGGGATGAAGCTTGGTGTCGTTGATGGCGCAGAGAATCACTTCATGCTTTTTCCCGAGGTTGCGAAGTTGGTGGTACATGCGCAACTTGTCGCCCTTTTCGAGCGGCCAGGGAACACGTGATGTGATGCAGAGGATTTTCACCGGAGAATGGATGTGTAAAAGTCGGTCAATTTTTTTGAAGAGGAATGCATGTCAAAATTGTTTTTTGCAAACTGTTTGGCACGTATTCCCAATTCCCGCGCAAAAATCTCATTGTTCAATAAATTGCAAATCGCATCGGCAAATCCTTTCGGGGAATTCTCAATCATTATTTCCTTTTCATTTTGCGTTTCAGTTCCTTCCGCTCCGATCGAAGTGGAAACAATCGCCTTGCCAAGCGCCATTCCTTCCACCAACTTGATCCGCATGCCACCGCCACTCAATAACGGAACGACCATGATGGCAAATTCATTCATGAAATTTTCAGCATGTTCGATTTCACCGTGATTGAAAATATTCGGTCCCGCATATTTCCCATCGTTGATTTGCAATCCACGTCCTGCAAGATGCAATTCCGCCGAAGGGATTTTCGAAATCACTTTCGGCCACACTTCATTGATGAGCCAGGAAACGCCTTCCCTGTTTTCCTCCCAATCCATTGCGCCGAGATGAAAGACCGTTCCCCTTTTTACGGGTTCGACACTTTTTTCCTCCGGTAAATCCATTGCGAAAGGTAAAACAAGAATCGGTCGATTCACTTGAATCATTTTTGAAATTGCGTCTGCATCCTTTTGTGTAATGGGAATAATGCCATCCACTTTTTTCAACGAATCGATTTCGCAGTTGGAAATATTCTTCGTCAGGTGCTTGAACCATTTCCGTTTCAGCGGATTCTTTTCGAGCAACGTTCTCCTTTTCCACAAATCGCTTTCCACATTGTGTGCACGAAGGATGATTTTCGCTTTTGAATTTTTGCGGATCACGTCAATGTAATCGGCGAGGTACAGGCTTTCCAGTTGTACAATGTCAAATGTTTCCTGCTGGAGAACATCGATGATTCTTTTCTCGAATGTGGAAGAGAAAAAACGGTTGACGTTGTAGCACGACGAAGAAAACAAATTGAAGAAGGCGGAAAAGAGATTGATTTTCGTATTGACAAAAACAGTTTCGATTTTTGTTTTCGTTTTGTAGTCGGACGGAATTCTGTCAATGAGAAACGGATGTTTTTCCGTTTCGATTGCAAGTATCCGAACAGACATTCCGGCTTCGAGCAATCCTTCTGTAACCGCATGCATCGCCAATGTCCCTCCGTCGACGGAAGGGAATGGTGGCTTGGGGCAGATTTGAAGAATGCGCATCAGGAAATTTTCTTATAGGTCAAGATGTTTCTCGGCATCTGTTTTTTCCATTCCCTCATCCAGCTTCAATGCCTTGTTCAACACGCGTCGCCGCCATGTGAAAATGCGCAGGATGCGAATGAAAAACCCATCGCTGTCGAACATCGCGGAATCTTCCGTTGCTTTTTTTGTCAACCACATTCCCAATGGAAGGAAAACAATACAGCCGATCCACATTCCGATTTCGGGAGGCAAGACTCCGTTTTTGGATAATTTTTCGCCGATGATGCTCAACACCCAAAACAACAGGAAGAAAACGACAGAGATGACCACAGGCATTCCCAAACCCCCTTTGCGTATGATGGCGCCGAGTGGTGCACCAATGAAAAACATGAGCAGACAGGCAACCGCCAACATATATCTCCGCCAATATTCGATTTTAAAACGGATGATGGAACTTTGTTGTGAATCCAATTCGTTCTTTTTCGAATCGGCCGCACTCTTGCAATTGCGCGCGCTGTTCAACGCAAGATCGTACACGCGTGCACGTTCGTCCTTGTTCAACTCATTCAGGAAAAATCCTGTTTTCAGAGGGGATTTTGTCGTATCCAATCCAACGATGTATTTTTCCGACTTCGGGAGATAGGCATTTTGCATGGCACGATAAAAATCCTTCTTGTTGATTTCCATTTCATTTTTCATCGTGTCAACAGCCACACGGATCTGTTGATTGTTGAGCATGCGTTCATTGTCCTTGAACAGATCTTGATCGGTGCGTTGCAACTTGAATCCGGAAAGATCCAATCGCATGATGAGATCCTTGAATTTCATGCGTTGGAAAGGATGCGTGATGGTTGCGTTTGCCTGATTCCAGATGTCCTTGTATTGTTCGCCATTGTACAATTCAAAAACCATGAACGACTTGTCTTCCGTCATGAACATCTTTCCGCTTTCCGCAACAGTGAGTGAAGTGTTGCCGGCCTGTTCGGTCTGATCGTAAATCATGATGTCACTCAGCTTGTTTCCGTCTTTCGATATTTTCTTGATGCGCAAACTGTAACCGTCAATCTTGTCATAAAAAACACCTTCGGGAATATTCAGTGCCGGTTTTTGCTGGCGAATGTCGAACAGCGTGGAGAGCATTTTCAATTGCGTGTAGGGGAGGATGTAATTGGAAAATAAAAATGCACCGATGGTCACCATGCATGTAAATAAAATCAGCGGACGCATGATTTTCACCAATGAATTTCCAGCCGATTTCAAGGCGGCGAGTTCATAATGTTCGGCAAGATTTCCGAAAGTCATCAGCGAGGAAAGCAATACCGCCATGGGCAAGGCAAGCGGAATGAAAGAGAGGGAAGCGAAAAAAAACAATTCGCTGATAATGTTCCAGTCGAGACCTTTGCCCACCAACTCATCCACCCATTTCCACAGGAATTGCATGAAAAGGATGAACACCGAAATCACGAACGTCATCGCGAACGGTGGAATGTAGGATTTGAAAATAAATCGATGAAGAGTTTTCAACGCTTGTAAAGATAGTGAGGGGAACGAATTGCGAATTCATGGAATGCTCGAATTACGGTTTTTTGCAAATGCTTTTGCAGATTTTGGGATATGCCATTCCCTCCGGATGGGAAGATCATTTTAAATGTTGGAATGGGAGCCTTTTGCCAATAAAAAAAACTCCCCGATTGAAAATTTCCAATCGGGGAGTTTTTTTATTATTTAAAAGTGATTAGCGTTGAACACTCACCTTTTGTGTGGTGGTTGTACTGTTGGTGGTGAAGCGAACGAAATACATTCCGCTTGCTTGCGTTCCAAGATCAACCGCTTTTGTCAGTTTACCATTTGTAGGGGCTAGGCTTTCCTTGTAGACAACCTGTCCCAAAGCATCGGTAATTTCCAATACACCCTCACCGTAAACATTCGCGATGTTGATGGTGAATTCTCCGTTGTTCGGGTTCGGATAAGTGGAGATGTTTGCAGCCGGAACTATTTCATTGATGCCACTGCAAAGGTCAATGATGATGGCCTGTGTTGCGGAACCCGAACATCCATTGACATCAGTGAATGTATAGGTGATTGAATCTGTTCCAACACCATTCACGGTCGGATTCAGTGAGCTTCCTGTTACACCGATTCCGGTCCATGTTCCACCTGCCGGGGATTCACCTGTCAAGGTAAAGGTTCCTGAATTCAGACAAGCTGTATCATTCGGGAAATTGACAGTCACTACAGGAGGTGTATTGATGGTAATGTTGATGGCATCTGATCCAGTGCAACCTGCCGCCGAAGTAACCACCACAGAATAAGTTCCGCTTGTGGAAACCGTGAGCGTTTGATTGGTGCTGTTGTCGCTCCAGATATAAGTTGATCCAGCATTTCCAGCATCGACTACAACCGTTCCTCCGCACTGTGTGGTATCATTGCCAAGGGCAACAGTTGGAAGTGGATTGACAGTGACAGTTACGTTTGCCTGATTGGAACAACCATTTGCATCAGTTCCGGTAACCGTGTAAGTGTCGGTGGCAACAGGAATAAAACCAACTCCATCCGTTACACCACCTGTCCAAGCATAAGAAGTGGCGCCGCCACCTGTGAGCGTGACACTGCTGCCTGTACAAACCGCAGTTGCAGTTGCATTGGCAGTTACGGTCGGCAATGGATTGACAGTGACAGTTACGTTTGCCTGATTTGAACAACCGTTCGCATCAGTTCCTGTTACTGTGTATGTGTCTGTTGCAACAGGAGTAAAAGAAATGCCATCGGTAACGCCACCTGTCCATGTATAAGAAATGGCACCTCCACCGTTGAGCGTAACACTGTTGCCAGCACAAACTGCAGTTGCAGTTGTACTCGCGGTTACAGTCGGCAATGGATTTACAGCGACAGAGACATTTGCCTGACCCGTACAACCGTTCGCATCAGTTCCTGTAACCGTGTAAGTTCCTGTTGAAACCGGAGCAAAAGCAACTCCGTCAGTTACACCACCGGTCCATGTGTAGGTGCTTGCACCGCCACCCGTGAGTGTTACGTTATTGCCCGCACAAACTGCAGTTGCAGTTGTATTGGCTGTTACAATCGGTAATGGATTAACTGTTACAGTAATGTTTGCTTGATTGGTACAACCGTTTCCATCGGTTCCGGTAACCGTGTAATTATTGGTTGACACAGGAATAAAAGAAACACCATCCGTTACGCCACCTGACCATGTGTAGGAAGTTGCGCCGCCACCGGTAAGTGTGACGTTATTTCCAGTACAAACTGCAGTTGCCGTTGCATTGGCAGTAACAGTTTGCAATGGATTTACGGTAATGGTTACCATCGCTTGACTTGAACATCCGAGTGCATCTGTTCCTGTAACCGTGTAAGTTGTGGTTGACGTTGGATTGACAGAGACACTTGTTCCGTTCAAATTTCCAGGCATCCAATTGTAAGTTGTTCCACCTGATGCATTCAATGTTGTGCTGCTACCGGAACAAACTGTAGAAAGTGTAGCGCTTGCAGTAATGGTTGGAAGCGGATTCACGGTCACACTTGTGTTTGCTGTTGCAGAACATCCGAATGGATTGGTGATGAGTACAGAATAGCTGGAAGAAACCGTCGGTGCAACGTTGGATGGATTTTGTACAGTTGAAGTGAATCCAACCGGAGTTGATGTCCAACTGTAAGTGAAGTTTGGAGATGCTCCTGTAACGGTAACGTTATCAATTGACCAATACCAATCCCATGTTGCAGTGTATCTGAATCGGATATAAACTGTCGGTTGATTATTCAACGCTGCAGGGAGAGCTACACTTGGATGTGCGAAGGCATTTTCAACACCCGATGTAGAGGTAAAGGCAGTGACAAAAGACCAAGTGATTCCATCCAAAGAAGATTCGACTACCGCAGAGTCACCATTGTCTCCGATATCCCTGTAGTATTGATAGAAATCAAGATTAAGGTTGGTATAGCCGATTGTGCTGATAGCGGGCGATTGCATTGTTGTACTCGTAATGATTCCGCTGGATCCTTGCGCATCACTGTTCGTTTGAACGAATTGAGTACTGTCGTTGCTGTGATAAGGAATGCCAAAGCTGTAAACAAAACCATCAGGTCTGTCAGTCCAAGCTGCATTGGCAACCGTACCTCCGACAGAAGTGTTTGTACGTGTCCAGTTGAGTGCGCCTGAATTGAAATTCTCAAAGAATACTATTCCGACAACCGGATTTGCAGTTGAGCTGAGATTGGTGGTATTGCCCAAACAAATCGCAGCTGGTGTAGCAGTTGCAGTTGCGCCGGTTACGGCAGGAGCAGAAGTGATGGTTGTTGTTGCAGATCCTGCACAGCCGTTTCCATCAGTTCCAATTACAGTATAAGTTGTCGTAACATTTGGTGTTGCATCAACACTTGATCCTGTTGTAGCTGAAAGTCCCGCTGCTGGTCCCCATGCATAGGTAAGCGCACCTGAACTTGTCAATGTAATTGCAGTGCTCGGATTGCAATACAATGCCGTCGTAGGTGTTACTGCTACAGCAGGAAGTGGATTTACAGTAAGTGTCACTTGCGTAATCGAAGTGGCGCTGCAGGCATCGGTAACTGTAATGGTATAAGTTCCGGAAGCCGCAACAGTTGCTCCATTGATGACAGGACTTTGTGCTGTTGAGCTGAAACTGTTCGGTCCCGACCAGGCATAAGTGTAAGGAAGACCTCCACCGGTAGCGGTTACGTTGAATGAAACGTTGGTTCCCTGACATACAGTGGAAGAAGGTCCGACACTGCTGGTGCTTGATAAAGGAGTTCCCGCAGTAATGGATACAGATGTAGAAGCGGAGCATCCTGCAGCCGAAGTTGCTGTAACTGTATAAGTCGTCGAAGCCGTAATACCCGAAGCGAGCGGATTGAAAATGGTTGTATTGTTCAGGAATGTTGCAGGTGTCCATGAATAAGTAACTGTGCCGCCATTCGGAGTCCAACGATATGCATCAGGTGTTGAAACAGTCCAGTTCACTGCATTTCTTCCGGCAACGGTAAAGGCTGTTGTTCCTGACGGATCCTGAATGCCTTCTACACCGGGATTATTTCCCGTTGAATTTGTCGTATGGATTTCGATGATATTCGAAGTCTCATAAATGATCAACTGTGTAGTCAAGGAACCTACACCGCTGTAAAATTGTCCATTGCTGAAATTGACAACGAACTTACGGTTAGGTGCGGTACCGGAAACAAAATAATTGATCGTTCCGGCTGTTCTGAAATCAAGGTCACCATACATTACTCCAATTGCAGGATGAGCTGCAAAAGTGGTAGGGAATGTATTGCTGTAACCGGTGTAAGTATTCGGTGAGCCTGCACCCGGATAGAAGAATCCATTTGTAGAAATGGCAAATGAGGAATAGCTGTTTCCAAAATAGGTGAATGAAAAAGGAATGGCTTGATTGATCCAATCCCCATCATCCAAGGTTCCGAGATTGAGAGCGGTTGTCTGAACTCCCGCATTGCACAATGTTGTTACGCCCACACCGGGTGTAGGAATAGGAGCATAAGGAATATTTGTAACGGCATAACTGGATGTCAATCCCCCATCGCCCTCCAATTGTGAACTGCCTCCCGAACAAATCAATGACGGTGTGGCAGTAGCCGAAATACTTGGAATTTCATTGATCGTCAGGGAAGATGAACTGCTGCCATTTCCATTTGGAGTGGTAACTGTAATCAGTCCGCTTGTGTTTCCTGTAGCTGCAACAGCTGTGATTTGTGTAGCACTGTTTACGATGAACGATGCAACAGCACCTCCATTGATGGTAACAGCCGTAGCTCCTGTAAAGTTGGTTCCTGTAATGACAATTGTTCCTCCCGGGCAAATTCCCGATGGAGCAAAGCTGGCTATAGTGGGAAGATTGCTTGGAGGAGTCCAAGTGAATGTTTGCCCCATTGCCGGATTTACTCCGCCACCGAATGAACATGTTGCGGTGTTGCTTGCTCCAGCTGTAGTTGCGGCCCAATTGGTTGTTGTCGTTCGGTTGTTGAAATCGGCAACGGTAGCTCCGGATAAACCGGCTTGAACGGTTCTGATTGTTGATCCTGGACTGTTTCCATAAACCAATTGAACAACGTTTGTTGTTTCATATAACCTGATCTGGAAACTAGACTCATTCAATTGAGTGCTCCAGAATCCCCACTTGCTCCATTGAATAACCACTTGGCGATTCGGAGCCGATCCAACAACGCTATAACTGATTTCGGAACCTAAGTTACTGGAACTTCCATCCAAATCATTTGCAAATACGGCAATGCAATTTGCCATCGTTGAAGTCGGAACAGAATAAGCATTCACAGTTGTTGTTCCAAGTGTGATGTATCCGTTCGCACTCACCCCAAAAGTGGTAAAGGGAGTTCCTGCATAAGTGAATGTGAAAGGAATCGTGGCAATGGGAAAACCATTGTCATCATAAACTCCGGCAGGTGAAGAAAGAACTGTCGAAGCGCTTGCAGCCTGAATCGGAACATAAACTCCTGCAGAAGAAGTGAAAGCCATTGCAGCCACTGTTGCCGCGGATGTCCATGTATACGTGAGACCTAAAGTTGGTTTAACAGTTGAACTGAAAGAGCATTGGTCAAAATTCGTTGCACCCGCTGTTGTTGCTGTCCAATCGGTTGTTGTGGTGCGGTTATTGAAATCAGCATTTGTCGCACCGTTGAGACCCACTTCCACAGCGCTGGATGTCGTAGCGGGACAATTGCCATAAACGAATTGAACCGTGTTTGAGGTTTCATATAATTTGATTTGGAAACTTGCGTCATTCACTTGAGTGCTCCAGAATCCCCAATTGCTCCATTGAATGGTAAACACACGGTTAGGTGCGGCACCGATGCAATTCCAACTTACATCTCCACCGATTGCGGTATTTCCCAAAAGGTCATTGCCGAAAGGTGAAAGAATATTTGAGGACGAACCGATTCCTGTATAACCTGAATAACCCGGACCTCCCAATTGCGCATTCCCGTTCGGGTCG
>CAYMZV010000129.1:0-10813 GCA_964394965.1 uncultured Chryseobacterium sp.
CTCGGCGACAATAAATTCAGCTGCGGCAATGGGATTGAGTGCAACACACGGAAGCATCACCATCGGCAAAAAAGCGAACCTGATCCTGACAAAAAAGATTTCATCGGTTGCATTCCTCCCCTACTCGTTCGGCAGCAATTTGATTGAGAGTGTCATTATCAATGGGAAAAAAATTCCCCGGTAATCGACAACTGACAAGCGACAACCATTACATTCGCAAATAAATTTCATCCTATGAAACGTCTCATCGAATGTGTGCCCAACTTTTCCGAAGGCCACGATCTCTCCATCATCAAACAAATCACCGACCGCATCGAAAGTGTTGAAGGCGTTCGTCTCTTGAATGTTGATCCGGGCAAAGCGACAAACAGAACGGTTGTCACTTTTGTCGGTGAACCGGAAGCCGTGGTGGAAGCCGCCGTCCGTGCAATCAAAATTGCAGGTGAACTCATTGACATGAGCAAACACAAAGGCGAACATCCGCGCATGGGCGCAACAGATGTTTGTCCGCTGATTCCCGTTGCGGGAATTACCATGGAAGAAACGGTTGTGTATGCAAAAAAGTTGGGTGAACGTGTAGGAAAGGAATTGAACATTCCCGTTTATCTCTATGAATACGCCCAACCGAAAAAGGAACGCAACAATCTTTCCGTCATTCGCGCCGGTGAGTACGAAGGTTTTTTCAAGAAAATAAAATTGCCGGAATGGAAACCCGATTTCGGTCCAAATGAATTTGATGCCAAACGCGGTGCAACCGTTATCGGTGCGCGTGAATTTTTGGTTGCGTACAACATCAATCTCAATACAACTTCCACACGTCGCGCGAATTCAATCGCGTTTGATGTGCGTGAAGCGGGACGTGTAAAACGCGAAGGTGATCCGTTGACAGGAAAAATTGTCAATGGACCGGACGGAAAACCGATTTCAATTCCCGGTTCATTGAAATCGGTAAAAGCGATCGGCTGGTATATCGAGGAATATGGCATCGCGCAGATTTCCATGAATCTCACAAACACAAATATCACTTCCGTTCACGCAGCGTTCGATGAAGTTTGCAAAAAAGCGGAAGAGCGGGGATTGCGTGTGACAGGTTCAGAAATTGTGGGCGTGCTTCCCTTGAAATGCCTGTTGGATGCGGGAAAATATTTTTTGGAAAAGCAGCAACGTTCAACCGGTGTTCCCGAAAAGGAATTGGTGAGGATTGCCATAAAATCATTGGGACTTGAAGAGTTGTCGCCTTTCAAACCGGAAGAGCGCGTGATTGAATACCTGTTGCACAATCCGTCCGATTCAAAATTGGTTTCCATGTCGCTCGCTGCATTTGCAGATGAAACATCGAGTGAAAGTCCCGCTCCCGGCGGCGGATCCATTTCGGCTTACATGGGCTCGCTTGGCGCGGCACTGGCGACGATGGTTGCCAATCTTTCTTCGCACAAACGCGGATGGGATGAACGCTGGAAAGAATTTTCCGATTGGGCTGAAAAAGGGCAGCATTACAAGGATCAATTGTTGAAGTTGGTGGATGAGGACACGAATGCGTTCAATAAAATCATGAATGCCTTTTCATTGGGAAAATCGACCGAGGAAGAAAAAGCTGCGCGTACAGCGGCCATTCAGGATGCCACAAAATATGCGACCGAAGTTCCATTTCGTGTAATGCAGATTTCTTTCGCGTCAATGGAAGTGATCAGGGCGATGGCGGAAACCGGAAATCCGAATTCCGTTTCCGATGCGGGTGTAGGTGCGCTTGCCGCACGTTCGGCGGTAATGGGCGCTTACCTGAATGTGAAGATAAATGCTGCGGGATTGACCGACAAAACTTTTGCCGCCGATATCATTTCAAAAGGCGCAGCGATTCAGGAACAGGCACAAAAAATGGAAATGGAAATTCTCGGGATTGTAAACGGGAAAATTGAAAAACAATAATTGTTTTCTCAAGTTCAAGACTCTCATCTTTCCTCCATTCAACAGTACGGCACTCGATCATGATGTAAATCAATCACCAATTACAAACCACCAGCCACCATTTAACTTACCTTAGAGAACCAAATCGATTCGTTTTCCGTTTAATAAATAAAGACCCCCAAGTTATGGGCCGCTTACGTGCCTGGATCGATTCTCACCCGCTTCTCCGACGGTTAATTTATTTTTTCCCTGTGCAATTGATTCTCGTGCAGGTGAAAAAAAATCCTGTACTCATCATTTTCTGGCTGCTCATGTTCGGTTTTGTGAGTGGAACAATTGCAGCGCGTTATGGAATCCCATTGCTGTTCATGGATCCGGAATATTGCGGACAGGTGAATTTCCTTTCCTATATGCTGATCGGATTTTCGTGTGGCGGATTTGTGATGGCATATCAGATTTCATGTTACAATTACAATGCATTCCGTTTTCCCTTTCTTGCCACACTCAGTCGCCCGTTCCTGCGGTTCTGCATCAACAACTTTGTCATTCCACTCAGCTTTCAGATTTTTTACCTCATTCATATCATTGCCTTTTTGCAAAAGGAACCGGTTGGTGGCTTGCATATTTTCTTTGACATTCTCGGATTCATTCTTGGAAATGTGTTTTTCATTTTGGGGTCGCTGTTTTATTTTTTCAGGGCGAACAAGGATATGCAATCGCTTTATGGGTTGGTGATCAACGACCGCTCTGCTCCCAAACCGAAACGCATCATTCTCAACCGTGATCCATTGAATAAGAAATTAAGTTGGAAAACAATCACACCCGGAAAGGAAAAGCGCGATTGGCATGTGGAAAGTTATATTTCGAGTTTGACGAAAATCCGCCGCGCACGCCCATTCGAACATTATGAAAAGGAATTGCTCAACCGTGTTTTCGTTCAGAACCACGGGAAATCCGTTTTGTTTGAAGTCATTGTCATTTTTACACTGCTCATCTTCGGTTTTTTCCGCAACATTCCTGCGCTGATGATTCCTGCTGGTGCAAGTGTTTTCCTTTTGTTCACGCTTTACCTCATGCTCACGGGAGTTGTGCGCACCTGGTTCCGCGGATGGTCGAATGTAATCCTCGTTTTGATTCTTTTGATTTTCAATTGGGTTGCGAAATACGATTTGTTCGGAAGCAAGACGCGTGCCTATGGAATGAATTACAATGTGAAACCGGCGGAATACAGCAATGCGGAATTTGCAAAATTCATCCAGAACGGCGAATGGAGGACAACTGATTCCTTGAACACGATAAAAATCCTTGAGAATTGGAAAAGGAAAAATGCGGTGAATGCAAACGACAAACCGAAGATGATCATTCTCAGTTGCAGTGGAGGTGGATTGCGTTCAACACTCTGGACATTTTATACGATGCAATATCTCGACAGCATCAGTCACGGAAAAATGTTGCCGCGTACTGCCCTTATTTGCGGCTCTTCGGGTGGAATGTTGGGAGCGGCTTACATGCGTGAAGTCTGGTTGCGTGAACAAAATGGCGAACATTTCCGTCACGATGATCCATCCTTGCGTGCAAAGGTTTCTTCCGATGTCTTGAATCCGATTGCATTTTCATTGGCCGCGAACGATTGGTTTTTGCCTTTGCATCATGTCACTTATGCAGGACAAACCTACAGCCGCAATCGGGCATTCGCCTTTGAAGAGGTTTTTCTTTCGAACACCGATAACATTCTGGAAAAGCGTTTGTGTGATTACCGCGAACCCGAACAGGAAGCGAAAATCCCGATGATGGTTTTCGCCCCTACAATCGTGAATGACGGAAGAAAACTCGTGATCAGTCCGCAAGGCGTTTCTTATCTCACACAACCCGGAGCAACTTCGAATGTGAGCAATAAGGATCTGCTGGACGGAATTGAATTTTCCCGCTTTTTCAAAAACCAGGGAGCCGACAGTGTGCGCTTTGCAAGTGTATTGAGGATGAATGCATCGTTTCCCTACATCACACCGCTGACCGATTTGCCAAGTGATCCTGTGATTCAGGTTTTTGATGCGGGCATGCGTGATAATTTCGGTATAGACAATATCCTCCGTTTCATTTACACATTCCGCGATTGGATCTCACAAAACACGTCAGGGATCATTTTGTTGCAGACAAGAGATAAAAGCAAAATCCGTCCCGTTGAAAAAAGTCCCGATGAAACAATCATGAATGGGCTTTCGCGCCCGCTTGGAAGTTTTTATGGGAATTTATTTACCGTTCAGGATTATCACCATGACTATGCGATTGAACAAAGTGCACATTGGTTTCCCGGAAAAATAGATGTGTTGGATTTCGAATTGCAAAATGACGAACCCGATTTGATTTCCCTGAGCTGGCATTTGACAAGCCGTGAAAAAAACCGCGTGATGGGCTCAATGAATTCACCGAACAATTGTGCGGCGACGAAGAAATTCCTGGAGCTGTTGCAGGAAGAGATTCCTTCTTCCACACAACATATTTTCTCGCCGACTATTCCAGCTGTCCACTGATTTTCACCAAAAATCTTTTTCTCAGGCAAGCCGGGCGGCTTTGAGGAAGCAAAAAATTTATGGTAAGGAACTGAACCGAATAATCTTTCATTTCATCGATAGACATGATCCGGTGTTTCAACTTTTTCAGATCGTCCACTCCACTTTCATCCGTATAAATGGAAAGCTCACTGTGATTTCGCTCCAAAATTCCATTGACAGCATTCGTGTCGATTTGCTTCACATGAAATCCCGAATAAAAATCCAGGGCAAACATGGAAATGTCATGGTAATAGAAGAACTGATCGGGAAGGCGTTTTTCATTTGCCATTCTTTTCCCGACCATGCTGGTTGATTGGTATTGCAACAAATTCGGATAGAAATGAGAATCGACGATAAAATAAAGCGAGAGCAATCCGGCAAGAAGCGGGTACATCAATTTCATGAAAATCGTTTTCGATTTAATCGCAAAAACAATTGCCAACACAAATCCGAAAGCTGAAATGACCACCTTCATCCATCCCGCTCCCGGAAAGAAAACAAACAGCGCCGCATTGCACACAATGACGCCGGCAATTAAAAATATCCAATGAAAAACACTGAATACCGTTCGCAATTTTTTGGCGACAGGATTCAATACATCTTCCAATAGGAATCGGGATGCGATGATGGCGGCGAAAGGGAAAGTGACGTAGATGTAATGCGGCAATTTGTATCTCGAAGCAGAGAGTGAAATGAAAACAAGAATGAATCCACCGACGGAAAGGAGTTCTGTGATGAATCCTTTTTGGAATTTATTTTTTATCAGTACAAAAAGCGTTTTCACCATTCCCGCGACAACCAAAATGCTCCAGGGAAAAAATGCCCACATGAATGTGTGCGTGAAAAAAAACGGGCCCGCTCCATTATCGAATTTCGTTCCCCATTGCGAATCGCCGGTTATCCGCCCGAAACTCTGTGTCCAGAAATAAAATTTCAATCCGGACACTCCCGTTTGTCCATTCACGATTTTCTCGGGATGCAAATCAAATTGTTCGTACAGCCCATAACACATCGGGAAAAGCATCACCGCAACAATCATCAATCCGACAATCCATTCCCAACGGAAAAAATTTTTCCACTGGCGTTTGTAGGCGAATTCACAACTCAAAACCATTGCCGGCAAAACAATTCCAAGCGGACCTTTAGAAAGCATCGCCAAACCGATTCCGAAAAATCCGAAAAACAAATTCAGGAATCTTTTTTCGTTGACGAACAGTAAAATCTGCCACGTTGCAAAAACAGTTGAACCGAGCAAGATGGTATCCGTACGAATGTCGTTGGTCATGATTAAAATCCCCAAGCAGGAAACCAACATCAACGCAGCCACCATTCCTGTTTTTATGTCGTACAACAATTCACCCAGTTTTTTCGTGGAATAAATTCCGAGAATTGCAAAAAGGAAAGAAGGGAGTTTGTATGACCAATTGTGTACGCCGAAAATCTTGAAGCTGAGTGCCGACAACCAAAAGAGCAAAGGCGGTTTATCGAGATATTCATTGCCGTTGCAATACACCTGCAACCAATTTCCCGATTCGTTCATTTGTCTTGAAATGGTGGCGTATTGTGCCGCATCAACGTTCATCACATCAATGCCAAATCCAACAATGTACACGAGCAGGAATGCAAGTATAAACCGGTAAATATGCCTTACGTTGATTTCAGTTCCCAACTTGAAATGCGCTAGGTAGAAAATAAATCAAAATCAGAATTTTAAAAGTTTCAGAAGTTCCTCCTCGAATCTTGAAA
Organism: uncultured Chryseobacterium sp.; assembly: GCA_964394965.1. Classification (GTDB taxonomy): domain Bacteria; phylum Bacteroidota; class Bacteroidia; order Palsa-965; family Palsa-965. The sequence goes on from CAYMZV010000129.1 coordinate 6,204, forward strand.
CGGGAAGGAAATTATTTTCAAGTTCAGCCGCAAAAGGAACAGGTGTATCCAAACTTGCCACGCGGATAACAGGAGCATCAAGGCTTTCAAAACAATTTTCCGAAATCAAAGCTGAAATCTCCCCTCCTATTCCACCTGTCAACGTATCCTCATGCAATACAATTGCTTTTCCCGTTTTTCTGACAGAAGAAAAGATCGCCTCTTTATCGAGCGGAAGCAACGTGCGCAAATCAATCACATCGGCTGAAATCCCAGGATGCTTTTTCAATATTTCCATTGCCCAATGTACACCATAACCATACGTAATGATGGAAATGCTTTCTCCGGTGCAAACCGTTTTCGCCTTCCCTATTTCTATGGTATAATAATCATCGGGAACATTACCGGTTGTACTGCGATACAACGCCTTGTGTTCAAAAAACAAAACCGGATTCGGATCTTCAAAAGCTGCAAGCAATAACCCTTTCGCATCTTCCGGTGATGATGGATAAACCACTTTCAATCCGGGTGTATGGAAAAACCAGGCCTCGTTGGATTGCGAATGAAAGGGTCCCGCAGCTACGCCTGCGCCTGTCGGCATGCGGATGACCACGTCTGCATTTTGTCCCCAGCGCCAATGTATTTTTGCGAGATTATTGATGATCTGGTTAAAGCCTTCCGTCACAAAATCCGCGAATTGCATTTCCATCATCGCTTTCATTCCACAAATCGAAAGTCCTAGCGCGGTTCCCACAATTGCAGATTCACACAAAGGGGTATTTCGCACACGGTCTTTCCCGAATTCATTCACAAATCCTTCTGTAATCTTAAAAACGCCTCCGTACTCCGCAATATCCTGTCCCATCAAAACAAGATTGGGATGTTTCTTCATGGCTGCTTTCAAACCGTCATGAATTGCATCGATCAGCCTTTTTTCCGTTTTATTTCCTGAAGCGTGTGTCTCAACGAAATGGAATGGCTTGAACAAATCACGGAGTTCCTTTTGTGTATCCGGAACCGGTCGCGGTTCGGCAAATGCAATTTCAAGAGCGTCTTCAATTTCTTTCTTGATTGAATTCCTATACGCGGAAATTTTTTCGTCCGTGAGTATCTTATTTTCAATCAGCCATTTTTCATAATTGGCAACGGGATCTTTCGCGGCCCAATGATCCTGCAAACCTTGCGGATAATATTTTGTACCGGATGCCTCTTCATGTCCGCGCATGCGAAATGTAACGCATTCCAATAAAACCGGCCGTGGATTTTTCCGAATGTCTTCCGCGATCCGCTTGACGGCATCGTACACTTCAAGAATGTTATTTCCTTCCACCTGCACCGCTTCTATTCCATAACCGATTGCCTTATCGATAAATTGTTTGCACCGGAATTGTTCTTTCGATGGGGTTGACAATCCCCATGCATTGTTTTCAATTGCAAAAATTACGGGCAGATCCCAAACTGCGGCAACATTGATCGCTTCATGGAAATCGCCTTCACTTGCACCTCCGTCACCGGTAAAAACGAGTGTCGCTGAATTTTCCTTTTTCAATTTGTGTGCAAGCGCAATTCCGTCGGCAATTCCCATTTGCGGTCCGAGGTGCGAAATCATTCCGACAATCCTGTAATCAATTGTTCCGAAGTGGAAAGACCGATCGCGGCCTTTTGTAAAACCGGAATCTTTTCCCTGGAATTGTGCAAAAAGTTTTTGAAGTGGAATTTCGCGTGAAGTGAAAACGCCCAGATTCCTGTGCATGGGAAGAATGAATTCCGTTTTGTCCATGGCAAGTGCGGCACCTACAGAAGTTCCTTCCTGACCGAATCCGGAAAACCATTTGGAAATTTTTCCCTGGCGAAGAAGGACGAGCATTTTTTCCTCAATCATTCTTGGCTTGAGGATTGCATTATAAATTCCAAGCAATTGGGAATCGGATTTGTTTTTCCGTTCAAATTGTATTGGAGTATCGACTGTAATCATGACGAAATGAATAATGCGGGGCTAAATTACGTACTTTAGAAGGTTGCCAGATGGAAAAAATCGTATTGATACTTGCTTTTGTTTTTGCAGCGGTTTACGTGGTGTACAGGATTTCGCGTTCAATTCTGAAAGCAAGAAAAAAAGATTGTGGTCCGGATTGTGGGTGCAACGGATAAATTCATTGTGAACGGGGCAAAAAAAAGGGAGCGCAATCCGCTCCCTTTACTGTAGTCTGAAAAAGTTATTTTTTCTTTGGTCCTTTTTCCGCTTTCGGTTCTTTTTCCGCTTTCGGCTCTTTGATCAGTTTTTTAGCAACTGAATCATTGTGAGCGGCCATTTTCATGGAATCGTCTTTTTTGTCCTGAGCCGCTTTAGCGGTAGCAGCATTGATTGAATCAGCCATTTTAAGTGAATCAGCTGTATTCTGCACTTTTTTTACAGAATCAGCTTTTCTGATTGAATCCTGAGCTTTTTTGGCTGTGTCTTCAGCCCCACCGCAAGATGCAAGAGCTACCATACCAGCTACGGCAACAAACGCGAAGATTTTTTTCATTTTGGTTATTGGTTGTTTTGGTTAAAAGTGGCGCAAATATAAATCAAGATTTTATTGCAGGGCAAACTTTTCAGCATTTTTTTAACAGGGTAATGAACAAAAGAAAAGGGAGCCAATTGCTCCCTTTTCTTTTTCACTTTGCCTCGCTTTACAAGGCCGGTAGAAAATTAACCGCGACCTTTTGTCGCTTTTTTGTTTTCTACTTTAGGTGTTGGTTTAGCAGCAGGTTTCTTTCCACCTTTTGCTCCACCTTTTTCAGCTTTGTCCATTGAATCCTGGCGCATAGAATCCGCCCAGTGCTGTTTTTTAGCCGCTTCTGCAGCAGCTTTATCAGCTGAATCCTTTGAATTAGCCGCATGGATAGAATCCATTTGTGCTTTTGTCGCCTTGTCGATTGAATCTTGGCGAAGAGAGTCTGCCAATTTTTTAGCAGCTTCATTGTTGCCGCAAGAGGCAACAAAAATCGTTATTGCAGCAATAGCTACGAACGAGATAACTTTTTTCATTTTGTTTTGTTAGTTTGGTTAACCGGGCGCAAATGTATAAATCTTTGTTTATTTACCAAAAAATTTTGTTAGAAAGAGTTAAGCGCCTACTTTTGCACGACATTTGCTTGAATACCCTCAAACTTATTTTAAAAACAGAATAACTGTCTAAAACCATGAAAAAACAATTAATCGCCATCGCTTCTGTAGCCATGCTAGCAGGAGTATTTACGTTCTCTTCCTGCAAAAAGAGCGACACAACTGCCCCGACATTAACCATTACAGGTGGAAATGACCAAACATCCTCTTTGAATGCGGCATTTACCAACCCGGCTGCAACTGCTACCGATGATGTTGATGGAGACCTTACAACAAAAATTTCCATCAGCAATCCAACTGCTGTGGACAACAATACCAAAGGCGTTTATACACTTCACTACTCAGTAAGCGATGCTGCCGGAAATACAGCTACCCAAGATGTAACCATTCATATCGTTAATGATGCTGAAGCATTTGCAGGCAACTATAACGTTCATGATACCGTTCCTACATTGGCTGCTTTCAATTACACCATTGCAATCACAACTGACAATACCGTCGACCACAAAATTCACTTTGGCCATTTGGCTCCGGCTTTGGTTGGATTTGCCGATTACCAAAACAATGATGGCATTTATGCCAATATTGCCGGTTCAACAGTTGGCGCAATCGTTACCCTTACTTCACAAACAGTGGGACCAATCGGAACGGATAATTCCAATCATACCTTCGTTGGTAACGGAACAGTGCTAGCTGTAGCGCCAAGCCTTACATCGTTCAACATCACCTACACCGATACAGACAATACCAATTCTACAACCGCTTCCGGTTGTGTTGTAACTTATACACACCAGTAAGCAGTTATTTTTCTTTTATTAAGATTAAAGTCCCGGTCAAAAGCCGGGATTTTGTCTTTTAAATATTTCTTAGTGCTACTTTTGGCAAAGAATAATCCATACAGGGAAGATTGCCTTGTTTTGCAAACGGAATTATTTTGCTGAGTCGGGTGTGGAATAAAAAACAGTTTAAACAATGAAAAAACAATTAATCGCCATCTCCACAGTAACCGTATTGGGAGGAATGCTTGCGCTCGGTTCTTGCAAAAAGAGCGATGTAACGGCTCCGATATTGACCATTACCGGTGGAAATACCCAAACCGCATCATTGAATGCTCCCTTCAGTAATCCAGCTGCAACAGCAACCGATGATGTGGACGGAAATGTCACTTCAAAGATTTCCATACTCAACCCTACTGCTGTTGATAATAATACCAAAGCCGCATATACACTGCACTATTCGGTAAGCGATGCGTCGGGAAATACAGCTACACAAGATGTGGTCATCAATATTGTCAACGATGCCGAATGGTTGGCAGGTACCTATACAGTTGTTGATTCGGTTTACAATATCTCGCCTTTGCAGTCGGGCCTTCCTTGGGTTACCCCTTACCCTGGAACTCCCAATGAAAACATCACAACCGATAACAATCTGAACAATAAATTCTGGGTTACCGAATTCGGCGCACACACGGGTGGTGCCGTTTATATGACAGTAACGGGAACCGGTGCGGGTGCGGCAA
>CAYMZV010000130.1:0-10753 GCA_964394965.1 uncultured Chryseobacterium sp.
ATGTATTCCAGGTGTCCCATGTATTCCACGTATCCCAAGTGCTCCATGTATCCCACGGACTTTTCAGTTCGGGAGAATCGCTGGAATGGTGTTTCACAATGAAATTCACCATGTTGTTGTCTTCCCCCTTGTCTATTTTTTTCTTGATCATTTTCCGGATGGCGCTGATCTTGCTATCCATTTTTTGTGAGGGGAGATTGCTCGCTTTGGCTGATCCGAAAAGGAATCCTCCGAAGATGAATGCAATTGTTTTCCAGTTGAATTTCATTTCAATTGAATTTTAGGAGATTGAAAAGTGATTTTCTTTTTTTGATTTGGTAATGTCCGCGTATGGCGAGATTGATATCCATTTGTGTGCAGCCTTCCGTTGTTCCATCATGCACAATATTTTCCGTTGGAGCGAGATAGGCTTCGTAAGGATTGATTTGCAATTTGATGATCGGGTAATCGGGAAAGAGTTGATAGAATTTATAAAGCGCTTCGTAATGGTGATGATGCGTTTCATGGATGAAGCTGTCGGGGAATCCGGCTTTCTTCACAATCTGCCTGTATTCGAGATTATAAAAAAGCAGATAGCGGGGTTCACTTCCCAGATTGATGCAGATCCTGTTGCGCGCAATGTGACGTTCATTCATCGGTTTTCTTTCCCAACTGTCAAGATGCATGCCAATGAAAAAGTTATCGTGACGATTGAATGTCGTTGTGCGGAGTCCCGGTTTTCCGACGTAAATGAAATGCGGAACAACTGGTTCGTCACCGGTATGCCACGGCGAAAAATGTTTAATGAATTCATCCACCGCTTTTTTATACGCAAGCGATCCGCCGATCCGTTCCGCATCCTGCACCGACTTTATCGAATACAATCTCAATTGTTGAAATGATTTTTTCAATTTTTCGGGAATGGTTAGCAAACCCAATTGCTGATAGTCGGAAATGCCGGACCCATCCGAATGAAGCAGTTTGATTTCGGTTTCGGTAGGTTTTCGCCAGGGTTCTTTCGGAAGGAACGCGCGTTGGAAACAGGGCATGCCATTGATCTCTTTCACTTCCTCGATTCCATTGCTCAACAGCACACGACCTTGCAGTGATGATTCGCAAAATATTTTCATCCCTTCCGAAAGTGTATTTGTGTTGGCAGGCATTAGCGCGAAATTATTTTGTAGACAGGAATTGATCGTGATGTCGCATCATGATTTTCAATATGGAAAATGTGCATGAAATGAAAAAGGGTTAGGGCGGTTGGGTTCACTTCAAACAAATATATTCAAATTATTTTTTGGGTTAGAAATCGGTTGCGCATGTAATTTTCACTGTTGATTTCAGGTGAAATAATTGTGAAAACAATCCGAGCGGCCTTTGGGAGAATAATCATCGGGAATGGGAAAAGTCACCGATGCAATGACAATTTTTGGATAATGGAATCAAGGTGCTTTTAGTGCTGGCGATGGGAAAAAGGGAGAATTTTGATCCGAAAGCTGTGGGTCAAATAATCTACTTGCTTCTATTAGACACCTAAATCAAGGCAAGTTGTAGATTGGCAAATTCGGGCGCTGTTAATACCTGCTGTACAATAGACATTCCCTTATCGAAAAATTGAACAGGAGCCATCTTTTTAAAACCACTCAGAAAACCAACCCTTTCATTATGACTTTGTGCCGGAATTACAAATTTGAACCATATCAATAAAATTTCAGGAGGATTTTTGGCCATTATCTTGGTCCTGTGTGATGCCAATTCTTCGTCTGTGAAATGTTTCCAAAGCAATAGCTGTGTTATTCTTTCCTCTTCGGCCGTATGTTCCAGATATTTTCCGTGAAACTCACTTAAAGAAAGATAAAATTCTTCCGCGTCTGCAGTTGCTGTTTTACCTGATTTAGAATCGATATATATTCTTGAGAGCAGGTTTTCCAGTTTTTCCTGTGCAGCATGGATGTCTTTATGGTCTTCCGCATCATGCCTTGAACAACCCGGACAGCGGCTTTCCAATTCTGCCAGTGTAACTTCGTCTTCATCGGTTGTGTGAATGGTAAGAATTTTGAACACATCAATTCCTAAATGGTAAAGATGTCCGACTTCCTGTGCGCTTGAATAATTTGTCTTTCCTGCCATTAATGATAGCTGCGATAATGCATTCCTCAGTCCTTTGTGAGGAACGTCATACGATTTCATTCTGTTCATTGCTTTTGTTTTTTGTTTCAGCAAAGAACCGAAGAATGAAAAAGGTGCAATTGTAAAAAATCGTTGTTTTACTTTTTCGTAAAATACTGTTCAGGAGTCTTGCCTGTAAAGGATTTGAAATCCTTGATGAAATGGGCTTGGTCGAAATAACCGGCATCAAGACCAAGTTGGGTTAAATTACTTTCCCTGGGAGAATTGAGAATATATTTTAATCTGACAATGGAAGCGAATTTTTTAGGGGAAGCGCCTACTGTTTTACGGAAACGTTTTTCAAATTGGCTTTGACTGATATTCAGTTTTTCAGCAAGCGTTGTCATTTTAATATTTCCACCCGACTGCTTAATGAAATTTACAGCTAGACTAACCAGATCATCATTTTTTTTATCGTTCAATCTGGAAATCAAAAAATTCTCGACTACGTTGATCCTTTCAATATCTGTTTTTGATTCATTCAACTGTTCTGCGATAACATCCATCTGAGAACGAAGAATCAAATTGTCCAAAGAAAGGCTTAGGTCAAAAATTTCATGCATCGGATCATTAAAAAAAGCGGACGCACCCGTTTCAGAAAACAGCACCAACACGGTTCCGGTGTTTTCCGAATTATGAAAGATGCGATAGGCATCCATCAATCCTGTAATACCGACCGAACTCAATGGAATGGATTTCTTTTCTTGCGAATAGGAAAGTTTTCCTGAATACTGAAATCCCATCACAATGCAAGTATCCGGTAATACCTGATAGGAATCAGCTTTCTCATTTTCACTGATAGCAAACGACTTAATAAATGGCTTCAGAATATCGGATGGTATGTAAGTAATAAACCCCATTTTTAGCAGTATGCAATTTACAAAAAGTGCATCAGCCCGATCAACGTGTGACTTATACGATCGCTTTGGTTCGCCAACACGGAGGGAATAAAACAGGAAAAGCGGATGCAAATATCCGTTTTCCAATTGTGTGTGGGACGTACTGGGATCGTCCCGATGCTTCGGGACAGTGACCTCTACTTGCAAAATTTCTCAACGAGCCATCGATTTTCATTGATAAGGTTTTCATTGAATTTTCGCGATTTCATTTTTTTGACAAATTGTTCCGCTTTTCTGGCCTGTATAATGTTTTCAAATTCGATCGAACATTTTAATACCCAATCATTGGCCTGTGATGTAAATGCATTTTTGAATTCCCGGTTATTGTGCTGAGTCAACCTTACCGTTGGATTTTCCGATTCACCGATATAAAAGTGATCGATTTTTTTGCTGTAAATTATATAGAGATAATGCATAAAAAAACTCCAAATGAATGGAGTTGTGTGGGACGTACTGGGATCGTCCCGATGCTTCGGGACAGTGACCTCTACTTGCAAAATTTCTCAACGAGCCATCGATTTTCATTGATAAGGTTTTCATTGAATTTTCGCGATTTCATTTTTTTGACAAATTGTTCCGCTTTTCTGGCCTGTATAATGTTTTCAAATTCGATCGAACATTTTAATACCCAATCATTGGCCTGTGATGTAAATGCATTTTTGAATTCCCGGTTATTGTGCTGAGTCAACCTTACCGTTGGATTTTCCGATTCACCGATATAAAAGTGATCGATTTTTTTGCTGTAAATTATATAGAGATAATGCATAAAAAAACTCCAAATGAATGGAGTTGTGTGGGACGTACTGGGATCGAACCAGTGACCTCTACCTTGTCGAGGTAGCGCTCTAAACCAGCTGAGCTAACATCCCGTCTAAGAAAAAAAGTCGCCCCTTTTTTTGGAAGCGACTTGAATTTGTGGGAGTTGACGGGTTCGAACCGCCGACCCTCTGCTTGTAAGGCAGTACCACAAAAGTGCTTTTCCCAGTGAGGAATGCTACAATTATACGGACTTTCCTGAGATCATTTGCAGGTGGCTTGCAGGTGAAAGCTAGTTAAACTTTTTTCTCGTGTCTGTGGGGTTGCAGTGGAAAATGCCATGATGAGTACACGATCACATAGCTAAGGCACTGCTACCGGCTCATGCTTCTTGTACTCATCAATGGACTTCCATCTCCTAGAGGGTTGCCTGGAAATGGTGGAATCACACATCAAGCAATTCCTGGATGGTGATGTTTAGTCCTTCGCACAAGATCAGGAGTGTTTTTACTGAGGGATTTACTCTGCCTTTTTCCAACCTCCTGAGATTGGGCTTGTCCCATCCGCACTCTAGCGCAAGATCATTCTGTGACATCTTTTTCTTCTTGCGCAGATGCACTATTCTCTCTCCGAGTTTGTCTAGGAAGTCCTGATGCTTTTTGTCCTGAGCCTTGGTGGTTAACATGAATTCAAAGTGCCAACAATGCTCCATCTAAAGGAGATCATCCGTGACCCCTGCCATGTGTAAATAATTATATTTGTGGGGAACAACAGACATAGCCATGAGAATTCTCTACCTGTTGAGTGTGGTGGCAATCACGCTCCCTTGCATTTCATCAGCACAACAAGATTCCACTGACTGGCAACTCCCAATGAAGGACGGGTTGATCTGCTTCGACTACACCAAGCAGTTTGAGAATAAGAAGCGTGAACTCTGCTCCTACTACACCGACACCAAGTTATTGCAGGATGTGAACAGCAAGGTAGCTGCTGACCTCAGTGGCAAAGGTGACAAGATACTCAGCAAGACCAACTATAGCATGATATGTCAACTGTTTGGAGCAGACTTCAACGCATCCAACTTGCAGTCAGCTTTTCCTAAGTGTGACCCCACTAAGGACGATACCCTGTGGGGCAAGTTGACAATCATGATCTCCAAAAGCACAATGAGTCTGACTGCTCCCGGAGGAGCAAAGGCATCCTTCAACACCATCACTTGCAACTTCCGTGTTATTTTCTCGGGTTCTAGCAAGTACGAGATCAGCTACAGGGGATTCACTCTCTCAGTATATGGACAAAGTGGAGTGAACCAAGAATCCCTGGAAGATGTATACAGCGAATTTGTGAAGAGTGATAAGAAGAAGAAGTCCGACATGGCTTTCTTCTCAGACATCAAGGGGTTGATAGACTTGTTCAACACCACATTGGGAGATCAGTTGGAGCGTGAGATTAAGGTCGCTGAACTTTAATGAAGGACTGAGTGAGTCTTCCATTTCTGCGAGGATGATATATCAAGTAATTACCAGATCATCCGCTGTGGAAATGGAAGGTAGACGGGTTTGGGCACGGCGACTGAGTGCCCAACTAACCTTCCTCATCTGCATATTTAAGTCCCTTTCCAAATCTTGCTTGGAACACGCTGTCAAGGCCCGCAGCGGCATTCATAAGGTGGACGGCCTCTTTGCTATTTCCAGGTCCGTCCAATGTGTGCTTGTGAAACTCTACAAATGCTTTCTCTGCTTGATCCCATGTCACCGCATCTACTGGGCCAACTATATACTGGAAGAGAGATTCGTCTTCAGCAGTGTAGTTGTTTATCCTTTCAGCGTTCAACCCGTGGCAGGTTGAGAAGCAGAGCGTGAGGGGACAAAACCGCAGACCATTTACCCTGATAGGTATAAAAGCCACAGCAAAGAGAATTCTCCAGAGATTAGCGAGGTCTTTCCAATCTACAAACTCTCCAGAGGTGAGACCAATTCCGTCATCGTTACCATGCATGGACATGTGTACGGTCACAGCAGCTAATCGGGACTTGATTTTTGACACGTCCTCTGTGATTTTCTTTACCGCTGCATGCAGTTCTGCTATAGTAGCTACTTGAAATAATCCGTGCTCAATGTCGGAGGCTGTGAAAGCCTTGGAGAGTGCTGAACCTTCATTTACGCCATTAGCAATATCATCAGCTGAAGGAGACTCAATGATGTACACCTTTGTGAGGTGCTTAAGTGGGATTGCTTCCATGAGATAAAGCTACTTTTTCTTTCTCAGGAAAAACAGCCCTGAGCGGTGCAGAGGGAAGTGGCTGCAATTTTCATTGCGGACATGTGGGGCGAACCTCCTGCGAATTGAGCAATTTGTGGGAACACGGGAGTACAAAGTACGGAGTGTGACCTATGTAGTTTCTACACAAGTGTTGGCGCTGTCTTTGTCTCCTGGATGGATGAGTGCTGATACAAAGACCGTGACAACACGCAGCAAATTGCGATCCGCAGGTGAGCCAAGAGTTGAAATCCGGTGGACTGCATGATACCGTAGCTGAGGAACTGAGTGCAAGCGGAACTGTCTTTTTCAGTGGAGCAAACTCAGTTGTGAAGCAAGGTGTCATGCAGGACAGAGTAGGATTTCGTGAGTGAAGCCCGTAGCAACTGCAAGTCCCATGACAGACCTTGCCCGTAGGGTGTGAGGGTATTGCCGATAACTTCTTGACACATCAACTATCGGCAAGTCCCGAAGCAGTCTGGCAAGGAAGTTGCTTGCTCGGGTTGAGTGAACTCCGATTTTCCTGTGACAAGGGTTGCTTCCATGACACATCATTTAATTCCCTGCCTCACAGAAAGTTTTTGTCCAGGTGGGTAGGATTGCACTTCTGGGATGTTGCAAGACGGGGGGTGAACACCCAGCGAAGTAAGGGGTGGGGTGGTTGCAGTGGGGACTCCATACACGCGCTCCCCTAGATGTCCCTATTACCCCGAAAGGTTATAGCTATATAGTTATAGAGTTTAAACCTGCCAAGTTTAGTAGTGAATTTCTGCCATTGATCTTACTGGGGAGGTCCCGTTACCCAAGATGTATGCTGTACCATCCAGGTTTCTCCAATGCAGTTGTGAGGGCGCTTATCTTTTTTGTAGTTTTGTGGCTCTCAAAGACCAACTCAAAAATCAGTCAAGGCTAAGTTATCCGTTCTTCTCCACGGATTCTCCACAAGGCAAGTCACCGTCAAGCCTACAGACCAACTAACAATCAAGACTCTTTTACTGGATTACTGATCTACATCTTCAGGGGTTGAGATATTCTTTTATCTCGTGCTTGACAGGGGCTCAGATTGATTTCGCTCATAGCTTATATAACTGGCAAAACTCAGTGTTTATAGGGCTTTGAAGCGATTGTAGTGGTACACGTGATACCACTGCATGGTTTGTTTTATACCATTAAGTCTATCAACATGAAAAACTACAGAGTTATCAGGTATGTGGCGTCAATGTCTAAAGACGCGGAGGGATATGTGTCACTGGTCTATAAGACTAAAAGGGTGGCTACATCTTCTACAAAAAGATATTACAACAGCTTGCAGAAGACTTCAAAGTTGCCTTCTGCTGCACGTGATCTGCTTGACTATATCTCAGAGCGGATGGGGGAGAATAATGAGGTAGAGAATACACTTGGATTGCGCGACGGATTTCTTAAGCACATGAACAAAGATTGTGCTGTCAAGTATTCCCATCAGACGGTTCACAAGGCATTTCAGAAACTCAAAAAACATGGTCTACTCATCATGCGTGTAAAATTGAGGAAGGTGTATACAGTCAATCCGCTCCACTATTTCAAAGGCACAGAAAATAAGAGGAAGAAGCTATTACGTGAGTTATACAATGAAGCGTGTAAGAGTGGGTCATCTGGTTCTGCTTCTAGAAAAGCACTTGGGCTTTGATAGGTAGACGGTGGAGCACATCACTCCACCGTTTTTTTCACATGATCGCCTCCTGACACACGCACTCATTCATAGCATCAATTAACGCGCTGTCATAATTATGTAGGTAGCCAGTGGTTACTGCTTGTCCATAATTATGTCCAAGTGCTTCACCGATCATGTCCTTGCTGTAGCCCAACTGTTTGGCATAATTGCTCCAGGAATACCGGAATATGTAGCCGTGGAGTTTCTCCTTGCACCCGATCATCTCACCGATTTTTGCAAGGTGCTTGTTGAAGACCTTGTTGCGCTGTTGGACAATCAGAGGGAATCTCCTGATGTCAGTGATGTCCACAGCATTCACTTTTCCCAATAGAGTGTTCTCAGAACGCCCATGGAAGTACTCTAGGATTTCGGTGGCATGTGCTGTCAGTTTGATGTTGTACATCTTGCCAGTTTTTGCTCGCTTGTACAACAGTCTGCCCTCATGGATGTCGTGTTCTGTTATCAGCACCATGTCCTTGAAGTTGATGCCGATAAGCATGAACATCAGTTTGCCCATCATCCAACTATCATAGAGCCATGAATCTTCTTGTAGCTCCAGGTGGAAGAACTCGCGTAGCTTCTCCAGTGGAATCACCTTTGGGGTGGTGGCTTCTTTGCGAATCCTGAATCTGCGGAATGGGTAGTGGCTGTAGGATACAAGTTGGGTGTTGATGGCTTTGTTGTAGACTGCTCGCAGGGTGCGGAAATAGAGGGAGATGCTGTTGACTTTTACGCCTCTGCTGATTAGTTCTGCCTCTACCTCCTTGAGGAAGTTATAGTCAATGCTCTCGAAGGGGATATGCAGATTTTTCACTTTGCCGATGGCTGTCAGTGTCTGGGAATACACCAAGGCGTTGCCACTTCTTCTTGCCTTGAAAAGTAGTTCCACTTCCTTTTCCCAGAATTGGTACACGGTTGTAGCTTTTTTCTCCTCCTGTGCAGTGAGGAATTCCTTGAGCATCTGCACATTGCCGTTACTAGGAAATGCTTTTTCAAAGTCCACCATCTTCGAGAGGTAAGTGGCTTTCAACTCCTGCATTCGGGTGTTGACAAGATCACTTGTCGAGTGTGTGTGTTTGACGGTGCATGTTCTGGAATTCCAGTCCTCCTTCCTTGCGGAATATCCAGTGGCTATATCCCTGCTTGTTCCATCGAGGGATATTCTGAACACTAATGGGTAGGAGTGGTCTTGTTTTGCCCTGCGAGAGTCGAGGGTCAATTTGAGTGTTGCCATAGCTGTGGGATTACAGCTTTCACGGGGCAAAATTTGCAGGTAATTTGCAGGTCAAATCCGCATATTGGAACGTGGGATAGTGGTTTAGTCACCCCCTAAAACAGCAAAAACCCTGATAAATCATTGATCTATCAAGGTTTATGTGGTGGGAGTTGACGGGTTCGAACCGCCGACCCTCTGCTTGTAAGGCAGATGCTCTGAACCAGCTGAGCTAAACTCCCATTTCCTTTTTGAGGGGCTGCAAATATAACTTGTTCTGTTACATCTGCAAAATTGAGGGAGAAATAACCCTGAAATTGCTGTTAATGGTGTGCGTTGGAGGGATTTTCTCTTGAAGGATAATTTTCAAGGATGGAATGATTTCCCTTCGAAAGCCCTTTTAATGCAGCTGAATATTAAAAATAATTAACTTTCTGTGTATTCATCATGCATCCACCAGCAAAGAAACCAACGAACCGTATGTCATTTCGATTGTCAGCATTCTTGAAAAAGAGGAAAGAAAATTACATCAGGAATTGGAAAGAACAGGATAGTTTCGAGAGGTATGGAGGTATTTTGTTTTTCGTCATCATGATGTCAGCCGTGTTATTCGCTCCACAGGTACAACGTGATTTCATTTTAAGGTATATGAATGTGTTCACCCTTTTGTTTTTGACCATCATGTATCAAAGAATCCGCAAAACCAAACGGGAGTTAATTGATAAGAACAGGGAAATAGAACTTCAGAAACAGTTGATCGAGGAGAAACAAAAAGAAATTCTTGACAGTCTCCATTATGCAAAACGCATTCAGACTTCGCTTTTGCCAACCGACAAATACATCGAGAGGAATTTGAAGCAGCTGAATAAAAATTGAATTCATTCCAATCGCAAGATCAAATCGCTTCCGCCACCACAAACGTACTTCCTCCAACAAAAATGACGTCGCCCCTATGCGCTTGTGCCTGCGCGGCTTTCAGGGCGTTGCGCACGGTCGGGTATGGATTTCCGTGCAAATGGAATTTTTTTGCAGCTGCAGTCAATTCCTTTTCGTCCAGGGAACGCGGCAGTTTGGCTTTGCAGAAATAATAAATCGCACGCTTCGGCAAATGTTGCAGCACAATGGAAGGATCCTTGTCGTTCACCATTCCGAAAACAATATGCAGTTTCTTGTGAGGTGTTTTTTTCAACTGTTGCATCACTTCCATGATTCCCGCTTCGTTATGTCCGGTATCAACAATGGTGAGTGGATTCTTTGAAATGATTTGCCAACGTCCCTGCAATCCGGTTAACCGCGTAACATTTTCAAATCCGGAACGGATCGCCTTTTCGGGAATGGCAAAACCGTTTTCACGAAGCACATCAATTGAGGAAAAGACTGTCGCAATATTTTTCCGCTGATACAATCCGGGAAGGGCACAACGCAAATTTTTCAGCACAGGATTTTTTCCTGCATAAACGGTCCCTACCAGAAAAGGGGGAATCGTTTTGGTATGATGTGATTTTCCCAATTGAAATTCCTCATCGGCAAAACGCAAGGGTGATTTTCCCCTTTTGGCTTTCCTTTCAAAAACGGATTTTACCTCATCCTGTGTTTCCCCGATGACAACAGGAATTTCCGGTTTGATGATTCCCGCTTTTTCCGCCGCAATTTTTTTCAATGTATTTCCCAACAGGTTCATGTGGTCGCGGCTGATGTTGGTGATGACCGACGCAACAGGCGTTATCACATTCGTGGAATCCAACCGTCCACCCAAACCGGTTTCGATGACAGCGATGTCCACTT
>CAYMZV010000131.1:0-10741 GCA_964394965.1 uncultured Chryseobacterium sp.
CTTCGGGAAAATCAGTCAACCTTACCTGTCTCGATGTTACCGGAGGAATCCGCGTTTTCATCTCTGCCGGAAAAAAATGGAATCCTTCCTTGGAGTTGAATAAAATGGATACCGCAAATTCCCTTTACTCGCTCCGTTCACTCAAGGGAGGTTTCATTCGGCCCGACATGAAAAACATGTTTCTCCTGAAATCCCCCATTGGCATTGCGTTGCCGCTTGACAGCAATGCGCTTCAACAAAAAAAATGTTCGCTGAAAATATTCAAGGATGGAAACGGTTTCATCGATGCCAAATTTCAGTAACAAGAATATTCCTTCATGCGATATATTCCCCCCTTTTATATTTTCAGAATTACTCCCGATAAGGTAAACGGGGAAACGCTGAAATCAATCCAAAAGGAAATTCTCGCAGAATTCGAATTGCAGAAAAATCCGGTTACGGTTATTGTCCGTCACTATGAAATAGACAAGTCCACATTGTTCAGGTTGATCGGCGAATTGCGTGATCCTGTTACTTTCAGTTATCATGTCGCCATTTCAAATGATCAAAACCTGTTGGCGTTTCTGACCAGCCACACCATTCCGATCAAGGATTCATTGCTGCCCAATCCGCTTTACAGGGATCCTGATTTCATCCGATTCATTTCCCCGTTTTTTGTGCGGAGTTTTCAATATGCGATTTTGAAAGCATTCCGGAAAAGGGACAAATATGCCATGGTGCTGTTGAAGTATGCCGACTTGATGGTGGCGCCGGAAGATGAAACGAAATGTTACCAACCCGTTAAAAATGAAATTGAACGATTGGTAAATGAAATGGAGGAATTCCGGAAAAATAAAAAAAGGAATTTCAATCTCGAGGAATATGCGGACAAGCGACTTACTGAAATGCTTGGCTCCGCTCCACTTGAGCTTAAACCCAACATTCGGCAATACGCAAATGAATTATCCAACGTTGCCTATTATTTGTTCACAGGTTTTTCCGACACGGCTACATCGAGCCGAATCCTGCGAAACCTGTTGAGAATCCCATTGCCTCTTCTCGGTTCAGCCAACATTGCCAAGGCGCTTTCTTATGTCAAGCTCATCAACGAATCGAAAAAGGAAAATGAAAAGGAAACACCGGTCAGGAAATTAACGTGGATGAAAGTGATTGTGCTTTCGACATTTGTAACTGTGATCATTTATTTTGTAGCCACACACCAAAGGAGTTCTTCGGAATCAAGCATATCCATTCCAAGTGAAGTCATTGAAAATTATGGAAAACCCGACAAGGACAAGGTTGCTGAAACGCTGGCGGAATATCTTATCGATTATTACAAGGGAATCAAAAATGAAAATGTTCCTTCATCCGATTCGACACCTGCAAATTTTTCATGCACACATCCCTACGAAAATTTCATCGCGGATTATTTCAATGTCAATGAGCAAAACAAGAATCTCAAGTTGATCAATAAAACAGGCGAGGATGTTTTGCTTCTGATTAAAGACAGTCAGACACATGAAGTGACGAGCTTATTCATTGGCGAAGGGCAAAGCTGTACAACCAACGCCATCAATATTCAAATCGTCAATGACATATTTCTCAATGCCGGAAAAAACTGGACCGATTCCATAACGCCGAAAAAAGCCTATGAATACGGATTGCAGAACAACAGCGATTTCCTTGTCAATGATTATTTCACCCTGACTTATCTCAGCAAGAAAAATGTTCACGGTGCTTTTGCAAAACCGGATACCAGCAACATGGATTATCTTGATCATCCCTATTACCTGTCGCCATTCCTCAATCAGATTTCCCAACCGGCAAAAAAGAAAAAGGAAAAGGAATATACACTCACCATTCGTCTCAATGACGCCGGCAAAATCGAATTTGATTATTGATTCGGGAAAATCGCATGAAATACATTTCACCATTCACCCTGCTTGATGTTGAACCGGAAAATATCGATTCCATTTCCATACAGCGTGCAAAAAAAAGGTGGTTGGCGGAATTCGAATTGGCACGAACAACCACTGTCAAAATAAGGGGAAAGGAATTCGACAAGAACGGGATGTTGAATTTGGCCGATGAATTGAATGATCCCGAACGGTTGAAAGTCCACACGGAAATTTTCCATTACAAATCGCTTTTCAATTTCCTCGAAAAGTCGAACGTGGATTTTTTCCAGGAACCCTTTCGGCCCGATCAACTGGGTGAAAATGCACTCGAGGAAATCGCCACCTGTTTTTCCGATCACTACAGCGAGGTTTTCGTGAACGCCTACGATCAACTCGATCCGGCGACGATGCGGAAAATGAAAGTGGAGCACCCGCTCATCAATTCGGAAGTGCAACAGAAAATAAAAAAATCGATTACCGAAAAACTGGTAAAACAACAGAATGAGGTCATCAACATTGTCAAGACAGCACAACATAAAAAGTGGTTGGCAACAGCGATTACAGATAATTTGTTGACACAGATCTATGTGTATTACATAATCCCTGCGCAATACAAAAAACAAATCCGTTTTTATCTGCAACCGAAATTGGCAGAGTGCATCAACCTCCTTCCCGATTCAATGTACCCCGACCGGTACATCATCAACGAATACATCGGCATGATCATCCGTTTCGCACCTGATCCGCTTTTCGAAACGAACCGCATTGCAATGGCGAAAATCTATCACACCATGGTTGCCAGCATTGCAATGAAAAACAACCTGAATGCAATCATTCAGCAACAACAGAATGAAACGCATGAGATAAAACAGGTGCCCATCCGATTGGCTCAAATGACAGGCTACTTCATGCTCCTGCCCTCGTGGATTTTTCTCGGAACAAGAAGCTACTATTTCTTTTTCCAATTCGACACCATTAAAGTGCTGCAACCCGATTTCGTTTTTTACAATTTCCTGACCGGCGTTTTTGCGGTTATCGGAATCATCCTCGCCTGCACTTATACATTGTACAATGTGAAACCAAAAAAGGGCTGGTGGTTGCTGGGAATAATATTCGGAAACATACTGGTGCTTCCCATTTTCTGGAAAAAATTCCTTTACAGGAAAGATGATAACAAATGCAAACTGCTCTTGATCGTCACAATCCTTCTTGCCATTGAAACGGCTTTGATAGCCGTTCTGAGATTGATGAAATGAATCAACCGATTCCGGTTCCGATCATGTCGATTTTTTTCTCGTCGGGTGGAAGCAAATGGTGAAGTTGGTTGATGATTGTTTTCAACTCTTCGTAATTTTTCCGCTCCATCGCTTTTTCTCCCCGTTCAATTATCTCGTTCGCCTTTTTCTGATCGGGATAACGGTGGAAATAGGCATAGGAATGAAAAATGCTGATGATATGTTCGGGAATCCTCCAACGGATCGGACCATAAATGCTTCTCAATTCGATAAGCGTTGCCTTCACCTTTTGCGGACTGTTGCTCGCCATCAGGTTTTTTTCCTTCGCGGCAAGATCGGCAAAACGTTTTTTCTCGCTTTCGGTTCCATGCTCTTCCACCACATTCGCACAAAAACCCTTCTCGTCAAAATAATCCTTCATCGCTTCTACAATGTGTTTGTCTTTTGTCAAGCGATCCGCTTCACGTGCAAGTTCACGTTTCTTGTCTTCCACCTGGTATTTCCTGTCGGTAATGTCATCGGCAGTTGTAAAATCCATTTCAACCTGAAGTTGATCGATGCTCTCTTCAATCGTGTGCAACTTTCTCGCCACATCGTAATCCTCGCGCTTTTCCGCATCACGGATTTCACGTTTCAATGTGGTGGAAAGATTCTGGATTTCCTCGCGCAAGCGTGCAATATCCACATGACGTTCGGACGGACTGAACAGGTTTGAAAATTCCTGATCCGTCATCAACAGATACGTGGTGATTCTCAAATCGCGCGACTCCGACATTTCGAGTGTGATTTCGATATCGGTTCCCTTCAACAGATCACGTGTAAGTTCACTTCCCACGACACGTATGCTGCCGATGGAAGAGTTGGTGCTCGGATTAGAAACGTGCGGCCCTTCCAAAACGTTGATGATGATATTGTCGGAGCTTCCCTTGCGGATTGTCTTGGTAATGTTTTTCGTGATCGTTTTTTTTAACGGCAACAATGCATTTTTCTCGAAAATGATTTCGAGCCGCGTCATGTTGTTTTCATAATCATCCACCTCGATGCAAATGTCATTCGGCAAAGGTTGGCCAAGTACATTGAATTTCCCCTGTACAATCATGATCTGCGGAACATCAACAGGAACAGGATTGTTTTTGTCGTCGTACAGTTTGAATGAAAAGAGATTGGCGAAATTGATTGCCAACGGAAGCATTTCGGAAATCCGCGGCTCCAGTTTTTTCAATCCGCTGTCGAATCCGCCATCATCACGCGTAATCCTGTAAAACAATCCATTCATCATCCCTTCCACCGACGCAGCAAAATATTCTTCCTTTTCCTGACACGTTTTTTGATAGGCCGTTCGAATTGAAACGGGTGATTTTCCATGAACCGCTCCGGTTGATTTTTGATTTTCCTTTTGAATGGGTGCACGTGAGCGTGAGCCTGCATAATATGCAGCACCGATTGCAACTGCAGTGGTTGGATCAATGGTGCAATTGATGGCGATTCCGAATTTTTCGGCAACCGATTTCCGAACAAGTGGAATGTAAGTGCTGCCTCCGATCATCAGGACATAACGCAGGTCGGAAGAGGAAAGATTATTCCGTTCGAGAATTATCTTGATCATGTCCAAGGTTGTTTCCACCAGATCACGGATGGAATCTTCAAATTGTTCGCGTGTGATCGTCATGAAAACCTCAACGGCTTCCCCTTCCCTGTCTTCGATTTCAAATTCTATTTCAGCAATTGAATTACCCGTGAGTTCCACTTTCACCTCTTCCGATTTGTTGAGCAATTCGTAATAAAGCCGATTGTATTTTCCTTTCGCGCTTTTCAATTCATGCAGCAAATCATCAAAGCGATTCATCTTTTCCAAATGCGGAATGATGATCCTGTCGATGATGCGATTGTCAAAATCCAATCCACCGAGAAAATTATTTCCCTGGTGATCCGCAACATTCATTTCACCGTCGCCTATTTTCACCAATGCCACATCAAATGTTCCGCCACCAAGATCATACACCAACCAACGTCCCTCCTTATCCTTTTCGCCGTCTTCCTTGTTTGCATAAGCGAGACTTGCAGCGATCGGTTCCTGCAACAGCAGTACTTCACTGAATCCCGCAGCATAACCCGCTTTTTTTGTTGCGTTGGATTGTATCGTGTCGAATGAAGCGGGAATGGTAATGACGGCGGCTTCAATCGATTCTCCCGTGTACACGAAATTTTTCAATTCCTTCAGCACAAGAGCCGAGAGATCGACCGGGTTCTTGAAATCGGAAGTGTTGGCAATAAAAAAACTTTCAGTTGTTCCCATTTTCCGCTTGAAAGAGCCCACCACATTTTCCGGATCTTTCTCCAGGTATTCCTTCGCCTTGTCACCGACAATAATCCGCTCCTTTCGAAAGGCAACCACAGACGGCAATGTCTCCTTGTGCCCGACAGGGTTCTTGAAAATTTCAACTTTACCGTTTTGGTATTTTGCAATGACGGAATTGGTCGTGCCCAAATCAATTCCAAAATCAATCGTGTTACTCATATTTTTTTCAGCTAGAATTTATTTTGACTCGGCAATCACAAGACCTTTCTGAACAATGTAATTCAGGCTGCCGTCTTTTCGCCACACAATCGGTTTGATCACTTCCGTAATTTTCAGGTTTTCGGAAGAGTCGCCTGCAATGCTCGCTTCACAATCCGTGCGGGTATCGTTGTAAGGTTCGCCAAGCGGATTCGACCATTGCAGTCCCATTTCGGAAAATGCGTCTTTTATGCGCGTAAGGTTGCGTTGGATGGAATTCATTTCGGTTTTCTGGGTGGATTTTTTCTCCAGTTCAAAAACCTGGTTGATGATTCTCAGAATCTGGTCCTGATTTTCAATAAACATAATCGGGGTTTAAAAATTATATCTTAAAAATATGGTTTCCTTTCTGATAAATTGGCACCCAAAGAAAATTTTTTGTGGAATCGTGATGCACGTTTCAATGCGAAAAAAAGATCATCCATAGATGAAAATATTCTTGAATCCATTTCAGGAATTGACAATTCAATAATCCATTCGGGTGAATTCGCCAAACAATTCCGGTAATGGTTTGAATGGGCTTGACGAAGCGTTCTCCATGGCAATGCTAGTCATGATTGCCAATCGGTGATCACTTGAAAATATATTTCCCCTCCTTGTCAATCGTCACATCGGGAACCAATTTTGTCGCTTCGAATTTATCATAACCCTCTTTCAGATTGTCCCAGAAAATTCCGGTTTGCTTATCTGGAAATTCCGATTTGATGGCAGCCAATTCTTCCGTTGTGAGTTTCGTCGGGAAAATATGAATCGGGATATTTTCCTGTCCATTATTTCTCGCTTCGACGGCAAGCACATACACTTCACGGATTTTATCATCGGTAATCGGAATGCAACCGATCGTCACACAATTTCCATGAATCATGATCGCACCGCCTTTATCACCCTTGCAACCGAAATGAGCATCGGATGCATTCGGATAACTCACACCGAGAGAAATCAGGTAATCGCTCAACGGATTAAAAACACTTACATGATAAAATCCTTCCGGCACTTGTCCATCGCCCTGACAGCGCTTCGGTCCGAGCGTTCCCGAACTCGAACAGATCGGATAGGATTGATAAAGCTGATACGCTTGATTTTTATTTGATTTCACCCACACCTCCACTGCCTTTTCCTGCTTGAAAACGCGGATGAAAACATTCAGCGAATTCGAATCGACGCCCAATTCCACCAAACGTTTTTTTATCCCTTCGAATTTCAAATCATACGCGGTCTTCACTTTCGGATACGCTTTCTGTTCTGTCCGGAAGGAGTTTTTCGCCGGAGGAATGCTCAAGCTGTTTTCGGCGAATAAAAAAATACTGAGTACAACAATTACGGAAACGGAAACGAGAAGTTTTGTTTTTTTCATGATCAGAGGCGGTTGAAAATTCCAAAACTAAAATTCGGCAATTTCAATGAATATAAAAAGATGGTACGTTTCACTTTAATATTTATTGGCAGTTGCATCACCTTCATGATCCTGATTCTCCGTTTTCCCATTCGTTGAAAAAGGAAAACTCAGGGCTGGGTGATTTCCAAAACATGTTGTTTGGCTGTACGTTTCAATTGCGGAGGAATTGTTTCGAGAATGGTTGCCGCCAATTTTTCAATCAACGCTTTTTTCAATTGTGCGCGATGGGTAACGATGCTGATCTCGCGTACAGGTTCGGGTGTGCGGAAATAACGCACGGCCTGCTGTTGTTTCTGCGTCAGTGTGGCAACTGCCAACCAGGGAAGAATCGTCATTCCATGTCCGAGATCGACCATTCGTTTTAATGTCTCAATGCTTCCGCTGCGGTAATTCAAACGCTGCTCATTGGGTTTGTCTTTCCTGAAATTGCACAGCTGCAACATTTGATTGCGCATGCAATGTCCGTCGGCAAGCAACCAGACATCTTCGGCATTGATCTCTTCGGTTTTCAAGGTGCGCTTATTCCATAACGGACTTTTCCTCGAGAGATAAGCGGCAAAAGGTTCGTTGAAAAGATGCATTTCATTCAATTGCGGTTCGTGCAATGGCGTGGCAAGTATTCCGCAATCGATGGTTTCCTTTTTAAGTGAGTTGATGATATTATCCGTTGTCAGTTCATCCACAATCAAATTCACTTCGGGATAGGTTTCCGTAAATGCATTGGCGAAAAGCGGAAGCAGATACGGCGCGAGTGTCGGAATGATTCCTATTTTCAATTCACCGGCAATGTCGCCTTTGGCAGTTGCAACCACTTCTTTCAATCGCTTATTCTCGCGCAGCACCACACGCGCCTGATCGATGAACATATTCCCGGCATCCGTCAAGGCAACCGGTTGACGGCTCCGGTCAAAGAGCAGAATGCCAACTTCCTCTTCGAGTTTTTTCACCTGCATGCTGAGCGTGGGTTGCGTTACAAAACATTTTTCCGCTGCAGTCACAAAACTCCCCCATTGCGCAACGGCGGTAACGTATTCGAGTTGCTGTAAAGTCATAGATATTGTCTATTTTATTACAAATCTAATCATGTTTGACAATAATCAAAAATGATAATTGTCAATTGTCCGGCACCCGCGAAATCTTCGGACAGCAGCCAACTCCACAATCCTGCTTCGCTTATCACCTGTCATTTCCATTTGACACCGATCACTATTAACAATTGACCGAAGTTTTACACATATAGGGTGAAAACAACCTGAAGCTGTGCACCGTGTGAGTAAATTCGCGATATGAAAATCCTGTTGTTTCTCAAAAACAAATACCTGATCACCATCGCCGTTTTTACAGCATGGCTTTTCTTTTTCGACAAGAATGATGTTTTCTCGCAAATCGACAGGCACAGGGAAGTGAAGAAATTGGAGGCGGAAGAAAATTATTTCAAGACTGAGATTGCAAAAAACAAAAAAGAGGAAAACGAATTGAAGAGCAATCCCAAACTGCTTGAGAAATTTGCACGGGAACATTTCCTGATGAAAAAAGACAACGAGGATATTTTCATCCTGGTACAGGATTCTACAGGCAAGAAATAGTGCGTTATCGGTTGCCTGTTATTGGCGATGCTTTTCACAATCACATTTTCCCCGCTGCCAATTTTCCACAAGGCATTCCTACGAAGTGATGTGCAATACATTTCCCGATTGGGAAATATTGTATTTGGTAAGTGCGGTTACGGGTGGTCCATTTATGACAGCACCTGTTGCGCTGAATCTTCCTCCATGGCACGGACAGGAGAATTGATTCGTGGTTGCACCTGTATAGCCAACACTGCAACCCTGATGCGTGCAAACATCAGACAACGCAACGTAACCCGAAGGTGTGTGTGCAATAATGACTTGATTCGTTACAACCGCTGCACCCACCGTGAGCAACGCGCTGTACTGGGAAGTTCCCATGTCGACTGTAAAATCTATCCCCGTGGTTGTTTTCTTGCAGGACTGAATTTCGTTGACCACCACAAGTGCCGCCGCGCCGAGTCCAAGGCTTTTCAAAAACTGTTTCCTGTCCATAAGAATTTGTATAAATGATTTTAAAGAACGGGGGTATGCCGATTACTTTCAAGATGCCAAAATAAAATGCAAGTTGCCCGAGGGCTTGTTAATATTTGTAAATACAACTGATTGAAAGGGTGAAACTGACAAGGATCAGTTTTCTTTTTTATCTCCAATCAAAGTCAAGGCAATGGTGGAATCTCGATTATTTCCCTTCATTCCATAATTGGAATCAACAAGAGAACTGTTTTCACATCAACTTAAAGATACACGAGATGATGATTGCGAAATTTAAGAATGGAAAATCCGAAATTCCATTCAACAGGAATTTACGCATCGAAATTCAAAATGATTACCCTGCTAAATTCCGAAGAGTTTGGAACTGACAGCTTCCGATTTGATAAACGGTTTAGGACCGGGTTTGCCATCGCGACCGGGTTTACCATTGCTTCCGTCAGCACCTCGACGGCCGGCAACAGGTGCCGTGTTTTCTCCATGGGCGCCACCAATGGCACCATATCCACCCGCACCAACCGATCCCGGAGTATTGACAAATTTTATTTTGTATTTGGAAAGATCCAAACCGGGATCAACATGTACAGTGATTTTACCTCCGTTTCCTGCATTGCCACCATTGCCACCATTGCCACCACTTCCTCCCTTGCATTCTGTTCCGTCAGTAGATTTCGACCCGATTCCACCTTGTCCCCCTCTTCCACCGTTGCCTCCATTTCCGCCATTGCAATTAATTGTCATTGATCCTGCCAAATCCATATAGTAGTAAGATGTGTCATTCAAACTCATATTTACAACCAGTACACAAATCATGTCATGTCCCAAAGAACTTACTGTGGCTTTCTTCAAATAAACTTCGATCTCAGGAGCATCTTCTCCGTCGTAACCACTCTCGCCCGATTGACCCGCCTCTCCCTCCACACATTGATCGCCTTGTTGATGTACGCGTCCGTTCGAACCGGCTTGTCCGGATGCTCCATCATTCCCATCCTTTCCATTGAAGTCCAACTGCAAGTCCTTTCCCTCGACAAGATTGATTGAAAAAGTTGTATCGAGTTCGGGCTTTGTTTTATAACTCACTTTTATCGAAAGCGATCCTGCCTCCGTTTCTGAAAGCCGTTTTGCTGCAACAACTTTTCCGTCTTGAAAAGTGCCTCCCTTTACGACAACATCAAATTCAGTCCAAGGAATTTCAGGAGTGCTGAAGCTGTATGTTTTTTTTCCATTGCTTTCCGTTGCCTTCACTGTAAGCATAAATGAACTGCCTAAGGTTGTGGAAGCATTTGCATCGGAGGATACTTCAATCTTCTGAACATTTTCAGGTTTGTGTTTATGAAACATGCCACCAAATGTTTGGGCATCGGCAGTCAAAAACAGTACGGCAAATGAAAATGATAAAATAAGTGATTTCATGTTGGGGTAAATTAATGAGAACCCAAATTAAAGAAAATAAATATTGGAAATCAATTTCCGATCCTGAGAAAAAGGCTGACAGTCTCCATTTTTTTCACTGCTTATACTCCCCAAAAACTTTCCGCATCACATCGGCAATTTCTCCCAACGTAGCATATTCCTCAACAGCGGATAAAATATGCGGCATAAGATTTTCACTTCCC
>CAYMZV010000132.1:0-10740 GCA_964394965.1 uncultured Chryseobacterium sp.
GAATGGATGTGGCATTGATTTCGATTGACAGGGAAAACATGAAGTTGGAGTTTTCCGGAGCCAACCGTCCGCTTTGGATTATCAGGAATGGCGAATTGATTGAGTTGAATCCGACAAAAGTTGCAATCGGCGGACACACGCCGGCTTCGCAGGAATTCGTTGCACATGAATTTCCATTGCAGAAAAACGATTGCATTTATCTTTCCACCGATGGTTATGCGGATCAGTTCGGCGGCGACAAGGGGAAAAAATTGATGACGAAAAATTTCAAGCGCCTCTTGCTTTCATTTGCAAAAGAACCGATGGAAATCCAGAAAAAAATGCTTGCGGAAAAACACGATACATGGAAAGGAAAACTCGAGCAAGTGGATGACATTTGTGTGATCGGCGTGTGCATCAAATAGAATTGTACGAATTACAGAAAATTACGAATCTGCGAACTGCGAATTTTACCAATGGTATTCGCAGTTCGCAGATTCGCTTTTGATTCGTAATTCGTACTCCCCCCAATCAACCCTGCTTCCTGAATTTTTTGTAGGATTTTTTTCCCTCCTTGTTTCCCATTTTTCCACTTTGTTTCCAATCGGCAAGAGCGGATGGGTGATCGCCGGCCATGTATTCGGCATTTGCACGATTGAATAAATTCGTTCCGGTTTTCAACGCATTGACAGAGACCGTAAACGCCTTCACGGCATCGGAATAATTTGCCGCATTGTAAAATGCAATTCCCAAAGTGTTCGCATCATTCATGGCAAGGCTTTGTCCGGATAAAGTGGATGCGATTCCTTTTGATGCTGCAGCTTGAAAATCGGCCAGCGCCCCTGCATTGTCGGAGAGATTGAATTTGCATTCGCCGCGATATTGGAAATCCGTTGCCTCTCCCCTTTTGTCCACCACCAAATCAAAATCCTTGATTGCAGAATTGTAATCGTGCAGGAAATAGGATGCATCGCCGCGATTGAAAAATGCATCTGTCAATGTCGGATCGAGTTCAATGGCTTGACTGCATAATTTGATTGCACAATTCAACGAGTCGGCATTGTCGGTATTGAAAATGATCATCCATGTTGCTTTCTCATTCAATGCAGCGGCTTTTGTTTTGCTGTCATCGTCTTTTGCAAAAGACAGATTATTCGCTTTCAGGGGAATGATTCCCATTGCGCCTGCAACAAGAATCGGGAGGAAGATGTGCTTTTTCATAGGAGACTTTTTTGTTTTGCGTACCGACGGTTTTCGTTCGGTTTGCATTCATAAAGCCTTGCGTGAAAAAAAGCGACGGGATGAAATTCAAAAAAATGTTAATGGAAAAAGCAGCGTGTGCGAAAATTCATTTTCCGGTGAAATCATATTTGGCCAATGTTATTTTCGGGGAGTTTTTTTCGAGCATCAACTTCGTATCCGAAAACGCTTCACACATTCTCCTTTTCGATTCCGTGCTTATCCATGCAGGAAGGGAATCGTTTGCGCACCAATTGGCAGGAACAACAACATGCTGCATGAGCGAAGGATCGTAATAACGATACACCCACGTCGGGAAATAGGTTGTTTGGTCAAGGGAAATTTTTTCCGTCGTAAAATTTTTCCGAATCGACAGGGTGAGAATCACTCCCGCATCCTGATAACGATTGTTCTGATTGGAAATGAAATTCCCCAATGACCACACCACCAATCCGGAATCCAGTTTCGCATTGGCGGCGGTTTTGAAAAATTCCACCGGTTCAATCACATGCGGATGTGAACCGATTATAAGATCCGCCCCTGCATCGGCCGCCCAATGAAATAGGGTATCCTGTTTTGGAACGGGTGCGGGTTTGTATTCGATTCCCCAATGATAAAATACGATCACAAGATCCGCATTGGTTGCCCGCGCACGCAAAACATCATCATGCACAAGCGCACTGTCCGCAACATTCATCATCCATTTGTGATCTGCACTGGGATAAGCCCCGTTTGTTCCATACGTGTAATTCAAAATCGCAACATTCACTCCCTTCACATTGATCACACGTATGGAATCGCGGTCGCGTTGCGAGTCAAAAGTTCCCGTTGAGCCGAAACCATTTTCACGAACCTTTTTCAATGTGCGCAACAATCCCTCTTCGCCCGTATCCATGCAATGATTATTTGCCGTGCAGAGAAAATCAATTCCGGAATTTTTTATGGCCAAGAGGTAAGCATCGGGACTATTGAAGGCCGGATATCCGGCATACGGTTTTGAAGAGCCCGCAAATGTGCATTCGAGATTTCCCATTGTCAAATCGGCCGCTGAAAGATAGGGGGCGATTTCCTTGAAACTGGGCGAAAAATCGTAGGATCCGTCAGGCAATTTTGCATTGGTCATTTGCGGAACGTGGCACATCAAATCACCAATGAAACTGATTGAAATTGAAACAGTTGAGTCGCCCTGAAAAACAATTGGAGCCTGAATTGAAACACTGGAAACGGGCTGTTCGGGCGACGACAGATTACTCAGGAAAATACCCAACATGAGTACCGGAAATATGACCGCCGTAAGCCAGAAAATCTCGCGTGGAAAGGGCGGTTTAGACGGCAAAAAAGCGGGTATTTTGGCGGTGACTACAACCATGGGCTGCAAAGAAAGGACATTGTTCTCAATTGACTGATAATCGTCCGAATTTGACATTGGTTCTTAAACCCTTGCAAATTACGTTCCTATTGACCATATTTGTTATAACCTCAAGAATATGAATCGTTTGGCAAAAACGGACTGTTCTCAAAATCGCTCGGCAAAAAATAAATAATCCATACCCATGAAAAAGTTTCTCGTCCTTTTTTGCGCTGCAACACTTGTGATCGGCTCCTGCAAAAAAGATACAACTACAGCGACTCCGATGAATTCTGTTTCTACGGATTATAAGGCTTTCATTCTTGAATTCACCGCAACATGGTGTGAATTCTGCGGAACTTACGGATATCCGAATTGGGATCCGACTTTCGTAAATCACAAATACAAAGTGACCGGAATTTCCGTTCACCCTGCCGATGCCCTTGTTGCAGCAGACTATCCCGAAGGAGATACCCTGCAGAATTTTTATAACTGTACCGGCTATCCCACCACTGGCGTAAATGCACAAGGTGGAGGATATCCTTCTGCAACTTATTTCGATGGACTCGTCAACCCCGCAATTGCAGCGAATGCACAGGCAAAAGCCGGAATCGGACTGACACAAAAAGTGGATGGAAACAATATGGTGGTCACTACCAAAACCGTTTTCTTCTCAGACCTTACCGGAAAATACAATCTTGCCGTTTATGTAACGGAAGACAATCTTGTTTCCGACCAAACCACAACGACAAATCCGATTGTAGGTGCTGTTCACAATCACGTTTTCCGCGGTGCTGCAGGCCATCATGCATTCGGTACAACAATCATTTCCACACAGGCGACAAAAGGAATGCAGATCGACGGTTCCTACACCATTCCACTTCCTGCCGATGTTGTGAATAAAAGCAACCTTCATGTTGTTGTGGTTCTTTTCCAAGTCGATGCTTCCGGTCACCCGACAGCGGTGATCAATTCGAACACGCTTTAATTTTCCGGATTCTGAAATGATGAGCGCCATGAATCTCAAGGCCTTTTTTGCTGCTGCCCTTTGTTGTCTCTTTTTTGTAAGCGATGTTTCCGCAGAACCGGCAAAACGCAGAAGCAGGAAGAGAAAGAAAAAAGAAGTCGCTTTCAAGCAAGGACAAATCGGAGGACAGGTTGCAGCGGGATTTCTTGTGAAGACCGATTATTCGAAATCGGATTATGGCCTGTATGGTACGCTGACCTACAAAAAAACCTTTCCTGTTTTTTTTCATGCCGAATATGGCATCACGGATTTTCTGGGTGCGGGATTGTATTATGGAATGTACAAGGAAACGGTTACGATTACCGATGTGACGAATCCGAACAACATTCACGTTTTCGATCATTCCTACAATTGTCTCGGGCTGCGCGTTACCTATCACCAAAAACTTTCTTACGCGAAACTCGATCCTTACGCGGGTATTGGCGTGGGAATGACAATGATGAAAGTGACACACACCACAACATTGAACGAAGATTACATTTCCCCAATGGCAAAAGCCGGATTGGGATATTCCGTGCATGCCGGGGCAAATTTTTATTTCACGAAAAATATCGGCGTGTTTGTGGAAGGCGGTTATGCAAAATGGTTGCCGATGGTGACCGGAGGAATTTCAGTGAAGTTCTGATTTTCAAAAAATGATTCCATAAAAAAATGCGATCCGTAAAAGATCGCATTTTCTGTTTTTTGAATTCGCCTGATTTCTAGCGCAATGTGATTGTTCTTGTGTGATTGTTGATCGTAACGGTTGCCGTATTGTCGCAAGATCCATTTCCGTAATCAATGTGGCGAACCGGACGGGTTCCTTTTGTCATGTCAATTGTTCCCTGAATGATCGGATGTCTTCCGCTGATCACGCATCCACCGAAATCGCGGATGAGCATGCTGGTAATTGTTGCAGAGAAACTTTCACCATCTGCACATGTTCCGCTTGCGGTGCCTGTGTGGCCGATACGTGCAAGTGACCAGGTGATGGGTGTTGCAGCTCCATGATAAACCGATGCGTCGGATGTATTGAGCAATGATTTGTCGCGGTTGCAGGTCCAGTCAATTGTTCCGCCGCTGGATTTCGTAATTGAAATGTGTGCGTCGATGTGCCAGGTAAGATTTGTTGTTGCAGGATTGAATCCCGACGGAGTTGTATTTGTAATTGTCTTGTTGATGATGTTCACGGCATTCCCGTCAACCACATAATTGCTGGAAGCGACTGTGCAGCTGAAGCCCGGATCGCGGTAGTGTCTTGCACCATTGGTGGAAGCGGAATAATTTACGATCAACGAACCGCTGCGGGTGCGACCGTCGAGGCAGGTTCCGCCATTGAAGGTGATGGTTACAATGTGATTGACGGTATCGTTCACGATTGTAGCGCAACTCAACGAGCAGATGTATTGGTCATCGCCCATGCGATAACTTGACATGGATCCGGAAGAAATATCGGAAGCCTGTCCGGCCATTGCGTTGATGTCGTTGTAAATGGTTTCCGCCATGGCATGATCTTCTGCCGATGCGGTTTCCTCTTCCTGGTTGTTTTCTTTCTTGCAGGAAGCGAACATCAATCCTGCAATGACTGCAACTCCAAATGTTGCGTTAAAGAATTTATTGGTTTTCATGGTTTCCGTTTTTATAATGGGTTTTCCTTGGTTTCTGGTTCTATGACTTCGCGAGAAAAGGAAGGTTTAACGGAAAAGAAAAAAATTGTTGGTGCACAGATGTGTCAATTTGCCGATGGCTTTTTTCGATTTGTAAATAATGTGATGTTCCCGATCAGCCCGGATTGCAGCGGTTACCCCGCAAGCGCACAAAAAATCCATCCCGGGAAAAATTTGTGCGGAGTAATAGCGGAAAGCCGGTGAGGTGTTTGTAGAAAAAGGATTTGCTTCCGCTTCTTCCAAAAAAAACGGGAACCGTTTCCGATTCCCGTTTCGTGTTTCAATTCATTCGCCGATCAATTCTGTGTTTGCAGGGAATGGATATAATCTTCCAGCTTCTCGACAATCTGGTCGTAACTGAATTGTGCGAGCGGCGTTGGATTGACGTTGTGGAATTCGGGATTGTTGTTTTTGCGCAACGTGTAAATATTCTGTTTCCCTTCCTCGAACCGTCCGATCGGATCGATGGTCATCGTAAGGATTTGGTAATCGTAATTTTTCGCGAGATCATAAAGCATGTCGAAATTCTCACCGAGACCCGCCACCTCGTCGATGGTCATGAAACGAACGCCACGTTTCACCTTGCGGTCTTTTCTGCTGAGCTTGTCGCTGTCGATAATGGAAAGGCGCGCGATACAAAGCAATGCAAGCATGGTGTAATTCTGTCCGTTCGATCCCGGCGCATCTTCCCCTTTCGGAGTCTTGAGCGAAATGGAAAGGTCGAAGTATGATTTCGGGTTCGTCAATTTCTTGATGTCGGGTTTCACATTTTTCCCGTCGCTGTGTTCGAGGAATGCCTTTAAAATGATTGCGTCGGCTCCTTCATTTTCCGTTTCGAACATTTTGAAGAGTCCGACATTCTGCGCTTTCGCCGCAATCTGCTTGTTGAGACTCCTGATCCAGGTGATGGGATAACCTTTCGACGGTTCGAAATTGATTTCAACATAGTGGCCGCCGGAAATCTTGTTGGTGCGGAAAAATTCGCGCATGTCCTCGATACGGTCGCGACAATCGCTGTAGGCTTCCTCTATTTTCGAGAAAATCCCGTTGATGATTTTCAGCTTGTGATCGTTGATCTCATTCATCTTCATGTTGATGGACTTGAGATGTTCCTCGATGTCGCTCGCCAAATCATTTTCAATATTTCCGGGATTGGTAATGATTTTCGGAAGCATGACTTCCGCCAGGGTTTGGAAATCGTAATTGTGACTTCCTTTCAAGCGTTCATCATCGATGTTGAATTTCTCATCGCGCAAAATCAAATCGAAATTGCCCTCGAATGCCTTCTGTGTGGTGATGACCGTGACTTTTGTCTTGTTCACCAATGATTCCTCAATCGGTTCCACCAATTCCTCCGTCTTGAATTCGCCGATCAATTCGGTGTAACGTTTATGCGATTCGTTGAAACGGCTTTCGAGCGCAGGCATCTGCTCCATCAATCCGATCAGGCGTTGCTCGAGCGAACCCTGTTTGCGTGAAATTTCCTGGAGGCGCTGTGAGAATCCGTTGTACAGCATTTTTGTACTTGAGCCGTGTTCCTTTTCTATTGCGCGGATTTCGGCATTCACTTTCACTTCGCTTTGTTCGCCTTCGGATTCGCGCAGATACGTGAGCACATCTTTTTTCCAATCGGCATAACGCTCTTCCAAGACTTTCCGTTCCTGCTTGAAATTTTTTATCTCGCGCTCCTTATCGGGAAGTTGTGTCATGTCGAGTTGCTTGATTTGTCCGTCGATCGCCATCAGGCTTCCCTGTGAATTGGCGATGATGTCGTCGGCTTCACGCAATTTCTGCAATGCGTCTTCCCAATTTTTCTTTGCCTCTTCGTATTGCAGGCGCAAATTGTTTTTCGGATTCGTGAAGAGATCAACGGTTGTTTCGAAATCCTCTTTTGTCATCAACAGCGAATCGTCCGGAATGAATTTCACCAATTCCTCGCGGTGAATCCAATTTTCGGAAACCTGATTGTTGAAACCGAAATCGAGCAAATGGTTGCGGAGATTCTGGTGACGGCTTCTTTCGGCATTCAGTTTTTCCAATTCCTTTCCGATGGTGTCGCCGTATTTTTTCAATTCCTGCTCAATCGTTTTCGGATTATTGAAAAGCTGTTTTGGAACGTAGGAAATATATTCCAGCACGCCATCCATGTTCACCCAAAAACCCTTTGCATCGGCATCAACCGGTTTCAGGTTCTTGTACACTTTTTCGGGATCGGGAATGAAGCGGTCCCCTTCGGTAATCTCATTCGGTTTTTTTGTCCCGAGCGCCTTGAAATGCATCAGCACCGATTCCTCTTCCTTGGTCAATTTTCCTGCATTGCGAATCGCCCATTGCACAACAGAATCCTTGTTGTCGGAATCAAAAAGCGGAAGCAATTGTTCGAGACGTGAAATTTCGGCGTTGAGTTGTTCCATCAATCCATCGAATTCCGCTTGTGCCAAACGGTAATCCTGCGCCCAAGTCGATTCGGAAAATTCATCGTACACACTTCGCTCCACCAAAAAATCCTCGAACTCTTCCAGCTTCTGCCTGTCGCGGATCATGCGATCCTGTTTTGAAAATTGTTCGCGAACAGCGTCCATTGTCTTATAAACGCGCAACCATCCGTCAACCGATTTCACTTTCGTCCAGCGTGCGCTTGTCTCATCGTATTCCTGTTGTGCAATGCCATACGCCTTTTCATACGAGGCGCGGTTTTTTTCCGCAAAGTCTTTTGACTTTTTACGGTTTTCCAATTCCTGCTCGAGGCGTGAACGTTCGGAAACAATCGAATCCAATTCGCGTTCCACCGCTTCCATGTTCAATTCATTCACGCGTTTCTCCAACATGATCTGCTGAAGATTGACGTGTGCCGTTTCCTTTTGTGTGCGGATCAAATCGCGGCCAACAACGTCTTTCTGCTGATAGGCCCAACCCGTTTCCAAAAAGAGCGAACGGTGCAATGCCTTGTCGCGCTTCTTTTTGTCTTCGAGCAATGCAAGCAACCGATCTTTTTTCAACTTCACCGTTTCATACACACGTGCGCGACGCTTGAATTCCTCGTGCGCTTCCTCGATTTCCTTTTTGCGTTTTTCGTATTCCTTGTTTTGATCATCGTCATTTACAAACAGGAAGTTTTTCAGGTCTTCCGATTTTGCGCCGATTCCTTTTCCGCGTGCGAATGACTGGATGATCTGTGCGAAAGTTTTGAGTTTCTTTTCATCGTGACTCAAATCCGTCGAGAGAATCTGGTTGTTGAAAAGTACGCGGTGGAATTCGGATGTGCGGTTGTTGAAATGACGGAGATTGAATCCGCGTTTTTCCAGGATTTCCTTCAGCTTGTCGATCGGCAGGATCTGATTGTTGGGAAGGAAATCCTTGTACAATAAGAACTGGTCCATCGGATCCAGGTTGTTTTCCGATTCCGCGCCGAAATCAAATCCTTTCTGGATGATGAACGGATAAATCGATCGCGCGGTTGTCTGCACATGTGTTCCCACAATGATGAATTTCCCTTCGGCAACTTCCACATTCACGAATGAATAACCGAAGTTTCCCTGTTCGCCGCCTTGCTTGAGCACAATTCCCTCCACGGTCCTTTTCTCCGTTGTCATGACATCCGTTCCCGATTCCCAGAATTCCTTTTTCGCAACGAAAATCAGCTGGAGCAAATCGGCGATGACGGATTTTCCCGACCCGGAACCTCCCGTGAAATCCGTACGCAACGGATGCAGGAGATAATCACAGTTGTTGTGGTAGATGATTCCAACTGTGGAAAGGGAAAAGATTCTTGGATATTGTTTCATGATTTTTTATTTCTAATTCGGTCTTGGGTTGTGCTTCGACACAACCTCATGATTGTTTCATTCCTGTGATTCACCTTCTTCAACCGCGTACAGTCCGCCGGTTTTTTCGGTGATGGTATTTGTCTCGTCAATGAGGCGGTCGATGTTGTGGATTTCGTAGGAGTACATGGAGAAGAGGCGGTCGATGGACGGCATGATCTCGAAAAGGTCCTTGTTGCGTGGGTCGAAATGAGTCCAGCCCAAACGTTCGAATTCTTTCAGCGCATTGCGGATCCATTCGTCGATGGTGCTTTCGTCAATGTCCGTTGCTTCCTTCTCGCGGCGTTTTGCAAAAAGGTTGTAGATGAAATTCTTGTACTCGTCGTTGCTCTTGATGAGCTGGATCAGATCCGGAACGTAAATGTCGTTGATGAAATATTTATCGATGCGGTGGATTTTCAGCAGGAGAATTCCGAGCAAAGTGTATTCGGGCGACAATTTTTTCGCGCGTGTTTTTACGATGCCCCGGCTTTCGTCATCCATTTCCAGATAGAAATAACGCGTGTAGTCCGTTCCTTTTCCGGCGAGATTCACCTTGAAAAGATTGCGGTAATACAGACGGATTTCCTCTTCATATTTTTCAATGAAGTTGAACAGTTCAACCTGGTGCGGATAATTCTGCACATGCTGTCCACTCTTCAATGCGAAGTCAAGATCAGCGAAAAGGTTTTCGGCTTCTTCGGTTTCTAGGAAACCGTATTTTTTATTTGCATCTTCCATAATCCGGTGTAAGGGTGTTTTGAATCGAGCATCATCTCTTCCGAAATGACAACTTCATATCCTTCTTTTTTTGAAAATTCGCGCAGTGTTTCTGTTGCGACTTTTACGGCCGCTTCGTAATCATTTTCCTTCTGCAGGATCTTGAAATAATAATCCGCGAAATTGATTTTCTTTTTCTTTTCGGAATCCGCAATGATCTGGTCGCACCAGTAGGCAACGAGTTTGTCGCGTGCAATCTGTGCGCGGCGCAATTCCGCCTGGCGTTTCAAATCCGCTTCATCCCAATCCTGCTGCAACACATGGATCGGAGGCGGCTCGAGCAACTGCATGTAGTCGATGCCGGTGATGCGTGAACGGTCGCTGTAATATTCTTTCGTTTCAATGTTTTTCGGAAGGAAAACCTCCACTTCATGAACCGTACGCCCGATCAGTTTTTTTGCGCGTCCGAATTTGCTGGTTGAATTTTTCAGCAGATACAGCAAAAACGATTCGATCTTGCGGTCGAAATCGCGCTTCTCGAAATCGTTGTAGAGCTTGTTGATTTTCGGCTTGATGCGATCGATCGTGTGGGAGACATTGATCAGGCGTTGTTCGATATCCTTGAAATAGGTTCGCACTTCGCGTTTCATTTCACGGAATTCGAATTCTTCCACGAGTGTTGCATCGTCGAGCAATTGCTTGATATCGTCTTTCGAGGAAAATGCGCTTGACAGTTTATCCGCCTGCTCCTTGATGCGATCCAAAAGCGCTTCACAACCGATCAGCATTTCGCGGAAATTATCCTGCTCGTTTTTCACCAAATCATTCAGCTGGTCAACCGTATCTTCAATTTGCGCCTGCAATCCGCGAAGCTGTGAACCGATATCGCTTTTGTGTTTGAAAAATTGTGTGTGGTACCAGTGGCGGAAATCTTCCATCGTTTCCAATTTCACCGAAAGCAGCAACACAAGGTCGTTG
>CAYMZV010000133.1:0-10640 GCA_964394965.1 uncultured Chryseobacterium sp.
CGCGTAAAATATTAAGCCATGAAAAAACTCCTTGTCATTTTATTTTTTGCGGCGATTGCACAAACCGACTTCGCGCAAAGCAGCGATTTCACTTTTGGAATCAAGTACGGATGGATGCATCCCGACAACATCAACCGCACGGTTTACACTTACAATTATACGCGTCAATGGCTGAGTCAGAAAATGGATTATTTCAAATTGATGAAAGGTTGGGAAGCGAGCTGGCAGTTTCGCGGAAAATCGATGGGGCTGGAATGCATAATGGACAATATGCATGCAACAAACATTGCCAATGGCGTTGAGCCAACCGGAGGAAGCATCGGTTACCGGAAAATCAAAGTGGGAATGGGCGGAATCAGTTTCGGCGCTTCCGGTTATTTCATGAAATCGAAACACCTCGAAATTGTACCGTCCTTTGATTTCGATTTCAATTTTTTCGGTGTGCATGATTGGTACGCCAACAATTCCAATTTTACAAATGGCCAGGAGACGACCGACACTGAAAAATTCAAGATGGGAAATACTTTTGCAATTAATTTTTCGCTGTTCGCAACGAAATGGCTGGGGATAAACATTCGACCTTATTATTGTTTGCCGTGGGGAAAAGTGAATTCGGAAGGCTTGATGTATAATTTGCAGGGCGATCAGAATGTTCAGCGCGAGAGCATCCGTAATTATGGTGTAAGCGCTTCACTGATCATCGGCATTGGAAGGGATTATTGATTTGCCGGCAATTGATGCTAATTCATCCGCAGTTGTATCTTCGGTGAATAAATTTCCATCATGACACTTTCCGAAACACAATCTGCCGTTGATGCCTGGATCAAGACTCACGGCGTCCGTTATTTCAATGAATTGACCAACACCGCAATTCTCATGGAGGAAGTCGGCGAAGTCGCCCGCATCATGTCACGGAAATATGGTGAACAGTCTTTCAAGGAATCGGACAAGGAAAAAAAACTGGACGATGAATTGGCGGATGTCTTGTTTGTGCTGATTTGCATTGCGAATCAGACAGGAGTGGATTTGACAGAGGCGTTCAAAAAGAACCTCGAGAAAAAAACTTCGAGAGACAGTGATCGGCATAAGAACAATGAGAAGTTGAAGTGAACTTTGGATTTCTTCAATTTTTCCAAGCTGGCTTGACAGTGATGGGAAAAACAGAATCTCACTTTAGCCTAATTCTTAATTTGCACATTACATTTTCCCATTCACCAACGGAATCACTTTTTCCCCGATCAACCTAATCGACTGCAAAAGTTTTTCGTGCGATAAACCGGCATTGTCCATTTGAAAAGTGAATCTAGAAATTCCGCCCAGCGACTCACTGTGACGGATTATTTTTTTTACAATTTCTTCGGCACTTCCTACCAAAAGCGCTCCCGTTTCCCCATTTTGCGCATCGAAGCGTGCACGGCTCACCGGAGGCCACCCTCTTTCTTTTCCAATTCGGGTAAATGTTTCGGCATAACCGGGATAATAATCACTAACGGCTTCCTCGGTTGTATTGGCAACATAGCCGAGCGAATGCAAACCCACTTTTAATTTCTCATCGGCGTGTCCCGCCTTTTTTCCGGCTGATTTATACAAATCAATCAACGGACGAAAGCGATGCGTTTCCCCTCCAATAACTGCAACCATCAAGGGCAATCCAAGTCTTCCTGCGCGTTCGAATGATTCCGGCGTTCCACCTACGCCCAGCCAAATCGGCAATTGGGTTTGCAACGGTCTTGGATAGATTGCCTGATGATGAAGTGCCGGTCGAAATTTTCCCGACCAGGTAACCGATTCATTTTCACGAATCGCAAGCAGAAGATTCAATTTCTCAATGAAAAGTTCATCGTAATCGTCAAGGTCCAATCCGAACAATGGAAATGCTTCAATGAACGAACCGCGTCCGACAACCATTTCAGCACGTCCTTTCGAAATCAAATCGAGTGTGGCGAAATTCTGAAATACCCGTACCGGATCAGCGGCACTTAAAACAGTAACGGCGCTTGTAAGAATTATTTTTTTCGTTCTGGCCGCTGCTGCAGCAAGAATCATGGTCGGTGACGAATCCAAAAACTCTTTGCGGTGATGTTCTCCAATTCCGAAAACATCCAATCCCATTTTGTCGGCATATTCCATTCGTTCAAGCAATTCGCCCAAAGAATCACTGTTGTCGGATGCTGTTCTTGTGTTGCCGCTGGTTGCCGCCGCCGCGAAACTGTCAATTCCGATTTCCATTTTTCTGTTTGTATTTTTTATTATGTGTGCAAAAGGGATTTCAATCAGACATTTTTCACTTCACCATGCAAAGGTACTTCTCCCGGAAGATGAAACCATATTTCATTTGGGTGTCAGAGAATTCGATCAACGAAGCAGCATGCGTGAATTGATCTCCCCAAAATGTCTGCAAGTTCCGGACACGCAAAAATAATTCGGGAACTATTTGGTTTATAAAATAAACTAATCTATGTTTGTACCCTATTTATGATTAATACAACCATGAAACACATTTTCCCCTCCCGAAAAATCCTTTTGCTTGCAATGGCAATTCTCCTTTGCAGTCCAATTTTCGCCCTGACCATCAGTGGAACGGTGAAAGACCAGAAAAAGCAACCGGTGCCTTATGCCAACATTTTGGTGAAAGACAGTTACGATGGTGCATCGGCGGATGCGAATGGAAATTATTCGTTCACAACCGATGCAACCGGAAGCGTGATTCTCATTTGTCATCAACTCGGTTACGAAGAAGTGCAAAAAACAATTACGCTGGCGGGTGCCGATATGAAAGTGGATTTTATCCTGACCGCAAAAACAAATGAAATGGATGTGGTGGTGATTTCCGCAGGAACAATTGAAGCGAGTGATGAAAAACGTACGACAGTTTTAAAGCCGCTTGACATTGTGACGACAGCCGGCGGACAGGGCGACATTTATGGAGCGGTGCAAACACTTCCCGGTTCCACCAAAGTCGGTGAGCAGGAAGGGTTGTTTGTACGTGGCGGTACAGGTGCGGAAACAAAAACAATCATTGACGGAATGAATGTGAACAATCCGTTTTACGCTTCCGTTCCGGATGTTGCATCTCGCGGAAGATTTTCGCCTTTCCTTTTCAAGGGAACAATTTTTTCCACCGGTGGATATTCTGCACAATACGGACAGGCGCTTTCTTCCGCCCTGGTTCTAGAAACACAGGATCTTCCCGATCAAAGCTCTTCCACGCTTGCGATTTCTTCGGTTGGTGTGGGTGGTGGGCACAATCACCTCTGGGAGAAAAAAGGTTTCTCCGCCGGATTCGATGTGAACTATACGAACCTCGCACCGTATTTTGCCGTGGTTCCGCAATTGCAGAATTACACACGCATGCCACAGTTCCTTACCACCGATGGAAACTTCAGGAAAAAAATCGGTGCGAATGGAATGCTGAAATTCTACGGCTACTACAATTATTCCGATCTCGCATTGAAAACAGTTGACATTGACAGCACAAACGGTTACATGCGGCCCTTCGGTTTGAAAAATTCCGATGCCTACACCAATTTGAGTTTCAGGAATTATTACGGCGAGAAATGGAGATTGGATGCGGCAACTTCTTGGGCGTACGATAAAAATGACCTCAACGTAAACGACACCGCCATTCATACACAGAGTGAATTGAGTCAGGGAAAAATAATGGCGACAAGATATTTCATGGCGAGAAACCAATTCCGCTTCGGAACGGAATACCAATACCTCAGCGACATCAGCCAATACGGTCCTTACAAGGGCAACTTCAACGACAATTTTGTTTCCGCGTTTGCAGAATCGGATATTTTTCTCGGTTCGAAGTTCGTTGCACGTGTGGGAGGAAGATTTGAAAACAGTTCGTTGCTTGCCAAATCAAATCTTGCACCGCGGCTTTCGCTTGCCATGAAAACCGGAACGCATTCGCAGGCGAGTGTGGCTTATGGCGATTTTTACGAGAAACCTTCAAATGATCTTTTGTATTTGTCGCACAACGTGAATTTCGAAAAGGCGACACATTACATTTTAAGTTTCCAGCATGTGAGCGACAGCATCACCTTGCGCGTGGAAGCCTATTACAAACAATACGATCATCTCGTCATGACCGTTCCCTCCATTTCAAATCTCGGGAACGGTTATGCGAAAGGATTCGATGTTTTCTTCCGCGATAAAAAAACATTCAAGAATGTCGACTACTGGGTTTCCTACACTTACCTCGACACCAAACGTCTTTTCCGCGATTATCCGGTGCTCGCCATGCCCACATTCGCAAGCAAGCACAATGCCTCACTCGTTTTCAAAAAATTCTTTCCGAAAACGCTCACCTCCGTCGGTTTCACTTACAATTATTCCAGCGGCAGGCCGTATTACAATCCAAACAATCCGATTTTCCTCGGCGACAAAACCTACGATTACAATTCGATCAGTGTCAATGCAAGTTACCTGACAAAATTCTGCGGAGCATTCACCGTGTTGGTACTGTCGGTAACAAATGTTTTCGGCATCAATGAGGTTTACGGTTACCGTTATTCGTACGATGGCACACGTCGCGAAGCGATCATTCCGCCTGCAAAAAGATCCATCTTCATTGGCTGTTTCATGAGTTTCGGAACAGACCGTTCGAAAGATGTCATCAATAACAACAATTAGCTAATAGTTATTGGCGATTAGTTAATAGAAAAAAAATCAATTTAAAATCACGCATCCTAAAATCCGTTCCCATGAAAAAGATTCTTTTCTCCGCATTCATTTTGTTTTCGGTTTCAATCGCGGCGCAAACTTCCGACACCACGAAAAAAGCGATGGACCCGAAATTCGTTTCCGCAATGGAAAAACAGGTTGCCATTCTTGATACCGCATTCGCTCCGGCAACATTACAGAATTGTTACAACTCCATTGAGCGGATTGCCAACGTTGCAAAAACAGAATGGCTGCCCGATTATTACATGGCCTATTGCCTCATCATGCAATCCTATTCCGCCGAATCATCAAAAGTGGATGACTACTGCGACAAGGCCGAACAACTGATCAAACGCGCCGATTCCATTTCACCGAAAAATTCCGAGATCTATGTGTTGCGTTCCATGTGCTCCTCGGCGAGAATCATGGTCAACCCGATGCGGCGCGGCGCGAAATTCGGAAAAATCGCTTCCGCCTATT
This sequence comes from uncultured Chryseobacterium sp., assembly GCA_964394965.1. Lineage (GTDB taxonomy): Bacteria > Bacteroidota > Bacteroidia > Palsa-965 > Palsa-965. The sequence goes on from CAYMZV010000133.1 coordinate 5,152, forward strand.
TGGACACTGCACAAACAATTGACGCGAACAATCCAAGGATTTACCTGATGCGTGCACAAGGTTATTATTACACGCCTCCCGCTTTCGGTGGTGGAAAAGACAAAGCCAAACCGATTCTCGAAGATGACATTAAAAAATACGAGGCATTCGTTCCCGCAAGCACCATCCATCCGCATTGGGGAAAAGCGCGCGCACAACAATTGCTCGACGATTGCAATAAAACAGATGACAAGAAAAAGTGATTGGCAAGCGTTGAAATGTGATTTGAAAAATCACCATTCGCGTGACACCAATCGCCATTAACCAATCACTATCCAAAATGGAAAACGACAAACCACTTTCTGAAACCGAATCCATCGCACTCATTCAAAACATGATTCACAAGGCGCAAGGTGCAGTGGGCGACAAAAGTTTTTATTTTCTCATCTGGGGTTGGCTCGTTTTTATTGCGGCGATGAGCCAGTATTGCATGGTGAAATTCATTCCCGCCTTGCGCGATTACAATGGATTGCCTTGGGCCATTCTCATGCCGCTCGGTGGAATCCTGAGTGGCGTTCACGGCTATCGCGAAAGGAAAAAAGAAAAAGTCAGGACTTACACGGGTGACTTATTGAAATATGTTTCGATCGCTTTCGGAGTTTCCCTTTTCATTGTCCTGTTTTTCTGTTCCATCAATGAAGGCTGGGAAAATGCCTATCCGATGATCATGATGGTATATGGCATGTGGCTTTTCATTTCCGGTGGCGCGTTGAAATTCACCCCGCTCATTGTTGGTGGAATCATCGATTGGTGTTGTTCCATCGGGTCATTTTATGTTCCGCAATCGCATTCCATCGAATTGATTCCCATTCTCGCATTCGCAGTTTTCGCCGGCTACATCATTCCCGGACACATGCTCAACGCAAAACACAAACGCGAAATCAATGAAGCCGTTTAAGGAACTCGACCCCGTTCTGCATTCGCAACTTCGCCTCGCGGTGATGTCTGTTCTCATTTCCGTGAAGGAAGCGGAATTCTCTTTCTTGAAAGAGAAAACCGAAGCAACGGCGGGAAATCTCAGCGTGCAAATCCAAAAACTCAAAGAGGCCGGCTATATCGACGTTGAAAAAAAATTCCGCGACAATTATCCACTCACCATTTGCCACATCACTCCTGCCGGCGTAAAGGCATTCAAGGAATATGTTTCCGCCATTCAGGATTATCTGGGAAGGAAATGAGATTTCAGAAAATAAAAATGAAACAAGATAAAATGAGGAGTATTTTCTTTTCTACAAAAAACACTGACAAGGTCGATCGCGATCAATCGTTGTCCGATAAAATTTCACGAAAAACAAAACCAACATGGAACAGATGAATGAAAAAGACAAGATGCTCTGGAGACAGGCGAAAAAGCGTGTCAGTTTCCGCAAGCATCTATTCACCTACATCATTGTCAACGGATTTGTATGGGCGCTTTTTCTCTTCCGGAGATTGGGCAGCGACATGGATATGGACAACGGCAATGCCTTCGGACACATGCATCATTTTTTTATTCCGTGGCCGATATTCATGACACTCGGTTGGGGAGTCGGACTCGCATTCAATTTTTACAGCGCTTATTACGGAAGCAAATACGATGCGGTGGAAAAGGAATACGAGAAACTTAAGAACTCGGGGAAATAAACTTCTGGAGAAGACGTGAGACTTGAGACGTGAGATGTGAGAGAAAACAAATAGATAAATGAACAATGACTTGATAAATTATTTTTCGAACGGAAATCAAATTCATCATAATCCCAATTCAAAAAATCACGATCATGGAAAATCCGCAAATGACAGAAAAGGAAAAACTGCTTTGGCAACAGGCAAAAAAACGTGTCGGCTTCAGGAAAAAATTATTCAGCTATATCATCGTGAATGCTTTCCTGTGGGCACTCTGGTATTTCACCGACTATCGCGAGAATGGTCACGACTATCCATTTCCTTGGCCCATTTGGCCGCTTCTCGGTTGGGGAATGGGACTTGCATTCGGTTATTACGATGCCTATCACGTCAACAAGGCGGATGCGGTGGAGAGGGAATTCGAGAAACTTAAAAACTCGGGAAAATAACGACCTTTAAAAAGACATGAGATGTGAAACTTTGCATGTGAGACAAAATTTTCATTCGCTCATGTATCATGTCTGAATCCAAATGGAAGTAGTTGATTTCATAATTGTCGGCTCGGGTTGTACTGGGGCAATGGCTGCGCAAACACTTGCCGAGGCAGGCGAACGTGTGCTGATCATCGACGGTGGAATTACGGATGACCATTACAGGAGTCTTCAGCGGCAGGAAAATTTTTCCGAATTGAAAAGAACCGATGAAAATCAAAACAGGTATTTTCTCGGTGACAAATTTGAAAGTCTGCCCGACAACGAACTCGGAACGGGAGCGCAACTTACTCCCGCACGGCAATTCCTGATTCGTGAAGTGGAAAAATACCTTCCCTTCGAAGGAGAAAATTTCAGTCCGATGGAAAGTCTCGCGTTGGGTGGACTCGGTGGCGCTTGGGGATTGGGCTGTTGTGTTTTTTCGGAAAACGAATTGAAACTCGCCGGACTTTCCCCTTCTAAAATGAATGCCGCTTATCAGGTGATCTCCGATCGTATTGGAATCAATTCGGAAAAAGATGATGCAACAAAATTCACGTCCGCTCACCTGCAAGGCACACAACCCGCTCCCCCACTCGATCCTACAACATCCACGCTGCTGAAAAAATATGCGGCGAAAAAAAACAGTCTCAATCAAAAAGGATTTTTTCTCGGCCGTCCTGCGCTTGCCCTGTTGACGCAGGAAAAAAACGGCAGAAAGCCGATCGCTTTCCGCGACATGGATTTTTACGATGATGCCGAACAATCCGCTTACCGTCCAGCAATTACCATTGGGGAATTGAAGAAAAAAAACAATGTGCAATATGAAGGCGGCTGGATAGTCACACATTTTACGGAAGGGGAAAATGTGGTTCGTGTACATGCATTGCGTATAGGCTCCAACGAAACGAAAATCTTTTCCTGCAGAAAACTGATTCTCGCTCCGGGAGTTTTGGGAACGGCAAGAATTGTTTTGCGTTCGCTCGAAGGGGGAAAAGAAAAAAAGTTGCCGATACTTTGCAATCCGTATACCTACATGCCTTGTCTTGTTCCATCTCGATTGGGAAAAGTGATGCCTGAAAAAAATATCGGCTTCGCCCAGCTTTCCCTTTTTCACGATGCCGATGGAAAACAAAATGATGTGGCCATGGCCTCCATTTATACGTACCGTTCATTGATGCTTTTCCGTCTGTTGCGCGAAACGCCCTTGAATTTCCGTGACGGAAGGATTTTCATGCAGCATATTTTACCCGCATTGGTGATTGCAGGAATTCACCATCCCGAAAAATACAATGCTGCGAATTTTGTGAAGCTGGAAAAAGACAGTTTCTATCCAACGGGCGACAAGATGATTTCACACTATGAAAAATACGATACGGATCAGCAGATCATTTCACGCGAGAAAAAATATTCTTCCACACTGCGAAAATTGGGAGCTTATGCGTTGAAAAAAGTCCGCCCTGAAATCGGTGCGAGTATTCATTATGCCGGAGTGCTTCCATTTTCAGAAAATAAAAAGGAATTCACGCTTGACCCAAATGGAAAACTGAATGGGACAAAAAATGTTTTTGTCGCCGACGGTTCCGGATTCACTTTTTTGCCGGCAAAAGGATTGACCCTTTCATTGATGGCGAATGCACATGTGGTGGCGGTAGAGTCAAGAAAGTGATTTCAATCTCAGCAATGCAATGGTAAAAAAACATGCCATCCTGCAAATAAGGAACAGCGAAAAAACTGAAATCGATACAACTGCATTAACAAAGATCATCTTCTTTCAACCATTTGTTTCGCATCTTTACAGAAACATATACCAATGAATTTATCCGATCTCAAAAAAATCACCGATGAACTTCCTGCGAGTGAAATACAACCCGTTCTTTTCATCGGTCATGGAAATCCGATGAATGCGTTGTATGACAATGTTTTTACACGGTCGCTCACTTCACTTGGAAATTCATTGGCAAAACCGAAAGCGATTCTTGTCGTTTCCGCACATTGGTTGTCGCGCGGAACATTCGTTTCCACCACATCAAATCCGAAAACGATTTACGATTTCGGCGGATTTCCTCCCGAAATGTATCAGATAATTTATCCGGCAAAAGGTTCGCCCGAATCCGCAAAATTGGTTCAGGAAGAAGTGAAAAAGACAATTGTCAATGCGGATTCGGCAATGGGAATGGATCATGGCGCATGGACCATCCTGAAGCACATGTACCCTGACGCTTCCGTTCCAGTTTTTGAATTGAGTATTGATTTTTACCAGTCGCCGCGCTGGCATTATGAACTCGCGCAGGAATTGAAAGCGTTACGCAAAAAGGGAATTCTCATTATCGGAAGTGGAAACATCGTTCACAATCTGCGCCGGGCGAATTTTGAGGATGACGCGAAAGTGGATGATTGGGCCATCGAATTCGATGAAATCATAAAATCAAAAATCCTTTCGCACGATCACGATGCCATCATCGATTATCACAACCTCGGCAAATCGGCAGCAATTGCCGTTCCCACAAACGATCATTATCTCCCGCTGATTTATTCATTGGGATTACAGGAAAAAAACGAAGAGGTCGCTTTCACTTTCGAAGGATTTCAGAACCAGAACATCTCGATGCGTTGTGTGAAGATCGGGAGATAAGTGATTGGATAATTAAGGTAATTTGGTGATTGGGGAAATAAGTTCACACATGAATTACAAGAATCAACTGATAAAATACAATTGCCCAACTGCCTTAATCACCCAATTACCTTAGTTACCCAATTACCCTAATTGCTTAGTTACCTATTTCATAACCGTCCCAAGTAAATGAAAACCGTCCGCCATTTCTTTTCGTGGAAAAACGGTTACGCCGGTTTTATCCTGTTGGGGTTGACGTGTCTGATTTATTTGCTCACCAATTTCATCAACCATCGTTTTTGGTTGTTGGATTTTGAAGTGTATTACAAGGCAGCGGGAAGAATCCTTGAAGCGAAAAATTTATACGCCATTCCCGAAGACGGACATTTCATTTTCAAATATTCACCGGTCTCCGCAGTTTATTTTATTCCGTTTGCCTTCTTTTCATTCTCGACTGCAAAAATCATTTATTGGATTTTCCTTTCCGGCATCATCGTTTACAGCTTTTATCTCTGCATCAGATTATTTGCACCGCAATTGTTGCAAGATGAAAAATGGGGGAAAATAAATACACTCGTTTTGATTGTCACGGCGACGCTTGCCATTCACTATTTGCGGGAGTTGGATCTCGGACAGGTGAATTATCTGCTTTTCTTTTTGTTCCTCCTATCGCTTCTGTTATTGAAAAAAAAAAAAATGATTCAGTTAGCACCTTTTGATTCAAAAAAGCTTTAAATAAAACCATATTGAAATATTTTAATTAC
>CAYMZV010000134.1:0-10600 GCA_964394965.1 uncultured Chryseobacterium sp.
TCCAACTTTATTTTTACGGAAGGGGAATTGCTTTTTTTCACTTAAATTCCCTAGGCACGCTTGTTGGTCTGTTTTTTTTCTGTCGTCACATTCACAACCAAATCATCCGGACGAATATGCTGTCCCAAAATCTGTCCACCATATATTTCATCACCGGGACTCACGAAGAAGAATCCGCGATCCTGAAGTTTGTCGATTGAATAGGCGACGGCGGTTCCTTTTTCCTTTGCAATCAATACGCCTGAATTTCTTCCGGGAATATGCCCTTTCCAAGGTTCATATCCCTTGAAACGGTGTGCGATGATCGCTTCGCCTGCGGTTCCGGTGAGAATATTGTTTCTCAATCCGATAATTCCGCGTGCCGGGATTTCAAATTCCATGTGAATCAAATCTCCTTTCGGTTCCATCACCAGCATTTCACCTTTACGCTGACTCACCAACTCAATTACTTTTCCGGTTGTCGCTTCAGGTGTATCGATTGTCAGGATTTCAATCGGCTCATGTTTCACGCCATCGATTTCCTTCACGATCACTTGCGGTTGTCCCAATTGCAATTCATATCCTTCGCGGCGCATCGTTTCAATCAGGATGGACAAGTGAAGAATTCCGCGTCCGTATACCAAATAGGAATCCGGCGACTCGGTTTCTTCCAATCGCATCGCAAGATTTTTTTCAAGCTCTTTGTATAAACGTTCACGCAGACGTTGCGAAGTCACATATTTTCCCTCTTTACCGAAAAACGGGGAAGTATTGATCGTAAACAGCATGCTCATTGTCGGTTCGTCAATGTTGATCAAGGGCAACGCTTCCGGATTTTCAAAGTCGGCAATCGTGTCGCCGATTTCAAATCCATCAATTCCCGTTACCGCTGCAATATCGCCTGCAACCACAGCTGCCGTTTTCTTTTTTCCCAATCCGTCAAAGACAAATAATTCCTTCACGCGTGTTTTCACCACACTTCCATCGCGTTTCACGAGCGACACCGGCATATTTTCCCTCACTTCGCCACGATAAACCCGACCCACTGCAATCCGTCCGATGAAAGAGGAATAGTCGAGTGATGTCACTTGCAACTGAAGTGTTCCTTCGTATTGCGGCGCATTCGGGAAATAATCGATAATCACATCCAGCAAATGACTGATGTTGTCGGTTGGGGTTTTCCAATCGGGACCCATCCATCCTTGTTTCGAAGAACCGAAAACAGTTCTGAATCCAAGTTGCTCTTCCGTTGCGCCGAGATTGAAAAACAAATCGAACACATCATCATGCACTTCATCGGGACGGCAATTCGGTTTGTCAACTTTATTCACGACAAGAATTGCGCGCTTTCCCTGCTCGAGCGCTTTCGTCAAGACAAATCGCGTTTGCGGCATCGGACCTTCAAAGGCATCGACAAGCAGCAGTACTCCGTCCGCCATGTTCAGCACACGTTCCACCTCGCCGCCGAAGTCGGCGTGACCGGGAGTGTCAATGATATTTATCTTGACATCCTTATAAACGACGGAGACATTTTTTGCGAGAATGGTGATTCCCCGTTCACGTTCAAGATCGTTGTTGTCAAGAATCAATTCACCTGATTCCTGATTTTCACGAAAAAGTTTTCCTTGCAGCAACATTTTGTCTACAAGCGTTGTCTTTCCATGATCGACGTGGGCGATGATGGCGATATTTCTGATTTCAGGCATGTTGTTCCGTAGAAATGGCTACGTGATAGGTTAAAAAAATGAAGTGCAAAGGTACGTTTATTAGTCGGGAGTTCAGTATGAGCCCTGTTTTAACTTTACATTACTCCTTTCCCGAATCCAATTCCCGCTTTGAGTCATCTTGCGCCGGGAGAAAAAAACTCGTCGCGTGAAATGGAATCCATCCCCATGATTTTCGGATCTATCCAAATGGTATCCGAAGTATGTGTTTTTTTGTGGCCATCCGCCACTTGGGAGAGGTGGAATGGTCCTGCATGAATTCTATAAAAAGCCTCGTGATTGGAAAACCCGCCCAACTTTCTTCCATCGGGAATTTTTTTCTTCATGTCCCAATTCGTTCCGGCATATACCTTAATGTAATAGGTTCCGTTGGGCAAATCGCGCAAGACAAGCGGTTCGATGGCCGGATGCATGAATTCATTGCGGATGGTTTTCGATGGTTCATCAACCCGAACGGCACAAATGATTGCATCGGAAAAATAATTATAGATCACAAGATTATTCGGATACGACAAAAAATAAACCCCTTCGCCGAAAAGACTGTCATAAGGTGAATCGACATCCGTGATATTCAATTTCTGCTGACTGTAGATTTTGGAGGAAAAGAATTTCTTCACTGAATCATCCTCCTCTTTTCTCTGCTGTTCAACATAATTTTCCAGAACCCCGCCCCCGATGATGATCAAGATGAAAGTGATGATCATGCCGATCAAAATGTTTTTCCTTCTTGCCATGTGCGCAAGCGTTCTCTTGCGGTGCATGGCGCGGGCGTGATTGAGTTCGGCTTCGGAATATTCCTTTTTGCGTGGATCCTTTTTTTCGTTTTTGTCGGTTGCGGAAGAATAGGGGCCACTTGAAAATAAATCACGTCCGGATTTTTTCCTGTCGTATGCACTTTTAAGAATCGGATCCGAAAGCGTATTGTATGCCTCTACAATTTCCTTGAACTTTTCTTCCGATCGTTGATCACCGGGATTCACATCGGGGTGATAACGTTTCGCAAGCCGACGGTAAGCCAACTTGATTTCCTGTTCATGTGCATTTTCAGGAACCCCGAGTATGGAATAATAGTCTTTCAATCCTGTCAGTGAAAAACGGCTCAATGGTTACAAAGAGCCGTTTAGGTTAAACAACGAATTTCTTTTCCTGCTGCATCAGAATTTTGCGCGGGCGGCACTTTTGTATTTGCGCGTATTGACGATTTTGTTTTTCGGATATTTCACCGTGTATGTCAGGATTATTTTTCGCGTCTCTCCCGGCAACAGATTCAAGTTCCAGGTAATGATTCCTGTTGCTGGGTCGAGAATTCCCTTTGAGATTTCCGGCGCTTCCACAACTATTTCAGCATCCTGCGAAACCGGAATCTGATCTTTCAGAATAACCTGTGCGGTATCCTTGCGTGTATTTTTCACATTGATTTCATACGAATACGTTTCCTTTTTATTTGAGGTAACGGATTTTTCATTGTTGAATTCCTTTTGTTTTGTTCGAGTCACAATCAATTTTTGGTCACGGCCAAACGAAAGATCAAGCGTGTCGTTCACGCTGCGTGTGTAGATATAGGATTGTCCGACATACGTTCCCCCGAAATAAACATTCGCAGGGCCTTCCACCAGATCAAGATCTTCCCAACCTGTAATGCGCGCCATCAAGAAAGCGTCGCGCTCCATTTTAGGAACGCAACTGTATTGAAATGTTGCGGGAAGATTATACGTAGTCACATCCACGATGTATGGTTTTCCATCAGCGGGAATATCGTACGGCGATTTGATATCGAACTCCGCACTCAATTCCGAAATCTGGATTTGCTCATATTGGATTTGCGTTTGCACATTGCCTGATTTCTGTCCTGCCTGAGATTTCAAATCATCGGTAGTGCTTGTTGTTGTCGGTTGCGGAGCGGAGTTTGCAAGATTCTGACTGGACAATGATTGCGGTTGAAGCGCATCGATCTCATTATAATTTTCCGTTTGTTGCTGATAACGATTGCTTGAAAATTCATAATCGGAACCATTGTCAAAGTTCAATGTCCATTTTTCCAACTGAGGAGCGAGCGCACTTTCCATCGGATTGGCAGTGGACAATTTCATTTTCACGTTTTTCCAATCGACGTCCGTATTATTGAAAACTTTCGCGCGGTATTTCAGGTCAATGTTTTTGTCAACGTCTTCCGCAATCAAATCGTAACTCGGCGCCCAACCGGCATCGCTTGCCACATAGTGCAATGAAATTTTCGTATCCATTTTTTGAACGGCACCGGTTGAAACGAGAATGATTATTTCACCCATCGGAGGATTTGTAATTTGATTCGCCTCTTGCACTTGCCAAGTGAGTCGGTCAATCACTTCTTGCTGTTGTGTCTGTTTTCTGCGGAGCTTGACGAGCTCGGTATTGATTTCCGTTGTGCGCGCAAAATAATAATCGGAACTGAGTTTCAATTCCGCAGTGGCAACACCATTGTTGTTTCCACCGATGCTCCTGTTCGCATCGAGCATGAGACCTTCCTTTACATACGCATCAATTTGTCCTGCGGTAATGGCTTGCGCATCATCCATCATGGAAAGTGAATCGTTGAGTTGATTCAAACGCACATCATTTTTTTTCTGGCCGAAAAGATAATCGATCCGATTGCTGATGGCGAGAATGGAAACATCTCCGGTTGCGGTGAATTGAATGCTTTTCGGAATCAGTTTTGAAGTGAGTCCGACGAAATGCAATTCATTTCTTCCCGGTTGAAGTGAAATTGTTTTTTCATGTGCGATTTCCACACCGGTCAGGTAAACGGTCACCGATGTGATGGGCGCTTCAATTTTTTGTTCGTTGTCACCGGCACAAAGTGTGTGCGAAAAAAAGGAACAGAAAATAAAAATCAGGAGGGGCGAACTATTTTTCATTTGAAAAGGGGTTTATGCATTGAACAAAAACCCCCGTTCGTCGAGACGAACAGGGGTGTGAAAATGTTTTATCTTTTTTTATTTCTTGGCAGCGCTGTCCTTGTCTCCCGCTTTTTTCGGTTCATCTTTCAGATAAACTTCTGAAAAATCAAGCAGGCGCATTGGATTGGTGAAGAAATTTTTAACGTGATATTGGGTGAGGCGATAATTTTCATCATACCATAAGATAATCACCGGAGCATCATTCATCATCAACTGTTCTGCCTGTGCAAATAATTTATTTGCCTCTTCCTGTGTTTTTGCCGTGCGTCCCGCATCATACAATTTGTCAAAATCAGGATTGCGGTAACGTGAAGTGTTCGGGAATGAAGGTTTGGAAGTGCTGTCGGGAACATCCGCTCCATAAAAGAGAGAGAGGAAAGATTCCGCCGAAGGATAATCCGCAACCCAAGCCGAACGGAAAATATCGGCACGCGCATATTTCTCGTCGGAAAGTTTTTGCTGGAAAGAAACATTCGCGATTTCAATATTCACATTCAACACTTCGCGGAGTTGATTTTGGATTTCTTCTGCAACCAGCGAATTTCTTGCGCCGCCGCTATTCAATACAAGTTTTACATCCGGGAAACCTTTTCCATTGGGGAAACCCGCCTCTGCCAAAAGTTTCCTGGCCAATGTGCGTTCCGCTTCTTTTTGGATTTTGATGGAATCGTCCGACTCCTTTATTATTTCATATCCCTTAATGTCACTCGCTTTGTAGCCGGGAAGTGCGGGCGGACAAATGCCATTGACTCCAGGACCGTATGCTTCACGTGCAAGAACTTCATCAACGATATGATTTCTGTCAATCGCATAACTGAAAGCCTGACGGACCTTTACATTGTTGAAAGGCGCTTTCGTCGTATTGAATTCATAAATCTGTGTTACAAACTCAGAAGAGTGATCCAATAGAAATTTCGGTGGCTTCTGTTCGAAATCGGAAATCACTTGTGGAACAAATGTTTTTACCGCTTCGGAACTCAATCCCCAAACAAAGTCAAGCTGACCTTGTGTGAACATGTCAAGTTCTGCCGATTTGTTGTCGATATAGGAAACCTTTATTGAATCCAGGAATGGAAGTGAATTTCCAAGAGAATCGACGCCGTAATAATTTTCATTGCGAACGAGAATCAATGAACTAGTATCATTCGCGATGCTTGCAACAATGAAAGGGCCGGTGCCCACATGCATCCTTTCTCCATATTTTTCTACCGCCTCATGAGACAAAACGCTTGCGGCACAATTGGCAAGAATATATAAGAAGGAGATGTAGGGCTTTTCAAGTTTTATCTGTAATGTTTGTGCATCAATCACTTTCACTCCATCGAGACTTCCTGTTTTTGCAGCTGCGCCGGCATTGAAAAAGGCATTTGCACCTACCACACGATCCTTGAATGTGGTTGCGAAACTGATATTGTTGCCGTTGTTGCGGCAAAGCGATTCAAAAGAATATTTGAAGTCATCCGCGGTAACAACACGTCCTTTTCCATCGGGGAAACAGGGATCGTCATGAAAGCGAACATCTTTTCTCAAGTGAAAAGTATAAGTAGTTCCGGAAGGATCCACTTCCCATTTTTCTGCAATGCTTGGAATGACGCGAAGTGTACGCGGATCGAATTTTACCAGACCTTCATAAATCTGAGTTGCAACATGCGAAGAAATTGCATCTGTAATTAAAGTTGGGAAAAGGGTTTGGAATTTATCGGTTTCATTGAAACGAAGCGTGCCGCCGTATACGCGTCCGCCTTTTCCTTCCTTGTGCGTATTATCGCCCGGGCCATTGCTGCATGAGCCCATTAAGAGCGCAAAGGGGAGAAACAGCAGAAATTTTCTCATAATCACTGAATGATAACGTGTTTATTGCCGATTTTATCGGGCGAAGATACAAATTCGTCGTGCATAGAAAGCTTTTTTTGAGAAATTCCGAAAAGGATTTATTAAAAAAGAGTGTCGGAAAAGTCAACCCCAAGCCGCTCAAACCCCCTGTTGTCATGCCTTTAAAGGTATAAAGGGGGTGTGCTGAGCGATTTGAAGAAGGGGTTTATCGAAAATTAATGCAGTTTTATTTTGAATTTGTGCTTCAACATTCTTAATATTGCCCGTCAAATTTGGAGGTGCTCCCCTATTGCACACCAGCACGATGAAAAAGAAACTGTTGTTTTTGCTTACTGTCGCCTTTCTGCTTGTGCAGAATGGGTTTAGTCAGTCCATGATTCTGCTCGAAGGAACGTACCAGGGCAAAAATGTCTATGTTCAAAATCCATTTGCGAGCAGCGGTGTTGGATTCTGTGTTTATGAGGTTCGTGTCAATGACCAAGTTACCACCGACGAAATTGGATCCAGCGCTTTTGAAATCGATTTGCGGAATTTCAACTTGAAAATCGGAGATCCGGTTTCAATAAAAATTTTCCACAAAGACGACTGCAAACCAAAAGTCTTGAATCCCGAAGTATTAAAACCGAAATCAACATTCGTTACCACTACCATTTCAGTTACCAAAGACGAAACATTGGAATGGACAACAACCGGAGAACAGGGAAAACTCACTTACGTTATAGAACAGTACCGCTGGAACAAATGGGTTAAGGTTGGTGAAGTTGATGGGTTGGGAACCAATGGACCGAATAATTATACCTTTAAAGTCATTCCGCATTCAGGGGAAAACCAATTCCGTGTTAAGCAAGTGGATTATTCCGGTCAGGCCCGCACTTCTCCTGTTGCAAAATTCACTTCAACTCGTCCTGTCATTACTTTCTCTCCCGTAAAAGCAAGAACAACCATCACCTTTGAAGGAGGCGAAACCCTTTGGGAAATTTATGACCAATATGGAAACATCGTCAAGAAAGGTTTTGGAAGTTCGATTGATGTAACCGGTCTTGCAAAAGGCGGCTACTTCCTCAACTACGATAATACAACAGCTGAATTCTTTAAACAGTAATTCAAAAAATATCCCTTTCCACAATCCCGCCCGAAAAGCGGGATTGTTTTTTTAATATTGGCGACATGAATAAAATCGAACACATCGGAATTGCAGTGAATGATCTTGAAAAATCGAACGAACTTTTTTCAAAACTGTTTGCCCAATCCCCCTACAAATCCGAAGCTGTGGAAAGCGAAGGTGTGACAACATCTTTCTTCAAGGTCGGTGAAAATAAAATAGAATTGCTTGAAGCCACGAATGCGGAAAGCCCCATCGCAAAATTCATTGCAAAAAAGGGAGAAGGCATCCATCACATTGCATTCGATGTAAAGGACATTCGCGCAGAAATGAATCGATTGAAAAGCGAAGGATTTATTTTATTGAGTGATGAACCCAAAAAAGGGGCAGACAATAAATTGGTGTGCTTTCTCCACCCGAAAAGCTCGAATGGTGTGCTGATAGAATTGTGTCAGGAAATCGTTTGAATAAAAAAGGCGACTCCATCACAGAGTCGCCTTTTTTATTTTTCATCAATTATCATTACCGATGTGCAACAACAATGCGGCCGGAAGAAAGGTGTCCGTTGTTGTCAATCGTTACCGGATAAACTCCATTTGCCCAATTGGAAACATCGAATTTTTCATTTCCAAGTCCATGTGCAAAACTTGATCCCGTACGGGTTTCCACAATTGCACAGACAGAATTATAAACGTGGAGCACTGCAGGAATTTCCGATGTCTGTTCAAAATTGACAGTGAATTCGGAAGACGCTGGATTTGGATAGAGTAAATGAAGGGCGTCGTTTCCGGAAATGGAATTCACGGATGAAGCTGTAAGATATTCCGCATCAAACACCGCCACTCCCCTGGTTCCAACTCCTTCAGCAATCCATGCATGGGCGGCTTGCGTTACCACAGGATTGATTTCCACACGCTGATAAGCTGCACGGAGATTTGTTGTAAGATCGTTGTATTGCGGCTGGATGGTTGTCCATGTGCTCGGAGTTGTCAAGTCGTAACCATTGATCACATAAGGAAGTTTTCCATTGGTGGAATCATAATGCACCGCCATGAAATTATTATTGGTTGGATCATAGGTAACATCCGGCTCGAGATAATTTTCAGATGAGTTCACAATGTCAAGACGATTCCAGAAATTGGTAAAATGTGAGCGCTTGTTATAGAGTCCCAACAAATCATAATCACTTCCATCGCCGAGATAATCACGTTGAACCAGCACACAACTGCAACAGAATGAAATCCTTATTGCAACCCGATTTCAGAATCGTTTCCATGGAATAAATCCAGAACCGTTTTTCCGGGAGGGAGAAACAATCCGTTTATTCCCAGTTTGTTTGCACCTTCCACATGTTGAATGGAATCGTCAATGAACAACGTTTCAGTTGCCATCAACTTGTTTTCACGCAATACGAATTCGAAAATATCCGCATTCGGTTTTCGCATTCCGATCCTGCAGGAATAATAATGGTTTTCAAAATAATCGGAAAAATCACTGAACCCGAATTGCCCTTTCAGGTAATCGGAAAATGCCGTGATGTGAATTTCATTTGTATTGCTCAACAGGAACAACCGGTATTTTTTCGCCAATCGTTTCAATAATTCCAATCGCTCCGATGGCAAATCCTTCAACATGGCATTCCATGCATGATCGATTTCCCCATCCGAAACCTTTTCAGGCAAATGTTTTTTCAACTCGGCCCGGAATTCATCCGCGGAAATCTTTCCGCAATCGAACAAGTCAAATGCGCCCGTTTGTTTTGCCTGCGTATAATGCCCGTCAAAATCTTTCATGCCCAGATTCATGAAGGCGGCTCTTGTTTTTGCCATGTCAAGATTCAACAATACGCCACCCAAATCGAAAATGATATTCCTGATCATGATTCAAAATTACCGTAAATCTGACGCTCTCCGAAAAACGTATATTTACACTGCAATGAAAAACAAACCTGTTTACACCCTATCGGGCCTTGTCGTTTCCCTTGTTGCAGTTCCACTGCTTTTTCTCTTTCATCTCCAGACTGCCGCCGCAATCACCGCCGCTGCCGGTTATTTTATTGCCTGCAAGGATTTTTCAAAATTCACAAGCCCGCTCCAATTCATCACACAGGTTTTCGCAGGCCTGATGACGGGCGTTGCCCTTGAATATCCATTCGAGCATTTCCCATTTCTTTTGCTCACGATGTTTTTTGTAACGCTGAATACATTCGGACGGATCATGTTTTTCAAATTTTTTGCCTACACGGGAAAAACATGGTTTGAGTTAAGCACATTGGCCATTGCCATCGGAACACACATTGCCGGAAACATGGTTGGACACAGCGACATGCTCAGCTGGCTGCTTCCCGTTCCCGCCTTGATTTTCGGTTGCATCATCACATGGGGAATTGTGAAAGACAAAAAACAATTGCTCAACACCACCATGAAAGGCTATCGTGTTGCCATCGGCTCAACCGCTCCGCCATTTTCATTGCCCGATCAGAATGGGAAAGCGGTAAGTCTTGCCGATTTTCATGGCGACCGTCATTTGCTTTTGATTTTCGTGCGCGGCGATTGGTGTCCCGGTTGTCACATGATGTTGCGTACCTATCAGCGTGAAGCGGAAAGGTTCAAGACAAAAAACATTTTCGTGTTATCGATCGGTCCCGATCCGGTTGGCGTGAATCAGGAAATGGTGGAACGGCTCGGGTTGGATTTCCGGGTTCTTTCCGACGAGGGACAAAAAATTGCAATGACTTACGGTGTACAGATTCAGGATTATGACAATGCGTTTGCGGAAAAATATGAAGAGGGAATTCCTCTTCCGGCTTCATTCCTCATTGACAAAAATGGAATTGTAAGATATGTTTCCCGTCCCTACAAGGTGGGTGAATTCCTGAATCCTTCCCTGATATTCCCGATCATTGAAAAGTTGAATTGAGTTTTCACGAATGGATTTGATTAAATTGCATTTCAGAAAATGCGCAAACAGGTTTTAATATCGAGTTCCCTTATTTTATCCGCAGCTGTCGGTGCAGGATTGTTTTT
>CAYMZV010000135.1:0-10591 GCA_964394965.1 uncultured Chryseobacterium sp.
ACAATCGAAAACCATCTTCCTTTTTCGCACTCTTCAACCACTCCCCCACTTGCGCCCCGAATCCCTTGGCATCTTTGGCCAGTGGCTGGAGGATGTAGGAAATTTCCTCGGCACTGATGTGAATGACTTGGAAATAAAATGCCGCATTGATTTTTTCCCCATCCTTCGCTTTCGCATCACTCACCAACGCATAATGGAATTTCATATTCGCAGGTGCATTCCTTTCCATGGCGAGCAGATAATCCCATTGCAGAAAAAAATTGTTTGACGGAATTACCTTTTCCCAATCGGAACGGTTTGTATTTTCCAATGACTGAAAAACATGCACGGAAAATCCGGAAGGAAGGTCGAATGATCCGGCGGCAATTGCAGTTGACTTTTTTGCTGAGTGAATCAATGGCGTCCTGTCAATTAAAAATTGTGTGACAAGAGCGACCCGTAACGCCGGACAAAGTAACATAGGAGTATAGTCGTTGGAGTCGGCCCTTTTATTTTATTTATTCAAAAATATTTTCATCGCGCGAGAATGTCAACCATTTTCATCAGCAATGGATCGGGTTCTTCCAGATGCTTGATCGCATCCTTGAAGGGTGTGAATTTTATTTTACGGTCAACAATCCCAATCATGACATGGCTTTTTCCACTGAGCAATGCGCCCACTGCCGCGTAACCCATCCGACTCGCGTTCACCCGTTCCATGCACGTAGGCGAACCTCCGCGCTGTATATGTCCGAGGATGGAAACACGAATGTCGAATTCCGGAAATTTTTCTTTCACCGCTTTTTCCACCGCAAAAGCACCACCCGCTTCATCCCCTTCGGCGACAATGATAATCCTGGAATGTTTTTCGCGTTGGCGTTCACCCAATCTTGCCAACAAAACCTCGAGATCATTTTTTGTTTCCGGAATCAGGATCCCTTCCGCTCCCGATCCGATTCCACTGTACAACGCAATCAATCCTGCATCGCGTCCCATCACTTCCACAATGAAAAGCCGGTTGTGTGATTCCGCCGTATCACGGATTTTGTCAACCGCTTCAATCACCGTGTTGATTGCCGTATCATATCCAATTGTAAAGTCAGTCCCCACCAAATCATTGTCAATCGTTCCCGGACAACCGACAAATGGAATAGTGCAAATTTCAGAAAGGGCAACAGCTCCGCGAAAGGTTCCGTCGCCACCAATCGCCACCACACCTTCGATTCCGAATTTTTCCAATTGTTCTTTCGCTTGTTGCCTTCCTTCCAGCGTGAGAAATTTTTTGCTTCGCGCCGTTTTCAGGATGGTTCCGCCACGGTGAATGATGTTCGCCACCGAACGTGCATCCATTTTCAGGAAATCGCCATTCATCAATCCATCGTATCCATAACGGACGCCATACACATTCAATCCCTCGTGTATGGCTGTGCGCACTACCGCACGAAGGCACGCGTTCATGCCGGGAGAATCGCCGCCGGAAGTGAGTACTGCAATTGTTTTCATAAATGTTGGACGAAATACGAATGTTACGAATCTAGTGATTACGGATTGTACGAATTTACGGATTGTGGGATAGATGTGGGACGGGGACGGGGGACGAAGGAAAAGAAAATCGAATCCAATTTCACTTGTCATCTGCCACTTGCCACCTGTCACTCCTTACTCGTCTCTCTTCTCCGGTTTCTTATAACCAGGTTCCAACTTGTGAATCTTTTTCGTTCCCGAATACATTTCATATTTCATCAATCTGCATTCGAGTGGGCCGTTGAACAGGGTTATTTTCCGTGACGGGCGCAATCCGATTTCCTTCACCGCCTCCGCATTGGAAGTGATGAGCCATGCTTCGTAGCCGGAATATTTTTTCTTGAACGTGTCTCCTATTTTTTTGTAGAACGCAAGCGAATCGTCCTGTTCCAAACGTTCGCCGTAAGGGGGATTCATGATTAAAATCCCTTTTCCCGCAGGAGGATCCCATTCGAAAAAATCGGCGCAGGTTGTTTTCACCAAGTCATCGACTTTTGCACGGATGATGTTTTCCCTTGCTTTTGCAATCGTCGGTGGGGAAATTTCAAGTGCGGTAATGTCGAGCGCTTCGTTGCTGATTCTGTTGATGGCACTTTCGGTAATCGTTTCCCAAAGTGCGGCATCGAAATCATTCCACTTTTCAAATCCGAATTTTTCCCGGAAAACCCCGGGAGGAATATTGCTGCCGATCATCGCCGCTTCAATTGCAATCGTTCCCGAACCTGTCATCGGATCAATGAGGCGTTGGCTCGGATGCCATCCGCTCAACAAAATGATTCCTGCTGCAAGCACTTCATTCATCGGCGCTTTTCCCTGCTCTTCGCGGTAACCGCGCTTGTGCAAAGAAAATCCGGAACTGTCGAGGGAAACCGTCACCTCTTCACGTGTGACATGTATGTTGATGCGCAACGTTGGAAATTCGGTGTCAACGGAAGGCCGTGTCTTGAATTTTTCGCGGAACTGATCCACAATCGCATCTTTTGTTTTTTGTGCGATGTAATACGAGTGGTTGAAAATTTCGGTGTTCAAGGTGCAATCCACGGCAAGCGTATCTTCCGCTTTCATCCATTGCGTCCAATCGATTGCGTAAATGCCGTCGTAAAATTGCTTTTCATTTTGTGCGGTGAATTTCGAAACGGGTTTTAAAATCCGGAGTGCCGTACGCAATAGGTAATTCGCCTTGTACATCGTTCCATTGTCGCCCACAAAACTGACGGCGCGTTTATGCTCTTCGATTTCGCGTGCCCCGATTTTCATCAATTCTTTGGCAAGCACATTCTCGAGTCCCTGCATCGTTTTCGCAACCATGCGGAACTCGTTGTCTTTCAATACAACTTCTGGATTTTCCAATTTTCTGTTTTTATCATATCAACAGCCAGGCCGCAGCCATTCCCAAAAGGATGGTCACGAATTTGATGGCGTTGAAACGGTGGTTTTCTGTACTCTCGAATAAAATCGTTGTTGAAATGTGCAGGAATATTCCCACCACAACACCGGTCACGGCAGAAAGATACGGAGCCAAATCACCCTGCATGTTTTCGCCGATCAAATGGCTGCCAATCATTCCGAAAGGGGTCATGAGCGAAAACAATCCGAGGAATAAAAAGGATTTCATTTTTGAATTGCCCACATGCAACAGCAATCCCATGAATGCAATTGCGATCGGGATATTGTGCAATACGATTCCGGTGAGAAACGGCGGAAAGATTTTCGGATTGGCGGTTACGATTCCCAATGGCATTCCCTCTAAAAAAGAATGCAAACACAATCCCGCAACAATGCCGACCGGAACCTTCGCACTGTGATGGTGCAAATGTTCGTCGTCTTTCCCATGCTTGTGGATGTGACCGTGTTCAATGCCTTCCGACAGATATTCCAACAGGATCTGAATGAGAAATCCAACGAGAATCCACATGCCGATATTCTGCGCCTTGGCCGCATACAATTCGGGAATGAGATGCAACATGCTGATCGCAAATAAAAATGCACCGCTGAATGCCAACAGCAAACGCATGAGATTTTTCGGAATGTCGATCGCAAGCACCAACGCACCGCTCAATACGACTGAAACAAAAGCAATAAGTCCGTAAAGGAAAATCGTCATGATTTATTTTTTGCGCGCAATCAGGATTAGGCGGGGGGAATTCTGTTCGTCGAATTTGCCAAGGTTATAATCGCCGAAAATATGTTCGATCGTGAAAAAAGGTGCGAGCAATTTTTCGAAATCAGTCAACGTGAGCAATTGTACAATTTCAGTGAAAAAATATTTTTTGTGATCCGCTTCAAAGGAGATTTCCTTTACCACGGTTTCATCCTTGATCCTTTTTTGCCAATGAAAGGAAACTCCTCCCGCTTCCATATTTCCCTCTTTCAGTTCACCTACATTTTTTTTCACCACAACAGCATTCATGAAATCAATCACGAAAGTCCCGTTTTTTTTCAACCCGCTTTTCGCAGCCGCAACCACTGAAGCATTTTCACGCGAGGAGGAAAAATAGCCGAAGCTGGTGAAAAGGTTGAATGTGTAATCGAAATAATTCACCATGAAAGGGAAACGCATGTCGTGCACGAAAAAGGAAAGTCCTTCCGTCTCGTTCTTTTTCGCTTCGAGAATATTCTTTTCGGAAAGGTCGACACCGATCACTTCCAGGTTTTTCCTGTGCAATGCAATCGAATGCCTTCCCTTTCCGCACGCCAGATCAAGCACGCAGGCATGTGGAACGGGCTTCAGGAAATCGACAAGTTTGGAAATGAAATTTTCCGCCTCACGCTGGTCGCGGTTTCCGTACAGCAAATGGTAATACGGACTGTCGAACCAACTTTCAAACCAACAACGATCCTGTTCGGGAGATTTCACAATGCAAAGATAAGTCACAGATTACACAGATTTACGCAGACAGGTTGGCCAGATATCATTTTGCCCATACGCGCATTTGCAATTTGAAATCTATTCCTTCTTATATTTAAATCCTGCTAATGAAAATCTTCCCACCAGCATTAAAAATGATGCACCGTTTTTTTATCGGATGTTTTATTTTATGCTCCACTTTCATCCACGCACAGGATTATAAATTCAGTCATCTCGGAGTCAATGAAGGCCTTTCGCAATCGGTCATCAACTGCATTTTGCAGGACGACAAAGGGTTCATGTGGTTCGGCACACAGGAGGGATTGAACCGGTATGACGGATATACTTTCGAGGTTTTCAAACGCGATCCTGAAGATTCCAATTCGCTTTCGAATAATTTCATCTACACCATTTTCCAGGACAAAAGCGGAATCATTTGGATCGGAACAAATGGAGGCGGGCTCAATGCGTTCAATCCCGTCACCGAAAAATTCACGCACTACATCAGCGACCCGAAAAACCCTTCCTCGCTGAGCAACGATGTGGTGCGCATCATCCACCAGGACAAATCGGGAAAATTATGGATAGGAACGGATGACGGATTGAATCGTTTCGACGAGAAGACCGGAAAATTCGAACGGTTCAAAAACAATCCGAACGATCCGTACAGCATTTCGGGTGACCATATTTTTGACATAGTGGAAGATGCCGCAGGAAATTTATGGACGGGCATTTACGGAAGCGGATTGAGTTTGTTCGACAGTCAGACAAGAAAATTCTACAACTACCAATTGTCGGACAACGATCTTGCAAAATTCTATCCGGCCATTGTCACAAGCGATTTGAAACGCCGCGCACAATGTTCGCAGGTGCGTTCGCTTTTGGTGGCGGATGACCATCACATTTGGTTGGGAACGAATGCAGGCGGTGTGGAAATTTTCAATACACAAACACGCGCTTTTGAAAGTGTGATTTATCCGAATGGGGATATTTCCTCGATTTCAGGAAGCCGCGTTTTTTCAATGTGCGATGATTTGCAGGGAAATATCTGGATCGGTGTTTTCGAGGTCGGTTTGGATGTGATGAACAAAAAAAACAATTCCATCCAGCATTACACACCGAATGAGCGCGACATCTATGCATTGAATTCAACCGGAATAAAATTCATTTACCGCGACCGGAATGGAAACATGTGGATGGGAACAAACGGGGACGGATTGAATGTGTATTTCAAATCCACTTCCACGATCGGACACATCAGAAGATCCGAACGTCCGGGTGTGGGAACGAACACGCTTCAGAGCAGTGCCATTCTCAGCGTGATGGAAGATAAAAGCGGGTTGTTGTGGATTGGCACAAAAGACGGAGGGCTTTCAACACTAGACCGGAAAACAGGGATTTATGAAAATCATCCGGAGCTTTCCACGGCATCGAACAATTCCATCTTATCATTGCTGCAAAGTTCGGATGGAAAAATATGGGTGGGAACTTATGGCGAAGGTGTCAACTGTTACGATCCTGCAACAAAAAAAATAAAATTCTTTCCGCCTAACAATATCCTGATCGAAGGAACGATTTTGTGTCTCGCCGAAGATCCGAAAGACGGTGCCATTTGGTTCGGAACATTCGGCGCCGGAATCTTTCGACTCGATCCGAAAACCGATTCATTGCAACGTTTCACAACGGAAACCGACAGCCTCTCGAGCGATTATATTTATTCACTGTATTTCGACAAGGGCGGAAATTTATGGGTGGGTACACGTGCGGGCGGTGTGATGGAAAGGAATTCGATCACGGGAAAATTCGTGTCGTTCGTTCATGACGATAAAAACAAGAAATCGATTTCGAACAATATTGTCTATTGCGTGATCGAGGATTTGAAAGGGAATCTGTGGATGAGTACGGCAAACGGATTGGATCGCTTCAACCGGCAAAATCAGGATTTCGATATCTGGTATGAGCGTGATGGATTGCCGAGCGATAATATTTATGCTGTTCTTCCCGATGAGGATGGGAATTTATGGTTGAGCCACAACAAGGGAATCACACGATTCGATCCGAGTCCGAATGCCAATGTGAAATTCAGGAATTACGGAAAAGGCGCCGGCGTTCAACCTTCCGAATTCAATCAGGGCGCCTATTTCAGGAATAAGAACGGGGAACTTTTTTTCGGTGGACAGGCGGGATTGAATGTCATTGACACGCGAAAAGTGGAAATGAAATATCCTGCGCCTCCTGTTTTCATCACATCCTACAAACGATTCGGGAAAGAAATAAAATTGGATACGAGTATTGAAAACCTGCAACGCCTTTCACTCAGTTGGCGCGACAATAATTTCATGTTCGAATTGACTGCGCTTGATTTTGTCGATCCTTCAAAAAACCTTTATCAATACAAACTCGATGGATCGGACGAGGATTGGTCGCCGGTGACAACGAACCGTTATGTGAGTTATACCAATTTGCCCGGTGGAAATTATTCGCTGTTGGTTCGTGCGGCGGATTGCAATGGAAACTGGAGTCCTGAAAAAATCCTGATCCGCATTCACATCCAACCGCCATTCTGGAAAACGGATTGGTTTTATTCGCTCTGCGTTTTTCTTCTCATCATCGGCATTTACGGTTTCATCCGTTACCGCACCGGAGCGATCCGAAAAGAGAAAAGGATTCTCGAAGCGAAAGTTGCGGAACGCACACAGGAACTCGCACAGAAAAATGCCGACATCACTTCCAGCATCCAATATGCAAAACGAATCCAGTCTGCAATCCTTCCCGAGTTGGGTGTGATCTACGAACATTTCCCGGAATGTTTTGTATTGTATAAACCGAAAGATATTGTGAGTGGAGATTTTTATTGGTTCGAGGAAAAAAACGGGAAAAATATTCTTGCGGTTGGAGATTGTACGGGACACGGAGTTCCCGGTGCGTTGATGAGCATGATCGGCCACAACCTGCTCAATCAAATTGTTTTGGAAAAGGGAATTCTCGAACCCGATCAGATCCTGAATCATTTGAATGAAGGAGTCCGTGCCGCTTTGAAACAGGATCATCACGAACAGGATACGACCGATGGAATGGACATTGCCATTTGTTCATTTGACCTGGAACGAAAGGAAATTCTTTTTGCAGGTGCTTTGCGTCCGTTGATTGTCATTCGGAAAGGATTGCTCAGCAAAGTGGAAAGCGACCGTTTCCCGATAGGCGGTTCACAGGATACGCGCGATAAAAAATTCACCGTTCACCGTTTCTTTGTCGATTCGGGTGATACGCTTTATATGTTTTCGGATGGGTTCGCTGATCAGTTCGGCGGACAAAAAGGAAAAAAATTCATGATGAAAAACCTTTTGGAGAAATTGACAACCATTCAGGATAAAACCATGAAAGAGCAGTCGGCCGTTCTTGAATCCACATTTGAAAATTGGAAAACAGGTTATCAACAGGTGGATGATGTATTGATAGTGGGAGTTCGGATTCCGTAACGAAAAGATAGTCTTCATTTTTTTCCTTATGTTTCTCCGTGCCTCCCGATGCTTCGGGAGTGTCTCCGTGGCAAAAAGCATTTGGGAAAATGTTTCGCATTTGGTTAGGGAGAAGAAGCCGGGGTGGCAAGTGGGTTTGGGTAAAGTATAAATACATTGTTTCAACAGAATAGGATTGCAACTGCAGAAATAACTTCGTCATGATTGTGCGCGTAAGATTTCGAAGAACCTTTGTTTGACCTCTACCGTAAAAAGGTTTAGATTTGCATTAAACTTTTGATGATTGGCATCATCTTAAGAACAGTAATCACAAAAACCTTCATCTCATGAAACGAATTCTCACCCCTGCCGTTATCGCCATTGCAGCCATGTTTTCCTTGAACGGATGCTTGAAAGACAAGAATCCAGATACCGAAACCACTTCGGCAACTGATAACAGCATTTGTGAAAATGAATTCATGCGTTTGCTTCCTACCGTAAACAAGATCGCCATTGATGAACCCGGTGTTCACCGTTACAGCAATGGAAACCACGTTCAGTCCAGCTGCCCAACCGTTACCGTTCCAGATTCCATGTATCAATATCCCCGTCACATTATCATTGATTATGGCACGGGCTGTACTGATCCGGTTGATGGAAAAGTTCGTTCCGGAAAAATCACAGGCACGGTTTCTTTGCCTTGGGATTCATTGGGAACAGTAGTTACCCTTTCACTCGACACTTTCAAGGTAAACGGCATACAATTCCAGGGAACAGTTACACTCACACGCACAGGTCCGAATTCTTTCCATAAAGTGGTGACCAACGGAAAATGCACCAAAACAAGCACTACTGCCCCTTGGACCATTCTCTTTGCAAGTACGCACGATATCACCTTCACTTCCGGTTCAAACGTTTCAACCGATCCGCAAGTCATAACAGTTACCGGAACGAATACAGGTACCGACAGAAATGGCACAACCTGGACTTCCACCATCACCTCACCAATCGTACGTGACTTGGATTGCACCTGGATCACCAAAGGAACTGTCAATCTCACTCCAAGCGGAAAACCTGTAAGGACAGTGGATTTCGGAGATGGTACCTGCGACAACAAGGGAACAATTACCATTAATGGTAACAAGTTTGAGTTTTCCATGCAATAAATGGTGCAGAAACAATAAAATGAAAGGAACGGTTTCTGAAAAAGAGCCGTTTTTTTATTGGATTCATTGATCTCCCTATTGGTAAAATTTGCAATCATTCGCAAAAAAAGACCAAATATCACCTACCGCTTGTCACCCGTTCCTATACTTCCTTTGGACCTTTTTTTGGTTATTCCAAAAGTCCCGTTATATTTGTCTTAATTGTAACCCGAGAAAGCCCGTACCATTATATGATGGTAGATATTTACGACTTTTACGATAAGATGGAGCGCAATAATATAATGCTCTCCTTTAAAGGCGATATAACTTCCGAGTTACTCACCTCGATCCTTCAGATTATGGAGTCAAAATTGGACACCATGCAAGAGGAGCCGAAAATCAAGAAAAAAGTTTACAATGTCTTAGTGGAATGTTTGCAGAATCTATATCATCATATGGATGAGATTCCACGTTCTTTGAATGGCGCTTCCGTTACCACTGGCGATGGCGAAAATATCCGATCCGCAATTTTCATGATCGGCAAACTCGATAACCAGTATAACATCATTACAGGAAATTATATTCTCACCAAGAATGTGGATGGATTGAAATCACGTTTGGATGAGATCAACAAACTCTCGAAAGAGGAATTGAAAGATTATTACAAGGCAGTACTCAATAATGGAGAAATGTCTGAAAAAGGCGGCGGCGGTTTGGGAATGATCGATATCGCAAGAAAAACCGGTCAGAAACTGAATTATCATTTCATGCCTGTCGATGACACTTATTCATTCTTCAGTCTAAACATAAAAATATCACAATAATTTATCACACATACCACATCACACTATGGAACGCATCGTAATTGAAGGAACCCCGAAAACACCAACCATTAACTTCGACATGGCTACGGGAATGTTAGAGATCCGCGGACGTTCTATCCCGGAGAACTCGATCGAATTCTATAAGCCGCTTGTTGAACATCTCGAACGGTATGCAGGCAAACCACAGGCCAATACAAACGTGAATATCCAACTCGAATATTTCAATACAAGTTCATCCAAGTGTATCCTTGACGTGTTCAAGAAACTGGAAGCCATCCACAAAGGCGGAAGCGCCATCATCATCAATTGGTATTATGAACAGGATGACGAAGACATGCTCGAAGCGGGAGAAGATTATCAGGCAATCATTTCTGTCCCTTTCAAGATGATTGAAGTGGCTGAATAAAACTAAAAACTGTTTTCAGGAACGGGAATCTCGAAAGAGGTTCCCGTTTTTTATTTGCCCATTCCGTTCAAAAAGGTTTTCGGGCAATTCGGAAAGGAAAAAGGTGCATTCGGAAAGTATTTTTTTATTGTTGAAATAATTTATACTCTTTTATCAAATAAAAATACACACATGAAAAACCTTACCCTACCATTTCTGCTTCTGGCATCATTAAAACTTGCAGGACAAAATCCCGTCGACGTAAACGAATCCACACTTAAAGTCGGGGCACTCGGAGAGGAAGTTGTTTATTACGGATTTGCAGCGGGAGATCAACTGATTTTCAATTTCGAGGAGATGAATGGCAAGGAAATGAAGGAAGTGGAAATTCTCGAATTGCCTTCCTCATCAAAATTCATGGATTACAA
>CAYMZV010000136.1:0-10485 GCA_964394965.1 uncultured Chryseobacterium sp.
AATAAACCTGCTCATCGGGATCGTCAAGCAGACTGATTAAGGCATGGATCTGATTCTTGTCCATAGCGGATGGATTTCCTATTACCAAATATACGTCGAAAAGGGCGTTTTTGTTTTGCCCGCATATTAGTTTTGCACAGTCAAACGTTCAAGAACCAGGGAAATGAGGTTGTCTATTGCGGTTTTATAGTCCTTGCTGTATTGCCTTGCGACCCTGTTTGCGACGATGGCACAAAGGGTAACGCAATCGTGCCCCAATAATTTCCCCAAACCGTAAAGGGCCGATGTTTCCATTTCGAAATTGGTGATGCGCAGGTTTTCGTGAGTGAAACTTCCCAGTTTTTCATTCAAGTCGGGCAAGGCGGGAGCCAAGCGCAATTGACGCCCTTGCGGACCATAAAATCCGGGTGCGGTGGCAGTGATGCCTTGCAATTGGTCATGGGCAATCTGGCTCAATAATTTTTGTGATGCCTTGACAACATAGGGATAGGGCAGGCCTTTTTGCCAACCGGCATGTTTCATGAAGGCTTCGGCAATGGCCGGCTCGTCGCACAAATCGAGTCCTGCATAATAATTCAGCAGGCCATCCAATCCCATTCCATGCGAAGAGGCCACAAAACTATCCACGGGAATATTTTCCTGCAGTGCCCCCGAAGTGCCGATGCGGACAATATTCAGGCTGCGTTTAATGGGGTTGATGGTTCTGGTTTGAAGATCAATGTTTACAAGAGCATCCAATTCATTCAGGACAATATCAATGTTATCCGTTCCTATGCCAGTGGATAATACCGTGATTTTTTTTCCATTGTAATTGCCGGTATGTGTCACGAATTCCCGATTCTGAATCTTGAAATCAATCGTGTCGAAATGAGCGGAAACCGTTTCCACCCTTCCCTGGTCACCCACCACAATCACATTATCGGCCAATTGTTCAGGCAAAAGGTGGATATGGTAAACACTTCCGTCAGGATTCAGGATCAATTCGGATTCGGCAATTGGTTTCATGATTGAAAATTTCTTCAAAGATGTGAAAAGGAGGCGACAAGTGACACGGGAAACGAGACGGTTGAGAGGAGAAATTTTTCATTTTTCCGGAAAATCACCAATGACATAGCCTGGAATACAGCATGACCGCTTCATGTGCGGCACTTGCCACCTGTCACTTTTTTTGTAGATTTGCCTTCCTTTTAAATCCCTACATATTAATTCGCCCAGACAGCGTAGAAATCAATAACCTATGAGTAATACTCCCAACAAAATTGTAGTACCCGTCGACTTCGGGGATCAGTCACAGATTGCGCTTGAACAAGCCGCCAATGTTGCACGAATGATTAACGGTGACATCACATTGTTATATGTGGTGGAATCGGGTGGACTTCTCAGCCGCTTCAAGAGTGATTCAATGGATGAAGAATTGAAAAAGGAAATCCATCAGAAAATGGATGAGCTGATTGCCAATATGCCGAATAAAGACATCAAGGCTGAAAAATTGATTGCACAGGGATCCGTTTACGAAAAGGTTGCAGAAGTCGCCGAAATGCTCAATGCACGATTTATCGTGATGGGTACCAACGGTGGAAAAGGAAAAATCCGTCGCCGTTTTATCGGTTCGAATGCTTTGCGTGTTGTCCGCGAATCAAGGGTTCCTGTCATTACCATCAAGGGAAAACAACATCGCGACGGTTGCAAAAACATTGTTCTGCCGCTTGACCTTACCAAAGAGACACGCGAAAAAGTTGCCAAGGCAATCGAGTTTGCAAAAATGTATGGCGCCGATATCCGCATTGCTTCCGTCCTTTTCACCACCGATGAATTTATTGTCAACCGTTTGACACGCCAGCTTTCCCAAGTGAAAAGTTTTGTTGAAAAAGCAGGTGTGCGTTGTACGGCTGAAATCATCAAGGGAATAAAGGGAGAGGAATCGCTCGGACAAATCATCATTGATTACGCCAACAAGGTGGAAGGCGATTTGATCATGATCATGACGCAGCAGGAGCAGGACATTACAGAATTGTTCATCGGTTCGGCCGCTCAGGATATCATCAACCGTTCCGACATTCCTGTTCTTTCGATCATTCCATCACCCAAAAAAGACACTTCCGAATTCCTGCCTTATTGATAAACAAAAAGGTTGCAAACCTCTCCTAATAAGAGAGGTTTTTTTCTGTCCTTTGTCATTCATAAACATGAATTCAATCATAATTGATTCTCATTATTTGAAATTAATTTGTTGATATAAATCACAAAAAAAAATCCGCTATGAAACTCGATGTAAAAAAAATCCTTGTGCCGACCGACTTCTCGGAAACAGGAATGCTCGCCATTTAACACGCTTCATTTTTAGCCCGTCTGGTAAAGGCGGAAATGATTTTGCTGCACGTGCTCCCCCTCACAGAATACCATTTTGAAATTCCGGAACCCGTCATGCACATCAACAATCGCGACGAGGTGAATAAGATTGTTGTGCAAAAACTGACCGAGCTGGCCGATCACGTCAGCAAGGAATATGGCATTCGTCCGCAAATCATGAATACGGAAGGGAAGATTGCCATGGAAGTGATGCAAATCGCAAAAGATGAAGATGTCGATATCATTGTAATGGGAACACACGGTGCAAAAGGATTCGAGGAAATCATGATCGGCAGCAACGCGCATAAGGTGGTGAGTCTTGCCCCATGTCCTGTGCTCACTGTTCAGACGCATGCAAAAAAATTGGGATTCGCCAATATTGTTTTGCCTATCGACCGTTCTACCCATTCACGCGAAAAAGTGGAAACCGCAATTTCATTCGCCAAT
Organism: uncultured Chryseobacterium sp.; assembly: GCA_964394965.1. Lineage (GTDB taxonomy): Bacteria > Bacteroidota > Bacteroidia > Palsa-965 > Palsa-965. Next base: position 2,797 of record CAYMZV010000136.1, read on the forward strand.
ATCTATCATTCAAAACTCCACATTCTCGGATTGCTTGAAAGCAAGGAAGCGAGTGAATACGATAAACTCCAGATCGTGCTTGATCAGGTTCAGCACTCAATAGAAAAAGCGGGATTGACTTTCTCGCGCCACACTGTGAAAGGGGATCATCTTGCCGCTGAAGCCTTGAAATATGGTAGCAGCATCGACGCCGATTTGATCATGATCATGACCGATCAGGAATCGCAAGTGACCGGACTGTTTCTCGGATTGCTCGCCAAACAGATTGTCAATCACTCGCGCATTCCCGTCCTGAGTTTGAAACCGCATTACGGAACCTTCGAAGCCTTGGATCTGAGCGGAGCGTATACAGCTTACTAGTGATCGGTTATCAGCGAATGGTTATAAGCAAAAAGATCGGCAAATTATTGCCGATCTTTTTTTTGTTTTTTCTATTCGCTATTCGCAAATAACCAATCACTTATTTATTGTGTGGATTGTCTTTTGATCCGAAAACCTTTTTCATCATGTCGGTTGCGCGGGCGGCTGTATTCGTACGGATGTTTGTTTCCTCATCACCGATCAATTTGAAAAGTCCGTCGATGCCACGATCACAAACGTATTGGTCAAGGTCGGTATTGACTGCAGTGTGTCCGGGAATTTTATTGTAAGCGGTCGTGATCGGTGTCCAGTATTTTGTGAGCTCGACTTTTTCAGTTGCATTGTGAACAGTCGGTTTGAATTTCACATTCAATGGGGCTGTACATTGTTGACGGAGAAAATGTGTGGCTGCTGTATCAACGCCTCGCAAAATGGAAAGTCCGTCGGAAACGGTGATGTTTTTTATTGCATCCACAAAAATCGGCGCAGCATCCTTAGAGGCCTCTTCCGCTGCACGATTCAATGTTTCCTCAAACTTGTCGACTTGCGCCTGCAATCCGAATTTTATGGCCCAATCCTTTACATTCTCAACTGCAGGTGGAAATGGGATATGGATTTTCGGATTTTTATTGAATCCGTCAACAGCCGATGCAGCCGCAGCCGATTTATTTGCCCCTTGTACAAGCGCATCTTTCAATCCCTGGACAATGTCGGAATTTCCCAAAACAGGCGTTCCACCGGTTGAGGTGTTGAGCGTATTCAAATCCTTGTTTACAGTGGTGATGTCTTTGTTAAGATCACATGCTGTGATAATTAATGCCACTGTTGCAGCGGCGAAGAAAATCTTTTTCATAGTTGTTGGTGCTTTTGCTTAGCCGTCTCTAAAGGAGAGGCGAAAACAATATTACAAATAACTTGCCAAAAAGTGATTAACGGTTGGTGAATAGTTGTTGGATGTGTCCTTTCAGGTCGGGCTATACTCTTCAAGTCCTCGCTACACTGTGGGCTTTCCGTTGCTATCCTCCGAAGGAGTCCTTCGGACCTCACGCAAAACAAATTGAATCGCAATCCTTTTGGTAAAATGACAAAACCCAACTTGGCGGATTTACAATTCGCTCACCTCACAATCAAATTCTAACTTTGCACATGATTGCAGAAATAATAACCATCGGCGACGAACTTTTAATCGGTCAGGTCATTGACACGAACTCGGCGTGGATGGGACAACAGTTGAGTTGGAATGGGATTCAGGTGAAGCAAATCACTTCCGTTTCCGACGCCCCATCGCATATTGTCGAAGCGCTTGATGCAGCGAAAAAACGCGCAGAAATCATTTTGATCACAGGAGGATTGGGACCGACGAAAGACGACCTGACAAAAAAAACACTGTGCGATTATTTTAAGATGAAGTGGAGAACGGATGAGATCATTCTCCAGGATGTCGTTGGAATTTTCAAACGCTTCGGTAGGGAAACTTCCGAGATCAATAAATTGCAGGCGCAGGTTCCTGACGGTTGCATCGCCATCCGAAATAAAAACGGAACCGCTCCGGGAATGTGGTTTGATGTGGATGAAAAAATTTTCGTGTCCATGCCCGGCGTTCCTTACGAAATGAAAGGCATCATGTCCGAATCGGTACTTCCGATGCTCCGCGAAAAATTCGGATTGCCGGCAATCATTCACAGAACCATTCTCACACAGGGAATCGGTGAATCGATGCTTGCCGAAAAAATCGAGGTGTGGGAAAATTCACTTGCAAGAGAAAACATAAAGCTCGCGTACCTGCCTTCGCCTTCCATCGTGCGCTTGCGGTTGAGTGCGTCAGGAGAAAATCATGACGAAGTGCTGGAAAAAGTGAACCGGAAAATCGATGAAGTGCTTCCGCAAATCCACGGTTATGTTTTTGGATTTGACAATGAGGAGTTGGAAAAAGTGGTGGGCGATTTGTTATTGGCGAAAAACAAAACTGTCTCCACCGCTGAAAGTTGCACGGGTGGAATGATTGCGCATTTGATCACATCCGTTGCAGGAAGTTCCAATTATTACAAGGGAAGTGTAATTGCCTATGCGAATGAAATCAAGATCAGTCAGCTTTCCGTTTCCGAAATTACATTGACGAAATTCGGAGCGGTGAGTGAAGATGCGGTGAAAGAGATGGCAACCGGAGTGCTTGAAAAATTCAAGACTGATTTTTCCATTTCGGTTTCAGGTGTTGCCGGACCAACAGGCGGAACGGATGAGAAACCGGTTGGAACAGTTTGGATTGCAGTCGCGGGAAAAGGAAAAGTGGTGGCGAAAAAATTTCAATTCGGCGATAACCGCGAAAGGAATATCCTGCGCGCATCCGTTACCGCACTCGGCATGTTGAGGAAATTCTTGTTGGGAGAACTGGAATAGGAATTTTATTTTTTCCGTTGTGCGAATATCCACTTGAATAATTCCGGATCCGCAAAGGCGGCATTCCAACCCGCGTGATATTCTTTCGGATAAATCGTCAGCTTGGCATTCCCTCCGGCTGCATTCACCGCATTCGCCATATTTATGCTGCGACAGGGCTTCACAACGTAATCGAGGCCTCCATGAAAAGCCCAGATGGGCACTTGGATTATTTTTTTCGCTTGCCGCTCATCGCCACCGCCGCATATCGGAACTGCCGCTGCAAATTTTTCAGGATAACGGCAAATCAAATCCCAAACCCCGAATCCTCCCATTGAAAGTCCGACAAGATAAAGCCGTGAAGAATCAACATTGAGTTTTCTTTCGAGATCACCCAATAATTTCACTGTCAACTTTTCACTGATTGAAATTTCATTTGGCATCACTTCACTCGAGTCGCCCCAATTCACTTCCACCCAACGTTTATTCAACGGACATTGCGGAACCAGAATGTAACACGGATAATCTTTTCTTCCCGCCGAATCTTTCAACAGATACGGAATGTCGGAAAGTTGCGATTCATTGTCATTTCCGCGTTGTGCCGCCCCGTGCAGAAAAAGCAGGAGCGGATATTTTTTTCTTGGATCCATTCTTTCGGGAATGAACAAACGGTAAGGCAGTGTATCATTTCCGGAAATGTAAATTTCCTTTTCGCAAATTGTTTTTCCTGTTGTTGCCATTGTTGAATCAATTGCAGCAAGAGTTGTTCGTTTTTGTTCCTGTGATTTAAAAAATGACAGAATGGAAATGACAGCGATGAAAATGAGTGTGCTGGAAAGGAGAATGATTTTCAGGAATCGCGACATGATTATTTTACGCTTCGAATGGAAGGAAAGCGGTTAAAAATAATAAATCCTGCGTCACCAGCGGGAATGGAAAATGATAGAAATCTCGTTGGGCGTTTTTTTTCTTCGTCACTTGTGCTGTTGGAATAACCATTCGAAAAGTTCCGGATCGCCGTATGCATTTATCCAACTGTTGTGCTGCACATTTTCATACAGCGTGATTTTTGCATTTCCGCCGCATTTATTCACCGCGTTGACCATGTTGATGCTGCGCGATGTGTGAACGGTTTTATCGAGTTCACCATGAAACGCCCAAATGGGAATGTGCGTTAATTTTTCCGATTGACTTTCATCACCGCCGCCGCATACGGGAGCAGCAGCTGCAAATTTTTCGGGATAACGCGATATCAAATCCCATGTCGCGAACCCGCCCATGGAAAGTCCGGTGATGTATAACCGCGTGGAATCAACCGCAAGATTTTTTTGCAGACTGTCTTCCAATTCCATCGTCAGTTTTTCGGTAATCGAAATTGTTTTCGGCATGATTTCCTTTTCATCGCCCCAATTCACTTCCACCCAACGTTTATCGAGCGGACATTGTGGAATGACAATGAAACAAGGATATTTTTTTCTTCCTGCAGAGTCTGTCAGTAATTCCGGAACGTGAACGAGATTCAATTCGTTGTCATTTCCCCGTTCACCGGCACCGTGAAAAAAAAGCAACAGGGGATATTTTTTATCGGCAACTTCTTTTTCCGGACGCAACAGCCGGTAACGCAACGTATCTTTTCCCGAAGTGAAAATGTGTTTTTCGAAAATGAGATTGGCAATGGAATCCCTGAAAACCGGTGCAGCAAAAATTGGTTTCACTTCAATTGCACAAAGCAAAAAGAGAAAGGCAAGACGAATATTCATTTTACGCAGCATTGATTTGATTCAATGGTCAAATGTAATCATGTAAAAAACAATGATCGTGACATTTGCATGACAATGAATGTTTTTCCAATAACTGTTAAATCGGCGGACGGTTCTGTTTTTTCAATCCTCGGGACCGTGAAAAATTAATCAAAAACTTATCTTCGTGAAACTGTAGAGGACAGCGATTGTCAAATCAGCCAAGAACGCCCATTCATGACGAAAGAAGAAATCAGGAAACGCATTGAGGAACTCAGTCGCGAAATAGACGAGCACAATTATCGGTATTACGTTTTGTCTGAACCTTCCATTTCTGATTTTGATTTTGACAAGTTGTTGGAAGAGCTGATGAAATTGGAAAAGGAGAATCCGGAATTTTTGTTTCCCGATTCGCCTTCCCAACGAGTGGGTGGACAGGTGACGAAAGAATTTGTCAATGTCAAGCATCGGTATCCTTTTCTTTCATTGGGAAATACGTACAGCGAAGAGGAACTTGCCGAATTTGACGAGCGTGTGAAAAAAGGGTTGGGAGTTGAAAATGTGGAATATGTTTGCGAATTGAAATATGACGGACTTGCAATCGGGTTGCGTTATGAAAACGGAAAACTCGTGCAGGCGGTTACGCGAGGTGATGGCATACAGGGTGATGAGGTGACGACGAATGCAAAAACAATCGGAAGCATTCCGTTGCGATTGAAGAAAGGGAATTGGCCGGAGAATTTTGAAATCCGCGGAGAAGTCATTTTACCGAGAAGCGTTTTCGATAAACTCAACAGGGAGAAAGAGGAAATCGGTGAAGCACCCCTTGCCAATCCGAGAAATGCAGCTTCCGGTACGATGAAAATGCAGGACTCCGCTGTGGTTGCATCGCGCCAATTGGATGCGTACATGTACATGTTGCTTGGCGAAAATATTTCTTTCAAGACACATTTCGAAAGCATTGAAGCCGCCCGTCATTGGGGATTCAAGATTCCTGAATACACACAAAAAATCCATGGACTTGATGGCGTGATGAAATTCATTGCGAAATGGAACAAGGAACGTTTCAAGCTTGATTTCGATATTGATGGTGTGGTGATAAAAGTGAATGCTTACGATCAACAGAAAACATTGGGCTTCACTGCAAAATCGCCGCGTTGGGCGATTGCCTATAAATTCAAGGCGGAACGTGTTTCCACAAAATTGTTGGACATCACGTATCAAGTCGGAAGAACGGGTGCGATTACACCTGTTGCCAATCTTGAGCCCGTTCAATTGGCGGGAACGGTTGTGAAAAATGCATCATTGCACAATGCCGACATCATTGAAAAACTGGATGTGCGCATAGGCGATATGGTGTACGTGGAGAAAGGCGGTGAAATCATTCCGAAGATTGTCGGTGTTGATTTGGACAAACGCCCCGCGCATTCACATCCCGTGCATTACATTACGCATTGTCCCGAATGCAAGACAAAACTCGAGCGGGGAGAAGACGAAGCGAAGCATTATTGTCCGAATGAATCGGGTTGTCCGCCGCAGATAAAAGGGAAGTTGGAACATTTTGTAAGCCGCCGTGCAATGAATATTGATTCACTCGGTGGCGAAACGATTGCGCAATTGTTCGACAACAAACTGATCCACAACATTGCCGATCTCTATACGCTCCATTCGAAAAAAACGGAGTTGCTCGAATTGGAAAGGATGGCGGAAAAGTCGGTGAACAATCTGGTCAAGGGAATCGAGGAATCGAAAAATGTTCCGTTTGAAAGGGTGTTGTATGCAATTGGAATCCGTCATGTGGGAGAGACCACCGCAAAAAAAATCGCCAACCATTTCAAATCGATGGATGCACTCATGCATGCAACGCGCGAACAATTGCTGGAAGTTCCGGAAGTGGGAGAAATTCTTGCCGACAGTCTGCTCAATTATTTTTCCGATGAAAAAAACAGGGAACTGATTCGGCATTTGAAAAAAGCCGGATTGCAATTTGAACTTTCGCAGGAGCAATTGGCGAACCGAAGTGAAAAGCTGAAAGATTTGACGTTCGTGATTTCTGGAGTCTTCACACGTTCGCGCGACGAAGTGAAATCGCTCATTGAGCAGAATGGTGGAAAGAATACGGCATCCGTTTCTGCCAAAACTTCCTATCTTGTTGCAGGCGATAATATGGGACCGGAGAAACGTAAGAAAGCCGAAAAATTGGGAGTGAAAATCATTTCGGAAGAGGAACTGCTTCGATTGATTAATTGATAGGTTAAGAGGGAAAATGCAATGATAATTTCTAATGGCTAATCGCTGATAACAATAACTGTTTAGTGGGTTTTATAGACAACATAAAAAAGAATTACGCCAAACGGCAAATCAAAACGGAAGCGAAAAATGTTTCCCGTCAGAAAACCCCTGTCAATATCGATGCTGCAAAAACAATTGGAATCGCTTTTCAGTTTACCGACAAGGATGATTTTGAGTTGCTGAAAAAATATGTGATTTATCTCCGTGAATTGAAAAAGAAAGTGAAAGCAATCGGATTTTACAATACGAAGGAAGAACCGAATGTTTCCTACTCGAAAGTGGATTATGATTTTTTTGGGAAGAAATCACACAACTGGTATGGCAAACCGACGGATCACATTGTCACGAATTTCATTGAAGAGGAATTCGATATTTTCATTGACTTGAATGTAAATGATGAACCCGTGCTCACGTATGTAGCCGCCATGTCGCGCGCGAAATTCAAGTTGGGACGCTTCGAGGAAAACGATTATATCCACGATTTGCTTTTTGAATCGCCGAAAGAAAAAGGATTGAAATTCTTTCTCCGGCAAGTGGACACCTATCTCGCCATGATCAACAAACAGGCGGAATGATTTCGGATTTGCGATTGCAATTGGAATTGAAAACCGGCAATCAACAAATCGAAAATGCCTTTCTAGATTTTTATTCCGATTACGGTAATATCATCCACTTGTTCCAGTGCGCCTTTCCAATCCTGCAACTTGCGGAATAATTCCTCTTTCTGTTCGGCAGGATTTTTTGAGGAAAGTTTTTGTACGATTTCACGCAATTGTTTCAACTTGAATTTTTTTCCGGAGGGTCCACCGAACTGATCGCCGTAGCCGTCGGTGATGGCATAGATCCAATCACCGGCTTGCAATTTGAAACTGTGGGTTGTGAAAGGGAATTGGTGTTCGAATAATCCTACAGGTTGTTTATC
>CAYMZV010000137.1:0-9804 GCA_964394965.1 uncultured Chryseobacterium sp.
GTGTACGCCATAAAAATAAGGGTGGTCAATGACGGATTCCTGAAAATAGGAATGTACGGTGAAGTGAGCCTGACTGATTGATAGAACAATCATATTGAATGAATGCAATAACACTGAATAAAATGAGCGCCAAAGCGGAATACATACCTGGAACATGCAACATCGGTCCACAGGAAATAAGGGCGAGAAGGAATGGAGCCATTTTTTCCGGTGCATTGATGCTGGCGCTAATTGTTTTTCTGCCAATGATCCATGTTCATAAAATCTGGCGTTTGGTCTTGTTCATCCCCGCATCCGCATTCGGCGTGAGTTTTCTGCAATGGTATAATAAGTTTTGTGTCGGATTCGGAATGAAAGGGATTTTCAATTTCGGGGAACTGGGCAAAACATTCACTGTTGAACAAAAGGAAGATTACCGAAAGGACCGGACAAAAGCACAGCGGATGATCATTCAGGGAATCGGATTCGGTTTGCTTCTGGCAATTGTTTTTTACACTATTCCCATTTGAATAGATGAATGCGATAACATTAAATAACATTACCAAAACATACAACAAGGGCACTGTCCTTGCAGTGGATGATGTATCATTTTCCGTAGAGGAAGGCGAAATTTTCGGATTGATCGGTCCGGACGGAGCGGGAAAGAGCAGCATCTTCAGGATACTCACTACACTTTTGCTTCCCGACAAGGGCGATGCAACTGTCGGCGGTTTGGATGTTGTAAAGGATTTCAAGGCGATACGCGGCATTGTGGGTTACATGCCGGGGCGATTTTCATTGTATCAGGATCTGACTGTCGAGGAGAATTTGAATTTTTTCGCGACCGTATTCAATACAAGCATCGAGGAGAATTACAAGTTGATCAAGGATATTTATGTGCAGATCGAACCGTTCAAACATCGGCGTGCCGGAAAATTATCCGGTGGGATGAAACAGAAATTGGCGTTGTGTTGTGCACTCATCCATAAACCGAAAGTGCTTTTTCTGGATGAACCCACAACAGGTGTCGATGTGGTTTCCCGAAGGGAATTCTGGGAAATGCTCAAGCGTTTGAAAGTGGAGGGCATTACAATTCTTGTTTCCACGTCGTATATGGATGAAGCCACATTGTGCGATCGCATCGGACTTATCCTGAATGGAAAAGTGTTGTCCATCGCTTCACCCGAAAATACCATCAAGGCTTATCCCGAACAACTTTACGCTGTCAAGTCGAATTCCATTTATCATTTGCTTCTCGACTTGCGCGCTTATTCCGGCACCATCAATTGTTACACGTTCGGCGAATATTTGCATTTGTCCATTACAAGCGATGAACAGGGTGTGCGGAAATATTTGCAAGAAAAAGGCCACACCGACATCGAGTTCATGGCCATACAGCCAACGGTGGAAGATTGTTTTATCCGATTATTAAAAGAGCAAGATGAACGAGACGGTAATAAGCACCAATAAGCTCACCAAACGTTTTGGCGATTTTGTGGCTGTGGATGGAATAACATTCGACGTTCACAAGGGAGAGATATTCGGTTTTCTCGGTGCAAACGGCGCAGGAAAAACAACGGCCATGCGTATGCTCTGCGGACTTTCCATTCCCACTTCGGGCGAGGCTCATGTGGCGGGTTTTGATGTGTATAAAAAACCGGATGAAATAAAACAGAATATCGGATACATGAGCCAGAAGTTTTCACTGTATGAAGATTTGACGGTGAAAGAGAACATTGAATTCTACGGTGGGATTTACGGCTTGAGCAATCAACGGATAAAAGAAAAAAGCGAAGAGCTGATTGAAAAATTGGGGTTGCACAACGAGGCAAACAAACTGGTGCGTTCATTGCCACTGGGATGGAAACAGAAACTTTCCTTTTCAGTTGCAATCGTGCATCAACCGAAAATTGTTTTTCTCGATGAGCCAACCGGCGGAGTGGATCCTTCCATGCGAAGACAGTTTTGGGATTTGATTTATGATGCAGCCGATAGAGGCATTACGATTTTTGTCACCACACACTATCTCGACGAAGCGGAATATTGCAATCGTGTTTCGATCATGGTGGATGGAAGGATAGAGGCTCTCGATTCGCCTGCGGGATTGCGGAAAACTTATTCGGCGGCATCCATTGATGAGGTATTTTATAAACTCGCCAGACAGGCAAAGAGATCGGCTGATTAGCTGATGGCGGTTGGCTTATAGTTAAAAAAAGAGGAATGAAGAATTTTAAGGAGTTACGAATTTGGCAAAAAGGAATTGACCTGGTCAAGATGACTTATCAATTGGCAAAACAATTTCCCAAGGAAGAAAAATATGGCATCATTTCTCAAATGACAAGAGCTGCCGTTTCAATTCCTGCAAACATTGCCGAAGGCAGCAGTCGGAACAGTGAAAAGGAGTATATCCGCTTTCTTGAAATTGCAATCGGTTCGGCTTTTGAACTTCAAACCTATTATGTGATTGCAAATGAAATGACGTGGATAAAATCCGACGAGATAACTGAAGCCGATACTCTTCTTGTAGAGGAAATAAAAATGATTTTCGCATTCATCAACAGAATAAAAAGCCAACAGCCAACATGAAATGATTTCGCATTCATAACAGGATAAAAGGCCAACAGCCAACGGCAAATAGCCAATAGCCAACATGAAATGATTTCGCATTCATAACAGGATAAAAAGCCAACAGCCAACGGCAAATAGCCAATAGCCAACATGAAACAACTATTCTCATTCATCAAAAAGGAATTCGCCCATGTGTTCAGGGATCCGAAAACGCTTGTCATGCTTTTCGGCCTGCCTGTCATTCAGATTGTCCTTTTCGGTTTTGCGTTGACGAACGAAATCAAGAATGCGAATATTGCCGTGGTCGACAATGCAAACGACGTGGCATCACAACAGATCATTGACAAGATGGAAGGAAGCAAATTCTTCCATGTGCAAAAGGGATTGAAAACGCCTTCACAGATTGACGCCGCATTCAAGGAAGGGAAAATAAAATTGGCGGTTGTGTTTCCAGACAACTTCAACAATGACCTGTTGCATTCGAACAAGGCATCCATCCAGGTGATTGCCGACGCTGCCGATCCGAATACCGCCGTTACCCTTACAAATTATATCAACTCCATTGTCACCGCATATCAAATGCAATTGGCGCCAACCGCTCCCATCCCCTACACCATTCAACCCGAAGTGCGGATGCTGTATAATCCCGATTTGAAAGGCGCTCCCAATTTTGTTCCGGGTGTAATGGCAATGGTACTGCTCTTGGTTTGTGTGATGATGACATCGGTATCGATTGTGCGCGAAAAGGAAATGGGAACGATGGAAATCCTTTTGGTGTCGCCGGTAAAACCGTTGATGGTGATTGTCGCAAAGGCAATTCCTTACCTCATCCTCTCCATCGTCAATCTGTGCGCCATACTCTTATTGAGTGTCTATGCACTTGACTTGCCGATCAAGGGAAGCATCGCACTCCTTTTCGGCGAAAGCATTTTGTTGATCATCACCGCTCTTGCATTGGGCTTGCTCATTTCCACCATCACCTCATCGCAACAATCTGCGATGTTCGCTTCCATGTTGGGCATGATGCTTCCGACCATGCTGTTGAGCGGTTACATGTTCCCGATAGAAAACATGCCCGTCGTATTGCAAGTGATTTCAAACATCGTTCCTGCGAGATGGTATTATGTGATCGTCAAGGATGTGATGTTGAAGGGACTTGGCTTCGCCTCCATCTGGAAAGAAACGCTTATCCTGGCGTGCATGACGGTTTTCTTCACGGTTCTCAGTCTCAGAAATTTTAAAATACGTTTGGAATAATGAGAGCACTACGTTTTTTATTGCAGAAGGAATTCAGGCAAATGTTCCGTGACAAGGGATTCACGGGAAGACTTTTCATTGCGCCTGCCATCCAACTTATTTTGTTGCCGATGGCGGCCAACTACACCATCAAGAATGTGAACATTGCCATCGTCGATCACGATCATTCCACTGTTTCGCAAAAACTTTCCAATAAGATCCTGTCTTCCGGTTATTTCAAACTCGCCTGTTACACCGATTTCAATTCAAAGGCAGAAGCCATGATTGAAAATGACAAGGCGGATCTGGTATTGGAAATTCCATCGGGATTCGAAAAGAATCTCATCCGCGAAAGCACACAGAAAATAGGCATAGAGGTAAACGCGATCAACGGGGTAAAGGCGAGCATCGGTTTCGGTTATTTGAGCGGCATCATCAATGATTACAACAATGATATCCGTTTGGAATGGGTGCAACCGCAACGGACTTTCGTCTCGCCCACCATCGATGTGGTTTCTTCCTATTGGTACAATCCCGCATTGACCTATTATATATTCATGGTTCCCGCCATCCTGGTTTCACTCGTTACCGGTGTCGCCGGATTGTCGGCGGCATTCAACATTGTGAAGGAAAAGGAAATCGGGACGATCGAGCAGATCAATGTGACGCCGATTAAAAAGTATGAATTCATTTTGGGAAAACTCATTCCCTTCATGGTCATGGGTGGAATTGTTTTCACTGTCGGTTTGTTCATCGCTTGGGCGATTTATGGCATTGTTCCATTGGGAAATATTGCGTTGCTCTATCTTTTTTTATACGTCTTCCTGTTTGCCATACTCGGTTTCGGATTGCTCATTTCCACGTACACGGAAACACAGCAGCAAGCCAATTCGCTCATGTTTTTATTCATGATGGTGTTCAACATGATGAGTGGTCTTTATACACCGATCGACAGCATGCCGGGTTGGGCGCAATTCGTAACGCATCTTTTCCCCGTAAGTTATTTCATCGATGTCATGCGCATGATCGTCATCAAGGGCAGCGGGTTGCATGACATACGCATACATATCCTGTGCGTATTCCTCATTGGGTTTGTGCTCAACACGTGGGCGGTTTTGAATTACAGGAAGACGACGTAATTTTTCTGGAAAATTTTTGAAAGCCGGCGGAATCATTCCGGTAAAAATCAGAAGTCGCAGATCGCGTGGTGCTTTTCTATTTTCCCGGAAACGGTAATGGTGATGATGTTGCAGCCGTGTTTATCATAGGCGTTGGCCTCAAATTCACCATTATCCTGTTTGAAAAAAGGATCTGCGAAATTATACGTGCACGGGATGATTTCCACTGCCGAATCATTTATGTATCCATACTTCCCATTTTTCCTCACTATATAAATTCCCGTTTCACCCACATTGATCGCTTCATAAATGAATGGGATGAGTGTTTTTCCATTTGTCGTGTCAACTGATCCGTACTTCCCGTCTTTCATCATGATCAAACTGTGATTGATTCCCGGCATCCTGAAAACGCCATCGTGCTGCAGGAAAAAACTGCAATTGGTATCATTCATTATTTCACGGCATCGCTGACCGAATTCTTTTTGGTTGATCAGATTGCTGTCGTTATAAAAAGCTTCCGCAATTGGAATTTCATATTCAATCGGAATCAATTCTTTTCCGGAAGAATTTACAACACCCCATTTCTCTCCTTGTCTGACAAAAAATAAAATCTCGGGTTTTCCTGTTTTTGGATTTGTCGGTTGATAGGCAAATATCCAATCATAGAGGAATGGGCTGACTTGTTTTCCATTGATTTGAAGAAGCTCCCATTTATTTCCATTGTACCACGCATCCACACCTTGCGTTCGGATGAATATTCCGGAGTCGCCGGGAAGCATTTTATACGGTGAGGAAATGTTCTCCCATTGTTCCGGAATGCGCGACCAACCCATGTAAGGCTCAAGAAAATGACCGGTCATTCCATTGCAACCCAAATACCGCGTTGTATCGGGTATTCCATCCTCAATGCGATAGAAATTCCCGCGCGAATACCACATCCCCGATTTCTCCGAAGCGTGCACATGAACAAAAAGGAATAAAAATAAAATCAGGATATTGTTTTTCATGGCGTCCCATCTTCAGAATGCAACGATATGCTTTATGAACTTGTTTTCCAAGTCGGGTAAACAAAACCGCTTTCCCCCACTTATCCTTTTATTCTACATTTGGCGTTTGAAATTCATTGAGGAATAAAATTTACAATAACCGTGAAAAGGAATTTTTGCAGATCCGTTTTTTCCCGAATGAATAAATGCCTGCTCTTTCTTTTTGTGTTCGGCGCAATTCCTGCGGGAGCACAATTCTACCAGTTTAAGAATTACAATGTCAAGGACGGGCTGCCGAGTTCCGAAGTGTATGCCATGATGCAGGATGCCGCAGGTTATATGTGGTTCACGACAGATATCGGCGTAAGTCGTTTCGACGGTTATGAATTCAAGAATTTCAGCACGGAAAACGGATTGGCGGACAACAGCATTTTCGGACTTGTGCAGGATGACAAGGGGCGAATTTGGTTCAGGTCATTTTCAGGAAAATTATCCTATTACGAAAATGAAAAGATGCATGCGCTTCACTGCAATTCAAAACTTGAAAAATTGTTGCGCAACAATCTTGTCGTTTCATTATTCATAGATCGGGGAGATACGATTTGGGCGGGAACATTGAACGACAATATCCTGAAAATCGCTCCGGGTTGGGAAGACGAAAATGTAAAAATGATTCCCATAAAATCGACGCACGGTTATTTATTGCTTTTTGACGGCGGCAATTTCATTTATGGAGGATATGCACGGGGAGCATTCGACATCGATGTTTACAACCGGCAATTTGTCAAGCAATACAATGTCCCGATCAACATCAATCAGGGTGATCAGGTGCGTTATGCCGTTATTCGATTGGGTGATGGAACTTTTGTGGCGACCATTGACAAATTCATCATCCGATTCAATTCCGGAGGAGTCATTTCCAAAACGAAAATCAACTCGATCATCATCTGTTCGCTTGAAGAGAATAACGGGAATATTTTCATGGGAAGCTATGATGGGGTAAAACAATATGCCGACAATACTTTTTCGGCCGTATCCACCATTTCAAAACTGGATCGAAAAGTGGTTACCTCGATTTGCCAGGATCATGAAAACGGATTGTGGTTTTGTACCGAAGGGAATGGCGTTTTTTATGTTCCCTTCCGGAATTTCCTTTATTACACACACAGCGATGGGCTTTCCGAAAGCAAAATATCATGCGTGACAAAAGCGGGAGACAAAACAATCTGCGGCCATCTCGATGGAACAATTTCATTGATCGAAAAACAACAGGTGCAGAATGTTGCATTCAACCGGGACACTGTTTTTTCCTCAAGGACAAATCGTGTGTCAAACATATTTTATTCCGATACAAGCGGCATTTTATTTATCGGCACCATCTTGAATACATTCTCTTTCGACATCAATAAACTTTCCGTAGAAAAAACCTGGGCGCAAGGAAGCAAAAAAATCATCCCTTCACGCGATGGAAATATATGGGCACTCCAACTCCATCGTTTGGTGAAACTTAAGCTTTCATCCGATTTTGAAATCATCGGACAAATCCCGATTTCATTTTATGCAGATAATATTTACGAGGACCACACAGGCAAAGTCTGGATTTGTCCGTCGGAAGGAATATGGACTTACGATTCCATATCCGGACTTGTGTTTGAAGGGAAAACGAATCCATTGCAACATGCAAGAATTGTTGAAGTGCGGGAAGCGTCCGACGGAAGCATCTGGATGGCAAGTCGCGGGAATGGCGTGATCATCAAAAGGGGAAATGATTATTTCAACATCACGCTGAAAGACGGGTTGGCGGGAAATATGTGTCGTACGATTTTCATCGATTCCGGAAATGTGATTTGGGTGGGAACAAACAATGGCTTGAGTAAAATCGTGATTGTGCCGGGAGACGAATTCAAGTACACGATTGAAACCTATACTTCAAAAAACGGTTTGTTTACCGATGAAATCAATAACATCATCGATCAGGGTGGAAAATTATGGTTGGTGCACAACGACGGCATTTCCATTTTTGATCCGAACGACATTCAAAACAACAACAGCCCTCCTCCGGTTTACATTACAAACACATTGGTAAACGGCGATACATTGTCAAGTCAAAACGCATTTGCACTTCCCTATTACCGGAATTATTTCAACATCGGTTTTATCGGATTATCCTACAAGAATCCGGGACGGATGGAATACAAATACAAAATGGAAGGGATCGATTCGAATTGGATTTACACGCCTTACACATCTGTCAATTACCAAACCCTGCCACCGGGAAATTATCGTTTCGTTGTTTATGCACGGAACAATGATGGTTATTGGAGTAAAAAACCCGCTTCATTTTCATTTGCAATTTTGCCTGCATGGTGGCAAACGTGGACATTCAGGATTGTTGCAGGAATCTTTTTATCGTTTCTCATCGCTGTTGTTTTCAAAATCCGTTTGGATGTCATACGTGCAAAAGACCAGAAAAAGGCGGTCTTGCAAAACCGTATTGCCGCCATCGAATTGAATGCGTTGCGTGCGCAAATGAATCCGCATTTTGTTTTCAATTCCATCAATTCCGTTCAGTATTTCATTACCAACAACGATCCCGACTCCTCGCAAAAATACCTTTCCAAATTCGCGAAACTCATCCGTTATGTCGTTGACAACTCGAAACTCACTTCCATTCCAATCAAGAATGAAATAGAGGCGCTCACACTTTATCTCGATCTGGAAGCCTTGCGTTTCGGAACACGTTTTGAATATGAGATTCGCGTGCATGAAAATGTGGATACCCAATACACGCAGATTCCCTCGATGCTCATTCAACCCTACGTGGAAAATTCGATCTGGCATGGCATCATGCATAAAAACGGCAACGGAAAAATCACGGTCTCCCTTGAAATGAAAAACGAAGTGTTGCATTGCATTGTGGAAGACAATGGAATAGGCCGGCAGAAATCGCGCGAGTTGAAAAATCCGGATCACCGTCACGAATCGGTTGGAATGTCAAACACAAAAGAACGTCTCGACATCATCAATCATGTCACCAACAGCAACATGAGTGTACGGATTACCGATCTCCATGATGAAAAAGGTGAAGCGCGCGGAACGTGTGTGGAGATCCAAATCCCTTCGTCATATATTTCTTAAATTCACGTCACTTATTTTTCCGTTGCGGAAGTATGACGAAACAATCATTCAAATCCAATATCCATTTGCAGGAAAAAGCCCGCTTTTAAAATTCATGACAAAGGCAATTATAGTTGACGACGAGGAGAAAAGCAGGATTACCTTACATAATCTCATTGCCAAACACTGCCCTTGGCTTGCTGTTACCGATCTCTGCGATTCAGTGAAGAGTGCGGTCAAGTCCATTGAAAAGGAATCGCCCGAATTGGTTTTCCTCGATATAGAAATGCCTTTCGAAAATGGATTCCAACTTTTCGAAAAAATAAAAGATCCTGATTTCGATGTCATTTTCATCACCGCTTATGATCAGTATGCCATCAAGGCCATCAAATACAGTGCGCTCGATTACCTGCTGAAACCGGTGGATGTGGATGATTTGAAAAATGCCGTTGCAAAAATTGCCGCGAAGAAAAAAAGGACACAGGCAAACCGATCGGAAGAAGTGGAACTTTTGCTTTCCGTGTTGAAACTGAAAAGCAAGTCGGCCAAAATCGCCGTTCCCACTTTCGACGGATTGCAAATGATCCACGCAGCGGAAATCGTGAAATGCACGGCTGATGAAAGTTATACGCACATTACGCTTTCCAGCGGAACGAAACTGGTTGTGTCGCGCATCCTGAAGGAATTCGAGGACTTGCTCTCCGATTATAATTTTTTCCGTGTTCACAATTCCTCCCTCATCAATCTAGCACATGTAAAAAAATATGTCAAGGGCGACGGTGGTTATGTCTTGATGTCGG
>CAYMZV010000137.1:9814-10437 GCA_964394965.1 uncultured Chryseobacterium sp.
TACAATATTAAAAGCCAAATCCCCTTTTTGTTTTCTCAAGAAGAATGGTTTGTTACCGTTTTTGAAATCTGTGTTTTAGGAAAGCTGTCCTGTGATTTCAAATGCGGTTCATCCTCCTTTCCAACCATTTTCAAATATTGCCATCCATTTCCCTATTCAGGCCGTCTATTGGTTGGGGATATTATTTCTTATACGCCTGACTTTCCTTTACCGGAAGAAATAATCTTAAAACTCATTCCAATGAAAAGAATTTTAAAAATGGTCTTGGCGATTTTGCTGATAGGTTCGGCAAATACGGCCTTTGCTCAAGGATGGCCTTGGGCTGTCAAATCAAGTGGTACTGGAGCAGAACATTCTTGGGGCATAGACACTGACCCAGCCGGCAATAACTATATGGTTGGCGATTACAGCAATGGCAGTGGGATTTTTGGCGGCTTTACATTTCCAACCATCTCCGGTACACTCTCCGATGCTTATGTTGCAAAAACAAATTCAAGTGGCACATTCTTATGGGCAGTATACGGTGGCGGATCATTGAGTGATTTTTCAAATTGCGTAGCTGCAACCAGCACCGATGTTTTCGTAGCCGGTGTATATAGGTCTACAGCCACTTTCAACGGTAG
>CAYMZV010000138.1:0-10422 GCA_964394965.1 uncultured Chryseobacterium sp.
GGTTGGATTCGGTTCATTGATGCCGGAAAACAAATAAGAGTTTACGGGCGTAATGATTTCCGGCAAAACGGTAAAACGTTCGAATATGGTTGTTCCCTGTTTTTCAAGCAATCCAAATGCCCCGACACGATTCGAAACAGCATTGTCGTCAATGACTGCAAGTTTAAAACCTTCGAGTCCGGTGGCAAGATTGGTGACCAATACCGACGCTTCACCACCGTCTTTATTGTCGACAACATGGAATTTTTCGATCGGTGCAATTGTTCCGACTCCCACATTTCCGGTGAGGCCAATGAAGAAATTGCTTGTGCTTGAACCGTTCGATGAATTGTCGATACTGAAGCCATGCGACTGTGCATTGGTTGGATTCAGATTGATGTTCCACTGTTGCGTACCGTCATTGCTCTCGAGGCAAATCAATTCATTTGCCGTTGAGTCACCTTTTATGGTGAGCAGGGTTTTCGGAACAGTTTCATTTATGCCGAACCATTTTTTCGTTCCGGTTGGCGTATCGAATTGATAGCTGGTCAGTCCATCATCTAACTTATTGAAGGCGGAGTCGATCGTATCCTGAAAATCTTCCTGTGTTGGAATTTCTCCATCAAGAAATTTTGAAATGAGGTAATCTCTGTGTTGTTGAGGCATGGTAATCTAGTTTTATATTTTATTGTACTTCAAAATCTTTTTCGATGATCCAGAAATCGACACCTTCCCTTGGTTTGTGTCCGACGATGAATGTTGTTCCGATTACATCAGCAGCGATTCCGTTTTCAACGAGTTCGTTGTTCTGTCCGCAATCATCGCATGGTTGATCAGGGTTTAGGAATGGTGTCAACACCAGGTTGTCGTCGCAATCGCAATCATCCGTTTCGAGCACTACAATATTGTGTGAAGCTGCCGATGTGAGAATGGATGCTGAAGTGGAGGTGACAGCTTCTTCAATGTTGCTCAAGATAGTCGGGGGCAGATTTTTTCCGGTAGGGATAATCTGATCCATGTTGAAGCAGGTGACAAAGTCAACATAAGGAAGCTTCTCCACAAAATTGATGATCATGGATTTGTGGATCACTCCACCGAAAGCAATGTCTTTTGTATCGTATGCCCACGGTGCAAGGAATTGCTTGATTTGATCATTCAACAGTTTACCATAGAAACCATTGTCGAATCCCGGACGGAAACGCACATTGAAATCGACGCGTATCTCTTCGTAAATCGGATTGCGTACGTTCAATGTTACTGCAGGCGGATAAATTGTCTGGATATATTCCTGAATTTCCGTCAGCAGAATTAAACTGGTTTTCGGTTGAAGCGGATCAACGGCATTGACATTATGCAGATTGGAAATGATGACTAATGAAACATGACCGGGCACAAGTTCACGAATGGTGGTGATGGAATCGTAACTCGTATGGTTGAGGCATTTTGCCTTATAGATCGTCGGGAATTGTTGCAACACAAGATGCTCGTAATCCCAAATTGTTATTGCGCGGTGTTTGTGACGCAGGCGTTCACTCACCCGGGTATAAAACTCGTTGCTCTGTTCCTTGATATGTCCACCAAATGACGCGTAAGGTTGTGTGATCTTGTCAATGGCTGCATCCGATTCCACAAAACCGCTTATCGTGTTGGCAGGCAAAGGAACACGAAGATGGTTCGGATCATTGCCATTGTCGGCAAATGTTGCAGTCACCGCTTGGGCAACCACATCAATCAGGTCGCAAACTGCAGCGGAATTATGCGCAACGGAAGCGCGCAACCAGAATAATCCGGAAGGCAATGCGGTATTGTCACTATTGAAAAGTTTTGGAAGGTCAAACGTGATGATGCCGGAAGTGAGCAGACCATTCGTTGCGTCGGAAATGATTTGCAATTGGGTGAAGTCATACCACTCATTGTTCAACATGTAACTCCACTTCACATTCTGTTTTTCAAGATCGGGATCCGAACTTCCTTCGGCAGCCTTGAAAAGCAATGAAAGGTTTTGTGGCGGAACAAGTGCACTCACACCGATATACAATGCACCTTCATCATCGAATTGTGGAAGCAGATTGATGTTGGTCGTTTGTTTCGTGATGTAAGGATGGTTTTCCGCAACACCGAAAGGCATCACATGGAAAAACTGTTCAACACGCAAATCGAAATCCACCTTGTTGGCACTGTCTGTTGATTGGCGGGTGAGATTGATGGTTTGCGTTGAAGTGTAGTTGACAGAAATTTCCTTGACGGTTGGGATATACGGATTGTTCGGAAGACCGAGTGTTGCGTTGAAATTCGGATCATTTGATGCAAGGTTGTGAGCTGTGTCACCGGCTATTGAACCGTTGAGATTTCCTTGCTTCACACCCGTTGCCAGCCAAATCGCCTGCTGTGCATAAGAGTTCTGGAAAATGCTGCCGCCAAAATCCACATCGGCAAGTGTCATGCGCATGAAACCTTTTTTGGTTGTTGCTCCGAATTCGGTTACGGGATCCATTTCCGGATCACGCGGAACACTTTCCAAAAATCCCTGTCTGAATGAAATGTTGATTTGATTGGCAAGACTGCCGTCGCTTTCAGATTGGAATAGCCCATATCCTGAATTGCTGTAGTTCAATATCTGCCAGGATTGTTTGTCAATGATGGCGGCATCAACATTGAATTTGCCCGTTTGGCGTTTTACATTCTCGCCTGTAGGCAAATAGTTCTTATAATAATCTTCAAAACCATTCGGTGCAGCGGAAGCATCGGGTAATCCATGCCAAGTGATATTTACATCAAGGCGTGAAAGCTGTTTCTGGAAAATCTCATTGCTGCCAATGTAGAATGTCGATCCGACAACCGGTTTTGTGCCAAAAGGCGGAAATGGTTTTTCAGTTGCGAGCAAGGCATCCTCGCTTTGCACAATTATATTTTTCACATCTTCCACTTCAACCGTAAGATCTGCCGTGAAAATTGTTTTTTTGCTCAGGTCGGCATAGATGTATGGAGTGGCTGGATGATCGGGATTGAGAGTGATCTTGACAACAGGCCATTGTGTATTGAAGGGTTGCAGGAGAACGGATTGATCATAAGCCACAATCGGTTTCTGTCCCATGGTAATGGTACGCACAATTACAAAATCCCCATTGACATCATAATAAGTTGACGTTTCAGTTTCCGGAGCGATCCATGCTTTTTCACCACTGAAATAAACATTCACGGCTCCTGCCAATGCATCATTATTGACATTCGCAACGAATGATGCAATTGCGGATGCGTAAAAAGTCGATGCGGTTGCTGCTGAAACAGGAGTGGACAGGAGTCGATTGGAAAGCGCACGGCTTGATGCTGTGGAAGGATAAAAGGATGCTTGTTCTACAGCTGCCGAGATATTTGCAGAACTGAGAATGTCTTGTCGCAATGAATTGATGCGAATCGTTACAGTACGTGTTCCTTCGGCAAGAAAGAGCAGGGGAGATGCAAACGCAAATCCAACTTCCGCTTGCGGACGGTCAGGTGCATTGTTCACAGGTTCCGGTCTGCCGAAAATGCGCCAGCGTTTTTCATCGCCTTCAATATCTGCGCCGAGACCATCTGCGGAATTTGCAATCGGGGAAGAATAAATTCTCCATGCGTTATCAATGGTTGCAGGTGGAGGCAATGTTGGATCGGGAACCGGAATCGGATCGGGATATTCGAGAAGCGGTGGAGTGGTGGAAGGTGGAATTGGAAGTGGATGTTCATCGATCGGACGATTGATGAAGACCGCTTTCAAACTCTGCACCAATCCCTGATTGACGACAAGATCCTTATCGGTATCGTAAACAAGATTTACACCGGTCGCATCTTTTTTCGCATCCAGCTCTTTTCCTTTTGCAACAAGCGCTTCGGAAAGTTGATCCGCAAGTTTGAAAATGATATAAACCTGATCGGGAACCGCTGGATTCTCGGTGAGATTCAACACCTCGCGATAATAAAAATCGAGGTGACGTTGTGTAATTGTATTCAGGTCGTTCTGTGCAATCGCGAATAATTCGAGGAAAGCAATGAACAGGGCATAATGCGGCTCCGTACGTTGATCTTCAGAAATTGTTTTGGTGAAAAATCCAACCCAATCCCCATCGGGAGCATCTGCCAGATTAAAATAGTTGATCTGCGAGGCAAAGTCCTGGGTAAACGCAACGAGGTCATCCAACTTGCGCTCATCCACCAGCACATACGAAGGCAGAAGGGCGGCAAGCAGGCGTTGTGCCTGACTCGTACCATCCCGTTGCAGGGGATTTTTATTGTTACAGCTGTTATCGCTCATTGTGACACGTTTGTTCCTTCTGTGAGGTAATATGGATAAACTATATTCGAGCGCGTGTTGTTCGAAATGATGGTGTAATTTATTGTGAGCACTATTCTTCCTTCTTCTGGAGTGATATCGACATCAACGCTATCAAGATCAATGCGAGGTTCAAATCGAATAATTGCTTGGCGAATAATACCTGTAACAAAAGGTTGAAAAGCGGCATCCATCGGTTCGAAAATTTGCTGATCAAGATTAGCTCCGAAATCGGAACGCATCACACGTTCACCAAGTGTTGTTGACAAAATGATGTTCAAGCTTTGTTGGATGTCTTCATCCGCTTTCACGAGTTGTACAGTGTCGGTGCCCTTGACGAATGTTGGAGGAAATGACCAACCTTGTCCGAGAAAGCCGCCGGTATCGAATATTTGCTGAAGGGTTTGTTCGCTTGCCATAATCAAAAATGTTTTATCCGATCATTACTGTTGGTTGTCCCACTGCCGACGATGCGCCGCATACACAAGTGTCGCCAACGCGCAAGGCGGGTTTGTTGTTGATCAATACGGTTGCACTTCCAAGAATGAAAGGCGAAGAAGTGATGTGACCCGTATTCGGTGGAATGGGACATACATGATTGTCTCCCATTACTGCCGCAGGTTTGTTGTTGATGAGTACAGTCGCAACGCCCGGTCCCACAATGGTTCCCCCGTGTGTTGTTGTATCTCCTACTGTTGCTGCTGCCGGCATGGTTACTTATTTTATAGTTGTTGTATCAAGTTCAGTTGACAGATGATGCTAATTGAGTTTGAGCATTGTGCCTTTCACTTCGGTATTGCCGCTGGAGGAAGCTTCAAGCCCAGTTGTTCCTTTCACTGTCATTTTTCCGGTTTTCGATTCGGCAGTTACATCCTGCTGACCGGTAATTGTCACTTTCTGCATTGCTTTCAGGATGAGATCTTTTCCGGAATCAAGTGTGATTCCCTTGTCATCCATGGTAATCGTATTTTGGTTTTGGTCTTTCAGCGTGATTGATTTTTTATCGTCATCAATCACAATGGAATTTTTCCCCGGTGTTTCAACCGTGACGATTTTTTTATCGTCATCAATCGTAATCTTGATTTTGCTTTTGGTGATCCAACCCTTTAGTTTGTTTTCTTGATCAGGTGTAAGATCATCAGGCACCTTATTCTTACTGCTGTAAACCATTCCAAGAATGATCGGATCGCGTGGATCGTCATTGACAAATCCGAGAATCACTTCATCATCTTTTTCAGGTCGTATTAAAATACCACGGCCATTTCCTGCATCAGCGGAAACTATTCTTGCCCAAACACCTTTCTCTCCATCACTGATCAATGGAACACGTACACGGACCCTGAATTCCCCGCCATCCTGATCAACAATATCGGTTACGATTCCGGTGACCAATCCATTTACCGAAGGCAAAAGGCCAGCAGATGGTTTGTCAACAATGTTGTCGTAGCGTTCATAAAACCACTCATCGGAAAAACCGAAATTGATGTCCGTATACCATGTTGTGTTTGCACTGAAGCTGTGTGTAACAGAGGATACGAAAGCGCCTCCATTGAAACGGTCACCAAGTCCGCCGAGATTGATCATGTCTCCCGGTTTGATCACATTCGTTCCATAAATGCGAACGCGGCCTTTTATTTTTGACATGCGGCTGCGGAGCAATTTCGCTTTTCCCCAAGCGGTGAGTTCACCATCGAGAAGTTTTCCCGGATGTTGCAAAAGCAAATCCACAGAACCAAGCACATCGGAAAGTGTCGAGCCGGAAAGGTTTCCTTCTTCCGTCATTGTACTTGAGCTGGCATCTTTTTGTACGACCTCCTGTTTGGAATAATCCCAATCTTTTGTGGTAACGCTTGCATATTGATCGCGTGCATCCATTCCGGCTTCTACGTCAACAATGTTATCGCCATACGTAAGATTGAGAGAGTCGGGTTTGACGGTGAATACGGGCGCTTTCACATCCACTATTCCATCATTGATGAATAAAAGCAAACCATTCGCTTCCGCGCGTGAAACCACAAAATCCCAATCGGTGGAATAATATTGAACCATTTCCTTGTGTTGAACAGTTGTGGTATCAACAGTTCCCTTTACCCCATAAGTGGAGAGAATGTCTCCGATAATCTCATCATCTTTCTTGTCGAAGAAATATTTGTTCTTCCTGTTGATGGTGGTCTTGATGCTTTTGTCTTTTAACTCAAGCAAAAGGGTGGAAGGCGCGTTGAGTGGAGCCTTTATTGATTGCTTAATGATTATCCCCTGAAAAATAATTGCTTCATCTTTCTGATAACCAGCTTTTATGGTTACTTCTTTACCTGGAATGAAGTCGCCCTTGTCACTGAGTTCAAAATCCTGTTTTGGTGCCGAACCGTCATATAATACAACCTCGGCCACCGGAATTCTGTTCACGGATTTATTTACCATAACGGAAGCAATACCATACTTGGCTGTCACATCAACAGTCCCCACCATAACTGTGTATGTTGGTTGTGACAATTTATCATGTCCAGGTATGACGGTCGATACTCCCATTATTATACTTTGCTGATTGGAGGTAAAATCAATGTTTGTCCAGGAATTAACCTTCTGTAATTTTTTAAATCATTTGCTTCTGCTATTTGCAGGTAAAATGACTCATTCTCGTATTCGTTTTTTGCGATGTTGTAAATGGTATCGCCTGCTACTACCAGATGGGTTTTGGTAATGTCTGGAGATTGAAAACTGGATTTTTTACCACCCAAATTAGGCGCAACTTTATCGCTTGGTGTTTGAACAAACGAGACATTTATTGTTGCTCGGATGGGGTTTCCGTCTTGATTGAATAATAAATAATTGCTTGTTGCGCTGGTAAGTTTACAAGGAAAATAAAATCCGTCGCCCCAAATCACTTCAAGGAATCTTGAATCGTGGGATGCATTATCCATAGTAAGTGTTGCTTCAAAAAACTTGTCAATCGCGTTAGTAACCAGTTTCCCACTTAGTGCTTCCGCAGCTGCAACAGCCCCGATAGCTCCAGCAATTCCGCCACTTGTCGAAGCTCCTGTGCCATCAAAAAATAATTCAACGCTAAACGAGCTATTATTGCTAGAGAGTACTTGAATAGGATTTACAGGACTTTCAGGGGAATCTTTTTCAGCTGTTTTTTGACCCCGCTGTATAGATAATGAAGTTGGGTTATACATAGCAGTAAATGCTATGGGAGTACCACTAAAATCATCTTTTGTATACCCCAATATTGTAAGTTTCTGTAACTTTTTTAAAGGAATCGTAGCCATAACCTATCGGTCTTTTTTATCAGTGATCATTTTTCTCAATCGCTCCATCATTTCAGCTTGTAGTTCGGTTGTTTCATTTGCTGTTTTCATGATACGTTTTGCCTCATGTTTTTTCTCGCCACTTTGAGAACTCACAAAAGCCCGAACAATCAATTCTTTTATTTCAATTGCCATATCATCGGAAATTAAATCGGTTATACTGCCGGCAGTCCCACACGTTCAAAACGTTGGTAGGCTATTACAATACTTTCAACAGCCACCTTGTTTCCCATTGCATCGAATCCTTCAATATTCCATGCTTTGGGCCATGCATTATGGAAAAGCCACATTTCCAAAGGTTGATGCGATTGATCCAAAAGTGTAACGATCACATCGGTTGGAGCAAAAGTGAAAAAGTCAACGGCCGCCCTGAACCATTCGATAAGAGCCGATCCTATAAGCATTCCACGTTTGAGTGTGAGATCCTTGTAAGCGATCCTATCGGGAAGGCGATGCGTGAAATTATTTACACCGCCTTCCTTGTATGGATAATCCGGAATATCCACGCTCAGGCCATCAACATTCTGAAAGCCGGCTTCACCTGGAAAGCCGATGATTTCGACCTTGAAATGAAAACTTACGGGTGGATATGCTTGAAACAAAGAAGCAGCCATGACTCAATTATTTATTTCAGATTTAATTCGCTTCCAGAACCCAAGACTCGCAGCAGAGTTCAATGCTTTCCATGGAAACTTCGTTTCCGGTTGATTTGAATGAAGGTCCTTCCACTTTGCAAGGCCATGCGTTTGCAACTGTCCATGTGAAAACAGGTGCATGGGTTTCATCAAGCAACTTGACCGTGATGGTGCGGCGATCCGGTTTGTTCAGGTTCACTGCACTCAACCATTGGAAGAATTCATTGTCGCCACGGAACTGTCCGCGTTTCAATGTGATGTTGTTGTACTTCTGGATTCCGGACATTTTTGTTACGAAGTATTGCGGAGAAACACCTTCACGGTATTCGATTGCCTGCACTTCGTGTGTAAGACCGGTTACTTCAGTGAAACCGATTCGGGTACCACCCCATTCTACCTGGAAGTGAAATACGGGTAATGGATAAGCTTCAGTTGCCATAGTTATTGTTGTTTAAAAGTGTTTACGATTTTGTGGATTATTGTTTGATTTATCAATTGAATTAGGATTGTTGCAATAAATGCTCGAATTGGAGGATGATGAATTCGGCAGGACGAACGGCAGCCAAACCGATTGTCACGATCAAGCGGCCTTCAAGAATATCCTGTGCTGTCATCGTTTCTCCAAGCCCAACATTCACGAAGAATGCCTGATCGGGTTTGTCGCCGGTAAGTGCACCTTGTTTCCAGAGGTCGGTGAGGAAATTCGAGATCATTCCTTTCAAGCGCAGCCATGTGTTCTTGTCATTCGGTTCGAACACGACAAACTCACAGGCGTCCTTGATTGATGTTTCCGCGAAGATGAACAAGCGACGGACCGGAACATAACGCCATTCGTTGCTGTTTCCATCGAGTGTGCGTGCACCCCATACGAGTGTGCCACGGCCGGTGAAAGAACGAATTGCATTGATGGATTTTCCGGATGTAGGATCAACGTTGAGTCCTCCTTGTTGAGCTTCTGTAATAAGGAAATCAGGACCAACGATATTCAGTACACCAACATTTGCTGGAGCTTTCCATACGCCACGGTCATTGTCAACTGCAGTATAGATACCTGCCATGGTAGCTGCTGGGTACAGAGTCAAACCATTGATATTGTTTATAGCGGTTTTGATGGAGTTGTAAAGACCAATGTCTTGTGAATTTGCTGTGCCGGTAGTATGAACTGAAGTAAACCAAGAAGCAGGTGATGGCCCACCAAGAACAATAACAGGTTCCGTTGCTGAAGCAGATCCTGATCTAGTAACTATATATAACATATTACTATTAATGCTATCCACCTGAGCGCGGATTACCAAAGACAACGTGGGATGATTGTTAATTGCATCACAGATTAGAGTTGGCGTTGCACCAGTCCCAGTAGGGAAGTCTGTGCCCGCTCTAATAATTCCAGAAACTCCAGCAGCAGTGATTGTAATAGTATCTGTGGCTGCAGGCTGAGGTGCATTGGTTGTTGTTACAGTCACGTGCTGATAACTTCCAAGGCCTCCGAAAACTGTTGAAAGACGATTATTGGGTTCAATGTTAAATACTGGCACCGCTCTATTGTCATTGATTACAACATCATCATCCAAATAGTTTCTGACAAGAATTGTATCAAGTGGTGGATAATATGCAGCTCCATATTTCAAATTATTTGCGCCAACTTGATTATTGCGGAAATCATTCGAATCAGCATTCGGATCACCAGTGCTTTTTACATCGAAAATGCAAAAGCGATCCAGTAGTTTGGCACATTGCGCAAGCATCGCATCATAAATGACTTTTGAATTAGCATCAGTGATTTCAGCAACTTCAGGAGCAACAAGCAATGTGATCTCATCAACTTCTTCAGCTTTGCCAATTCCCAATTGAGGATTTGCAGGGTCGTAAAAATCTGTGTTTACGATTGAAGGAATTGAGGTATGATCATAGTGACCGACAGAAATAATGTAACAAGTCCCGCCGCCATTGGCAAAAAACATTTGCATGTGATAAAATAAAGTATAAGGAGAAACTTTATTACCAGGCTCAACAGATTCTGCAGTAACAACAAGTGGAGAAACTTGTACAGAAAATAGTTCATTGAATGCCCCACCAAAATTTTGCTGAAATTCAATCATTGAAGTAACTCGGGTAGGAGTATTGATCGGGCCACTTTCGGTATAACCAATGAAGGCCGGAATAGCAGTCGGTACAGCAGCAATGGAAGATG
>CAYMZV010000139.1:0-10359 GCA_964394965.1 uncultured Chryseobacterium sp.
TACCGAGGGCAATGATTCAATCCGGTCAATGGAAAAATTTTTCATCTGCACATTTGTAATTTGCACATCCGCCCATCATTTTATTTCGCACTCAAAACAATAAACGGAATGATCATTTCCTCCAGCGAAATTCCGCCGTGCTGAAACGTGTTGCGGTAATATTGGACGTAATGGTTGTAATTGTTCGGATAGGCGAAAAAATAATCCTGCTTCGCAAAAACATACGCAGTGCTCACATTGTTCTTCGGCAAATAAACATCAGCGGGATTGCGCACTTCGAAAACATCCTTCTTCACATAATCCAGGCTTTTCCCTTGTTTGTAACGCAAATTCGTATTCACATTCCTGTCACCTACAACCTTGGTCGGCTCCGTCACCTTTATTGTTCCGTGATCGGTGGTAATGACAACACGGCACTTTTTTTCCGCAACCTGCTTGATGATATCCTGCAATGGCGAATGTTCAAACCAGGAAAGTGTGAGCGAACGGTATGCCGCTTCATCATCCGCAAGTTCGCGTATCACTTCCATCTCCGTGCGTGCGTGTGAAAGCATATCCACAAAATTGTAAACGATCACGTTGAGTTTATTGTCCATCAGATTGGAAATGTTCTCACTCAATTTTTTCCCCGCTGCATGATTGGTGATTTTATTATAGGAGAATTTCACATCCTTGCCCATGCGTTTCAGATTCGCTGCAAGAAATTCCTCCTCGTGCATATTCTTTCCGCCTTCATCATCGTCATTCAACCACAGGTTCGGAAAACGCTTTTCGATTTCGGAAGGCAGCAATCCCGCGAAGAGTGCGTTGCGTGCGTATTGTGTGGCGGTGGGAAGAATGGCGCAATACACATCTTCGCTTTCCACCTTGAAGTATTGGTTCATCACCGGCTGCAGGACTTTCCACTGGTCAAAACGCAAATTGTCGATCAGCAGGAAAAAGATGGTTCCGTCCTTTTCCAATTGCGGCGCCAGTTTATTTTTCAAAAGCGTGTGTGAAAGTGTCGGCGGATTCTTGTCCTTGCCATTCAGCCAATCGATATAATGGCGCTCCACGAATTTTCCCCATGCCACATTCGCTTCCTGTTTTTGCATCGCAAGGATTTCATGCATGCTTTCGTCCTGTGTCTTTTGCAATTCCAATTCCCAGAAAATCAACTTGCGGTACACTTCGGTCCATTCCTCCCACGACAAACGATCGCTCAACGTCATTCCGATATTGCGGAATTCCTGCTGGTAACCCGAAGTTGTTTTTGCACTGATGAGTTTTTTGTTGTCGAGAATTTTTTTCAGCGAAAGCAGAATCTGATTCGGATTCACGGGCTTGATCAGATAATCCGCAATCTTGGAACCGATCGCATCTTCCATCAGGTTCTCCTCTTCACTTTTGGTAATCATCACCACGGGAATATCATTCTTCTGGTTCTTGATGCGCGTCAATGTTTCCAATCCGGAAAGTCCTGGCATATTCTCATCGAGGAAAACGATATCGAAATCCTCTTTTGAAATCAGGTCGATTGCATCATTTCCACTTGTGGCGGTGGATACGTCATATCCTTTTTCTTTCAGGAAAAGAACATGCGGTTTGAGCAAATCGATTTCATCATCGGCCCAGAGAATTTTTATCTTATCCATTATGCGCGTGTATTTTAGAAGGAGTTTTAAAACGGAGAATAAAGATACTTATTGTGGCGGGGAAAATGATTTCAAATTCCAGATGTGCA
The DNA here is from genome assembly GCA_964394965.1 of uncultured Chryseobacterium sp. Classification (GTDB taxonomy): domain Bacteria; phylum Bacteroidota; class Bacteroidia; order Palsa-965; family Palsa-965. Next base: position 1,724 of record CAYMZV010000139.1, read on the forward strand.
GATTGCAAATGAATTCTTAACGATTTTTTTGATCTGCCGTTTACGCATAAACACAACCCTGAACTGTTCCCAATCCATTTTCATGCAAAATTTAAAATCAAATAAGCTGAAATCATTTATCCACTTCCTTGAATGAATTTACAATCAAGTCCATGTCGCTCTTGTTTGATTCGAGAGCGCTTACGGGTGTGTAAGTGACCACGCGATAAAAAAAGCGGGGCGTTTCAAGGCAAGTCAATTTGTAATGGATATTCTTTTCGTTTTTGTTTTTTGGAACAATGTCGGCCTGCAATGCCTGATATCCGTTTATGGTGACAGGCGTATTCACATACAACCCTTCATTGTCGAGTTGGCGCGTGGCGATTTTCATGTACGTATCCAAATCATAATCCAATCCGAATGAAATTATTTTCGCCTTCGATTCGCTGATGACTTCAACATACAATTGTCGTTTCGCATTTCCATATTCAAGTGAAGCCGCAGAATCATTGGTGTGTGAAGGTTCCAGGTCGCCCGGCAATTTCATCCGGTAATGGCTTCCATTCGACGCAGTGATTTCCGCATCCATCATTTTATGTCCGCGCATCAGCCAGAAAAAAACTGTTCCGACAACCAGAAAAATAAAAAGAATGACGAAAAGTATTTTGCGGCGCTTCTGCATGGTGAGTTGCTGTAACAACGAAATTACTTAAAGTCGGTGACAAGTGACAAGGGGCAAGTGACAAGTGATTTTTTCACCGTCCCTTGCCCCTTGTTGCTTGTCCCTATTTCTTAAAGTGTTCCGCGTTTCGCCTGCTCGCGCTCGATGGATTCGAACAATGCCTTGAAGTTTCCAGCCCCGAATCCCTTCGCTCCCATCCGTTGGATGATTTCATAAAACAAGGTCGGACGGTCTTCAACCGGTTTTGTAAAAATCTGCAACAGGTATCCCTCTTCATCAGCATCCACCATGATGGAAAGTTTTTCAATTATGTTGAGATCCTCTTTAATCATTTTCATGTGGTCGCCCAAACGTTTTGGAATTTCTTCGTAATAGGCATGAGGTGGTGCCGATAAGAATTCCACCCCGCGTGCACGAAGTTCCGTCACGGTTTTGATGATGTCATCCGTTGCAACGGCAATGTGCTGCACACCGGGGCTTTCATAAAAATCGAGATACTCTTCGATCTGCGATTTCTTTTTTCCTTCGGCAGGTTCGTTGATCGGGAATTTTATCCTTCCGTTTCCATTCGACATCACTTTCGACATCAAGGCGGAATATTCGGTGTGAATCTGTTTGTCATCGAAGGAAAGGAAATTCACGAATCCCATTTTCTCTTCGTACCATTTCACCCACTCATTCATTTCCCCCCAACCCACATTTCCCACCATGTGGTCAATGAATTTCAAACCGACGGGAGAAGGATTGTAATCGGAAACCCATTTCTGGAAACCGGGAAGAAAAGGCCCGTCATATTTTTTACGTTCCACAAAAATGTGAACCGTTTCTCCGTACGTGTAAATTCCCGAACGCACCACTTCACCGTTCCCATCTTTTTCAACTGTCGGCTTCATGAATGGTTTTGCACCGCGCTTCGTTGTTTCCTCGAAAGATTTCGTAGCATCTTCCACCCACAACGCAATCACCTTCACACCATCACCATGTTTTCTGATGTGCTCCGAAATGGGAGAATCACTCACGAGCGGAGAAGTCAACACAATCCTGATTTTATCCTGCCCGATCACGTATGATGCACGGTCGCGTACGCCCGTTTCCAATCCCGCATACGCAATGGATTGGTAACCGAAAGCGGTTTTATAATAGTGCGCCGCCTGTTTTGCATTGCCCACATAAAATTCCACATAATCCGTTCCCATCAACGGAAGAAAATCCTGCGCGCCGTCGAAAATCTTTTCCAATCCGTATTTGACATTTTTTATTTCAGTTGCCATTGCATTTGTTTTTTAAGAAATTTTTTCTGTTTATTTCCCTTCTCAAATTTACAAGTTAATGTGCTGATGTACTAATTTGCACCTAGCTTCTTTTTGGGTTTCACAATGATTTTTTTCATGATTTTTCATAGTTGACAATCATTGGCAGAATGCGTGTCCGTTTTTTCAAAATGAAAACGGCCGGCAAATGAATCCCGACCGTTTTCATTTACTGTTTCATTACAACTTTAGTGTTGGATCGTCATCTTTGACTGGTGAACATTATGCTGCATGTCTGTGAAGCGGATAACATAAATTCCATTATCAACCGTTCCGAGTGTCAATGGATTATTTCCCGCTGACACTTGACTGCTGTAAACAATTTGTCCGAGGCTGCTGAAAATTTCCAATGTTCCGTTCGTCGGTGTAGAGAAGTTGAATTGGCCTTCATTCGGATTCGGGAAAATATGAATTCCACCGTTCGCCATCTGCTCGTCAATACCGGTGCAAGCACTAACGGTAATCGTCACGGAAGCGGAATCACTGCATCCTTGCGGACTTGTGTAGGTGTATGTAAGTGTTTGCACACCAAGACCCGCTGTACTTGCATTGAAACTATTGCCCGTTACACCGGGACCCGACCAAGTTCCACCTGCAGGCGTACCCGAAAGCGTTGCATTTGCATCAGTGGTACACATCGTAGTGACGGAAGGAATTCCCGTTACTGTTGGAATGGCATTGATCGTTACCGAAATCGTATCAGCGTCCATGCAACCGGATGGATTCGTAACCTGCACGGAATAAATTCCGGAATTCGTTACTGTCAATGTTTGAGCGGTGGAATTATCACTCCAGAGATAACTGGAACCCGCATTCATTGCATTGAGGATAAAGCTGCCACAAGCACTGATGTCGGGACCAAGATCAACTACCGGCAAAGGGTTCACGTTAACAAGCGCTGTGACAGAATCAGAACATCCATTGATGCCTGTTCCTGTCAAGGTATAAGTTGTGGGAACAACAGGAGTAACAATTTCCATCGACGTATTTCCACCTGAACTCCATTGGTAAATGCTTGCACCGGCTCCGATAAGCGTATCGCTGCTACCGGCACATATTGCACTCGCACCGGAAATTGTAACTGTCGGCAAGGGATTTACGGTGATGCTGGTTGTCGCTGTATTTACACAACCATTGGCATCCGTTCCCGTTACAGTATATGTTGTGGATGTTGTGGGAGCGACTATTTCCATGGATGTATTTCCGCCGGAACTCCATGCATAACTCATGGCACCGCTGCTTGTGAGTGTATCATTTGTTCCTGCACAAATTGTCGAATTGCCGGAGGAAATTACGATCACCGGCAATGGATTCACATTCACGGTAACGAAGGCCGTATCGGAACAACCATTCACATCCGTTCCGATCACTGAATATATTGTTGTTGCATTCGGTGAAACCGTTTCTATTGATGTCATTCCACCTGAACTCCATGCATAGGAAGAAGCCCCTATAGCTGTAAGTTGATCCGATGCGCCATCACAAATTGTTCCCATCGCAGCCGTTGCGCTAACGACAGGACGCGGATTGACTGTGATTGCGAGCGTTGTCGGACTACTGTTTCCACAACTGCTTCCGGCAATGACTGAAATTGTTCCAGAAACAGTTCCTGCCATAATTGTTACAGTAGTTGTTCCTTGGCCACTGACAATGGAATAACCTGAGGGGACAGTCCATGTATAGGCAGTCGCACCTGAAGAAGTTGCAGCCGTGAAAGATGATACCGCACCTTGGCATAGAGTGAGTGAACCTGTAATCGAAGAAGGCGCAGCTGGAATTACTGAAGAAGATGTAACCGTAATGACAACTGATCCATTTCCTGTTTGAGCAGATGCATTGATTGCAGGTGTAAGCAAGGAAGGCGCTACATAGGAAGAACCGCCGCCGCCACCACCACCAGACCATGCACCACCACCACCACCGGCGCCACCGCCACCACCGCCGCCGCCAAAATAACCGCCACCACCGCCGCCGCCGCCGGATCCAGTGTAACCACCGCATCCTTGAATACCTGCTCCGCCAAATCCTCCGATTGCCAATACTCCCACGCCTCCTGTTCCTGCACTGGTAGAGCAATTGAAATTACCTGTCCCTGCAGTACCGCCAGCCAATTGTGTTCCTCCTGAACCTCCTGAACCTCCAACCCCACAACCAGGCCCTTGTCCACCTGTCACGCCAGTCAAACCACCGGCATCACCACCCAAACCACCACCACTATTCCCGCATGAACCTTGTGGAGAACCGGTACCACCACCACCGCCACCAGCTACAACTATACGGCTTCCCACTAGAGAATCGCCAATGCGCACGTCGGAGGCACCTCCTCCGTTTCCCGAAAGGTTCGGACCACCGAGACCAGCAATTCCACCACCATTATATCCATTTTGTCCACCGACATAGATGTACAATGTATCACCGAAGCTGACATTCAATTCACCTGAAGCATTTCCACCGAATCCGCCATTTGCACCGGGGCCACCGGGATTTCCCTGTGCACCTGTGGCTTGAATGGAAACGCGATTGACACAAGGGGGAACTACATACATCTGTAATCCTCCTGTATAATTAAAGTTTGTTGTCTGGGCAAATCCCATGGAAAAAGACATCAAGCTTATCGCAAGGAATAGAGTTCTTTTCATTTCGTTTGGTTAAGGGTTAATATTGAATGGTGAACAGCAGAACGGATCCTGTTGTAAAATAAAAAAAGAGTGCATGGCAAATCTAAGTTGTTAATGTGCAAAATCAACACGGGTTGTCTTTATATCTCTTTTTTTTTGTGCGCATGATTCGACCATTTCAATATTGCAAAATCAATTTGCAGCTTTATTCCACCCACGATTTGTAATATTTCCCATCATCGATTTTCATCGCGGCTTCCGTCACTTGCAGGGGTCGGAATGTGTCCACCATCACGGCAAGTTCGGCGGTTTCCTTTTGCCCGATGCTTCTTTCCATCGCTCCCGGCGCAGGTCCATGTGGAACTCCTTTCGGATGAAGTGTGATGTGTCCTTGCTCGATATTGTTTCTGCTCATGAAATCGCCATCCACATAATACAACACTTCATCACTGTCAATGTTGCTGTGATTGTAGGGGGCGGGAATCGCAAGCGGATGGTAATCGTACAGTCGCGGACAGAAAGAGCAAACCACGAATGCGGAAGTTTCAAAAGTCTGGTGAACAGGTGGCGGCTGATGCACACGTCCGGTAATCGGTTCGAAATTGTGAATCGAAAATCCCCAAGGGAAATTGTAGCCGTCCCAACCCACCACATCAAACGGATGCGTTGCATAAACAATGTCATGCAGCACATTTTCCTTTTTCACCTTGATCAGGAAATCCCCTTTCTCGTCATACGTTTCCAACTCCGTCGGCAATTTGAAATCGCGTTCACAGAAGGGCGAATGTTCGAGATGCTGTCCGGAAGAATTCTTGTAACGTTTCGGTGTATAAATGGGATGATGGCTTTCGAGATAGAAAATCCGGTTGTCGGTGGTATCGAATTCCATCTGGTAAATCATGCCGCGCGGAATCACCAGGTAATCTCCGTATTCGAAAGGGATGTTTCCCATGAACGTGCGCAACTTTCCTTTTCCCCGGTGAATGAAAATCATTTCATCCGCATCCGCATTCTTGTAATAGTAATCGCGGTTACTTTTTCGCGGGGCCGCCAATCCGAGCGTCACGTCGCTGTTCACCAGAACCGGTGTGCGGCTTTCCAGAAAATCATCTTTCGCTTCCACCTGAAACCCCTTCAGCAAAAGCGGCTTGATGTTTTTGGCAATCGCGATTTTGGGCGACACATCCACAGATTTCAGGATTTCCTTGATCTGCGTCGGACGGTGAATGTGATACGACAGCGATGAAAATCCGCTGAAGCCTTCCGTTCCGAAAAGCTGTTCGTAATAATATCCGCCATCTTTCTTTTTGAAAATGGTATGTCGTTTCTGTGGAAAATTTCCAAGCTTATGATAGATAGGCATAGTTCAGTTTTTCAATCCAAATCAAAACTAGCAAGAATGCATGCGATGCGAAATGATAATTGTCAATTTCCATTTGGGGCGACAAGTGGCAAGAAAAAAAATGAAAATGAATTCAACGGTGTGGAGCGGAAACTTTTTCTTTTCTACAGGCATTTCACCGGCTATCCGTTACAAGTCCTCGTTGCACTGCGGGCTTTCCACTGCTATCCGGGCTATTCCGATTTTTTTCACTTCCCTCTTTCCAATCTGGAATCGGCAATCAACAAATCTCAAATCAATCCATCACTTCTTGAAAATCGGTCTCAACCGCGAATGATGCGTTCCGATGGGAACAAAACCTTTTCCAACGCTTCTCAATTTTTCCTTCTCCCCTTCCGAATGATTCGCCCACGTGCGGCATTCCTCCGAACAGAATCCATTCATCTTTTGCGCACAATCATCGCACTGGATGAAAAGCACATTGCATTCCACATTCTTGCAATTCGTATGTGTATCGCATTTCGCATCGCACTGGTGGCAGTGCGCAACAACGTCATCGGTAATCCTTTCACCCAATCGCTCATCGAAAACAAAATTCTTTCCCAGGAATTTCGATGGCAGGTTGTTTTCACGCACCTCACGCGCATACTCGATGATGCCTCCGTACAACTGGTTCACATCCTTGAATCCATGATGCTTTAAGAACGCACTCGCTTTTTCGCATCGGATTCCACCGGTACAGTACATCAATATTTTTTCGTCCTCTTTCCCTTTCAGTTTTTCCAACACCATCGGCAACTCTTCCTTGAATGTATCGGCGTTCGGGAGAATCGCATTTTCAAAATGCCCCACCTCGCTTTCATAGTGATTGCGCATATCCACCACAATCGTTCCCGGCTTCCCGAGCGCCTCGTTGAATTCAATCGCACTCAAATGGTTTCCCACATTCGTCACATCAAAAGCGTCATCTTCCAATCCATCGCCCACCAGTTTTTTCCTCACCTTGATTGTCAATCTGAAAAAGGATTTTCCATCGTCTTCCACTGCAATCTTGAACGGCACATTTTCAAATTCCTTGTGCTGGAACAGCGAATGGCGAAAACTTTCGAAATAACTTTCAGGCACACTCAGCTGCGCATTGATCCCCTCGCGCGCCACATAAATCCTTCCGAAAACATTCATCTCGCTCCATTCCCGCCACAATGTATTTCTCATCTCCTGCGGATTTTCAAGAATGACATAACGGTAAAACGACAGCGTAATCCGACGGAAAGGTTCTTCCATCAAACGCTTTCGCATTTCCTCGCGGTTCACACGGTTATACAGCAACGACATGATGGTACAAAGGTAACTAGTGTGCTGTGATCGGTAATGAGGAAAATCAGATTCGGTATTTTTTCCATTTCTCCTGTCTCAAGTCTCACGTCTCAAGTCTTTTTTAACTTTGATGCTTCTGAAAAAAAACAAAATGGAGACGGAAACGATATTGGTCATTGGTTCATCAGGACAGATCGGCACGGAGTTGGTGATGGAACTGCGCAAACGTGTCGGGAACAATCATGTTGTTGCATCCGATTTGAAATCATCTTCACCTGAAGTGATGGAAAGCGGCCCTTTTGAAACGCTGGATGTCCTTGATAAATCGAGGCTGCATGAGATCATTAAGAAACATAAGGTAAAACAGGTTTATCTGCTTGCCGCAATGCTTTCGGCAACAGCGGAACAGAACCCGATGTTTGCCTGGAAATTGAATATGGAAAGTCTTTTCAATGTGCTTGAGCTTGCGCGTGAAGGACACATCAGGAAAATTTACTGGCCGAGTTCCATTGCCGTTTTTGGTCCCACCACACCCAGGGAAAATACGCCGCAATACACCGTCATCGAACCCAGCACAATTTATGGAATCAGCAAACAGGCGGGAGAACGTTGGTGCGAATGGTATTTCAAAAAACACAAAGTGGATACCCGCAGTTTGCGTTATCCGGGATTGATCGGATGGAAATCTGCACCGGGTGGCGGAACAACCGATTATGCGGTTCACATTTTTCATGAAGCGTTGAGGAAAAATTCATACGAATGTTTTTTATCGGAGAATACAAAACTTCCGATGATGTATATGCCGGACGCCATTCGCGCAACGATTGAAATCATGGACGCATCCGCTGAAAAAATAAGAATCCGTGGTGCATATAATCTTGCCGGAACAAGTTTTTCGCCAAAGGAAATTGCCGCCGAAATCGCAAAAATGTGTCCCGGATTTGCCATTTCCTACAAACCCGACTTCCGCCAACAGATTGCCGATTCCTGGCCAGCCAGCATCAACGATTCCGAAGCAAGAAAAGATTGGGGTTGGTCGCCTCAATTCGACCTTTCGGCGATGACTTCGGACATGTTGCAGAATCTCAGAAAAATCCCCGTTACAAACTGAAACCCGTGATACGGAGTTCACGTAAAAAATAACAAGAACGCCAGAATCACCAATCTCATTGTATTTCGTCGGGTTATTTATTCAATTAATCGATTTCCCGACACTTTATGCCTGAGTTTGTCGTAATCTTAAAAAATAATTTGTAACGTTGAAATAGAGGAACACCCCAAATACAGCTGCCAGATGAAAAAATTTACTCTCATACTGCTGTTAGTCCTGACAAATGTCGGATTGGCATGTGCGGCCGACGCTTCCAAAAATGTTATTGACAGCGCGG
>CAYMZV010000140.1:0-3526 GCA_964394965.1 uncultured Chryseobacterium sp.
AAATTCGGGATTTCCCTTCGTAATGTTGGACCCCGCATGCGTTTTTCAGGTGATGGACTTTCTTTCAAAGGTGTTGCCCCTTCGGGTGTTTATGCAATGACCTTGGATCAAAGATCTGCCGATTTTGATCTTCCTACGATGCTTAACATTGGAAGTTCATACGATTTCTATTTTTCTCAAGACAGCACTTCAAGAAAAAATAATCGTGTAACAGTTGCAGGTACATTCACTTCAAATTCATTCTCAAAAGATGAATTCAGGCTTGGAGTTGAGTACGCATGGAAATCAATGTTCATGGTTCGTGTCGGTTACGATTATGAGCAAGGGATAACATCTACCACTGACCGCACAACCTGTTTTACAGGTCCTTCTTTTGGTGGAACCGTTGAACTTCCCTTTGGAAAACATGGTTCCACTTTTGGAGTCGATTATTCTTACCGCGCAACCAACCCTTTCCAAGGTGTACACAGCTTTGGAGTCCGTATGAACCTGTGATAAAGGGTCTTGCGTTGAAAGGTTGATTTTATTACCTTTGTAATCATTAAAGGAGAGTCCCGTCCCGATTTATTCTGGACGGGATTCTCCTTCTGTTTTCAATAAACATTCCTAATCAAATCCAGTGCAAAATGTCGCAGATAACTTATTTCACAGAACAAGGCCTTAAAAAACTTAAGGAAGAATTGCATTTTCTCAAGACAAAAGAGAGGGCAAGCATTTCCAAACAAATTGCTGAGGCTCGCGATAAAGGTGATCTTTCCGAGAATGCCGAATATGATGCTGCCAAAGAAGCGCAGGGCATGCTGGAAATGAAAATTTCCAAAATGGAAGACATGGTGAGCAATGCCAGAATCGTTGACGAGTCTCAAATTGAAAATGACAAGGTGCTCATTCTTTGTAAAGTCACAATCAAGAATGTGAAGACGGGACAGAAAATGACTTACACACTTGTACCCGAAACCGAAGCGGATTTGAAAACGGCAAAACTTTCAATCAACTCACCGATTTCAAAAGGATTGCTCGGGAAAAAAGTCGGCGATGTTGCTGACGTTACCGTCCCTTCCGGAAACATGAAATTTGAAATTCTCGAAATTTCGCGCTGATGGCCAGCATCTTTTCCAAAATAATTTCCGGAGAAATCCCTTCCCATAAAATTGCCGAAACGAAAAACTGTTTGGCATTCCTTGACGTTTTCCCGTTGGTGGAAGGACATGTTCTTGTCGTTCCAAAAAAAGAAACGGATTATATTTTTGATATCGAAGATGAATTGTTTTCCGAATTGCAATTGTTTTCCAAAAAAGTGGCGAAGGCAATTCAAAAAGTGATTCCCTGCAAACGAATCGGAGTGGCTGTAATCGGTTTGGAAGTTCCGCATGCCCACATTCACCTTGTACCTATCAATCATGTCGGAGACATCAATTTTTCAAAACCAAAAATGAAACCGACAAAAGAAGAGTTGGAGATAGTGGCGAAGAAAATTTCCGAAGCCTATAATAATCTCTGATAGGCTTTTCAATTCTTTTTCCTGGAGAGACTCACGTTTTCTGCTGTGCGAGCAACAAATAAATCTTCGGTTAAAATTTTCATCACGAATAAAAAAGAGGATCGCCCTAACCGACGATCCTCTTTTACAATAACAACCAAACATTATCAAATTCAAATCATGGACAAAATCGTTATTGGATAATCAGCTTGTGCATCTCACCATTGATACGGACAAAATACATTCCTCTTGCATATTCAGACAAATCAATGTTCTCATTTTCATGGATGATTCGGCTGTCAAGAAGTTTTCCGTACGAATCATAAAGTTCCATCAACGACTGTGCTTGATTATTTCCCAATGTCACGGTGAAATGCCCATCATTCGGATTCGGGAATAAATTGAACCCTGTTGTTGTCGCTTCCGAAATTCCTGTACAGATATTTACTGTGAGACAGATTGTATCTTTTCCCTGACAACCGTTTGCATCCGTAGCAATCACACTGTAACATCCGCTTGTTCCCGCAGTGATACAAGATGATGTACTTGTTGTACTCCACAGGTAAGATGAATATCCCGCAGGCGCACAGAAGCTGACTGTTGAAGGAGAGCAGATGGAAGTATCGTTTCCAAGTGAAATTACAATTGGAGCGGGATTGATGAGCGAAATGTTTGTGAACACTGTACAGTTGTTTGCATCGATGACTGTGCAAGTATAACTTCCCGCTGTCAAGCCAGATGCCGTTGCTGCATTTCCACCCGATGGTGACCAGCTATAAGTGTAAGGACCATTTCCTCCAGTTACATTCACCGTTGCAGATCCGTTGTTTCCACCATTACAGGTTGGATTTGTTTGTGAAGAAACCGTTACTGTTGGTCCGCCGCTGTTGCTGACAGATGCTGTAAACGAAGAAGAACATCCATGTGCATCAGTGATTGTGCAAGTGTAAATTCCTGCGGCAAGATTTGCAGCTGTTGCCGAATTTCCACCGGAAGGCGCCCAGCTATAAGTGTAAGCAGGTGTTCCACCGCTTGCCGTCATTGTTGCGGAACCGTTATTGCTGCCACAGGTTGCCGGTGTTGTTGTTGGAACACCGGAAATCGCTGAAGGTTCTGTAATCGCCACTGTTGGATTTGTTGTACATCCGTTCGCATCGGTGATTGTGCAAGTGTAAGTTCCTGCTGTGAGTGAAGAAGCTGTTGCTGCATTACCACCGGAAGGCATCCATGAATAGGTGTAAGATGGATTTCCGCCGGACGCAGTTACTGTTGCGCTGCCGTTATTCCCACCGTTACACAAAATGTTTGTTTGTGAGGAAACGGAGGAGGTAAGTGCAGTTGGTTGTGTAATGATACAACTTGCAGTTGTTGTACATCCGTTCGCGTCGGTGATGGTGCAGGTGTAACTTCCTGCTGCAAGTGAAGATGCAGTTGCAGCATTTCCACCCGACGGTGCCCATGCATAAGAATAAGCGACTGTTCCACCCGATGCGGTTACTGTTGCACTTCCGTTATTTCCACCGTTGCAGGAAATATTTGTTTGTGATGTGATCGAAGAAGTAAGAAGAGTCGGTTCAGTTATCGTTACTGAAGCATTCGATGTGCAACCATTTCCATCCGTCACAGTGCAAACATAAGTTCCCGCTGTAAGTCCGATTGCAGTTGCAGCGTTTCCGCCCGATGGCGCCCATGCATACGAGTAAGCTGTTGTTCCACCCGATGCGGTTACCGTTGCGCTTCCGGAATTTCCACCATTGCAGGAAACATTTGTTTGTGATGCAATTGAAGATGTCAATACAGCCGGTTCTGTGATTGTCACTGTGGAATTCGATGTGCAACCATGTGAATCTGTTACAGTGCAAACATAAGTTCCAACAGAAAGTCCGCTTGCAGTTGCCGCAGTTCCGCCCGATGGTGACCAGAAGTAAGCATACGCCGTTGTTCCTCCCGATGCCGTTATTGTTGCGCTTCCATTGTTTCCACCGTTGCATGAAATATTTGTTTGTGATGTGATCGAAGAAGTAAGAAGAGTCGGTTCAGTTATCG
>CAYMZV010000140.1:3626-10338 GCA_964394965.1 uncultured Chryseobacterium sp.
ATGGCGCCCATGCATACGAGTAAGCTGTTGTTCCACCCGATGCGGTTACCGTTGCACTTCCATTGTTTCCACCGTTGCAGGAAATATTTGTCTGTGATGTAATGGAAGAGGTGAGAAGAGTCGGTTCAGTGATTGTGACAGTAGCATTCGATGTGCAACCATTTCCATCTGTCACCGTGCAAACATAAGTTCCTGCTGTGAGTCCGCTTGCAGTTGCCGCATTTCCACCCGATGGTGCCCATGCATACGAGTAAGCTGTTGTTCCACCCGATGCAGTTACCGTTGCGCTTCCGGAATTTCCACCATTGCACGAAACATTTGTTTGTGCTGTAATGGAAGATGTCAATACAGTCGGTTCAGTGATTGTTTCAACTGCGGTTACTGTACACAAATTTGCATCGGTGATAGTGCAAGTATATGTTCCGGCTGGAAGTGAAGTTGTTGTTGCACCTGTTCCGCCACTTGGTCCCCATGCATAAGTGTAACCTGGTGTTCCACCTGAAACGGTAACTGTAGCAGTTCCATTGTTTCCGCCATTGCAGGAAACACTTGTCTGACTTACCGTTGACGTAATTGCAGACGGTTGAGTGATCGTCAATGAAGCAGTTGCCGTGCAACCATTTCCGTCTGTTACTGTTACTGAATAAGGTCCGGCAGTAAGATTGGTTATGTTTTGTGTTGATGAAGAATTTGACCAAGTGTAGGTATAGAAATTTGTAAGTGTGACCGCAGAAGCCTGATCAGTGAAAGATGGGAAATGAACCCAAGTACGCGGTGTGGTGAAAGTTCCGGTTTGCAAATTGAAAGTTCCTGTCGCTCTGATGTAAGGATTTGCTCCCGATGGATTTCCACCAAAGAAACTTGCTGCATTAAGTGATCCTCCGGCGTAATGATCATTGACAGGTAATTTATACGCACCTGTTGTTGATGTTCCAATTGCAGAACCATAAAAAATCGCATCTACAGGAACAGTAGTCGAAGTGACACCGGTAACGGGCGTATTGAAAACGGCAACTCCATCCGCATTTCCACCACCGTCACCGACAACTCCTCCCAACAAATTGAAATTACCCAATCCTCCATCTCCATTCACCGATCCGGTATTTATTGCGCGATAAATATTTGCGGTTGGTGCCATTGATGTTCCTCCAACATAAATGACTTGACCAGGTATAACGGTACCGGTTGAAATCTGGAAAGCATAAGTCTGTGCTGCACCTGCCGACCAACCATTTGCAGATCCACCATTGGTAGAACAAATGACAGTATAAGGTGTAAGCGAAAAGTCGATTGATTTTGTTGCGATCAATTCCACAAATTCAAAAGGTGATTGTGGTGATGGTGCTTGCGCATAAATTTCGGAAATCAAGAGTCCCGGACTTGTTCCACCGAATGGAGTTCCACCCGTAACAGTTAGATTGGCTGATCCGTTGTTTCCTCCATTGCAGGAAACATTTGTCTGTGTGGATGTGATTGTGATTACAGGCGGTTGCGCCAATGTTATAATCGATGATGTGCTTGTGCATCCGTGTGAGTCGGTAACGAGACATGAATAACTTCCTGCTGAAAGTCCGTTTGCAGTTGCGGCATTTCCTCCGCTCGGCATCCATGCATAAGTGTATCCCGGTGATCCGCCCGATGCATTTACCGTTGCACTTCCATCGCTTCCTCCATTGCACGAAACAGGAGTTTGTGAGGTTGTCAACGTGATTGCAGTAGGTTGTGTAATGGTACAACTTACCGTTGTGGTGCAACTGTTCGCATCGGTAATGGTACAGGTATAGGTTCCGGCGGAAAGTCCATTTGCCGTAGCTGCATTTCCACCCGATGGCGCCCATGAATAAATATATCCCGGTGTTCCTCCGGTTGCAGAAACGGTTACGGCACCATCGTTTCCGCCATTGCAGGAAATGTTTGTTTGCGATGCAATGGACCCGGAAAGCGGTGTTGATGGTTGAGTGATTGTCGCAACAGCGGTGACTGTGCAGGAATTCAAATCAGTGACAGTGCAAGTGTAATTCCCTGCAGTGAGTGAAGAGGACGTTGCCGCATTTCCACCCGATGGTGTCCAGGCATAACTGTAAGGTGTTGTTCCACCGAATGCAGTGGTTGTTGCTGATCCGCCGTTTCCTCCGTTGCATAAAACATTACTTGTGATCGCAACTGTTGCAGTGAGCAATGCCGGTTGTGTGATTGTTGCAACAGCTGTAACCGAACAGGTATTTGCATCGGTGACAGTGCAAGTATATGTTCCCGAAAAAAGTCCTGACGCAGTTGCTGCCGTTCCTCCGCTTGGTGACCACGAATAAGTATAACCCGGTGTTCCTCCCGATGCAGTGACTGTTGTTGCTCCGTTGCTTTGTCCGAAACAGGAAATATTTGTTGTGGAGGCAATTGATGCTGTTGGTGTGGGATTCACAACTACAGTTGTGTTTCCTGTTGAAGTGCCGCAACCATTTGTAACAGTGAGTGTGTATGTTCCTGCGGCTGCAACGGTCACATTTGAAATGCTTGGAGTTACCGCTGAAGATGAAAAACTGTTCGGACCACTCCATGCATAAGTCAATGCAGGAGTTCCTGTAACTGTTGCGGAAAGATTTAACGATGTACCTGTACAAACGGGAGTGTTGCTGGAAACCGTTGTGACAACTGGAGCGGAGCAAGGAGAAAATGTAACACCGCGAAATGCTGTATTTGTCGGAGAAGTGGCAAGTACTGTGGCTGATCCACCTGAAGCGGAACCGATATCTGTAATCTTGATGAGCCTATTTGCATTCGCTTCAGTTGTGGTAGCGTAAAGAACAGGATTGCTTCCGCTGAAATCAACAGCCAATCCCCTTGCACCTAAAGTTCCAACTCCGCATTGAAGTGTGTATTGGAAAACCCAAGCTGCTCCGTTCCATGTATATTTTTGAATTCCGCCGGCTTGGGTTGCTGTTGTCGTAAAAGTTCTATCGTCTGCAACATAACATGTTGTATTGGTAGGATCAAGCGCAAAACCATAAGGACTTGAAGAAGCCGGTAGGCTTATCATTGCAGTCGCAGTATTTGTTCCTGAAGTAGGTAGGCCAGTGAATTGATAAATTCCCAAACTGCTGCTCGAGGAAAACATCAGGTTACCATTGTAAATTTCGATGGCCCTTTCGTTTGGAAATGTTGCACTGATGCTTGCCGGTGTACCTGTTCCCAAGTAAATGGTTCCTTGTCCTGCAGGAGAAACACCTGTTGCCCAGAAATTATTATTTCCATCACTTGCAGCACCCCGTATATTATTTCCGGTTAAAAATGTCGATGTGCTGGCTCCGTAAGAAAAACTGCCGAAAGCATTTACAACTCCTGCAACGCGAGGATCAGCGGCGGCACTTGTGCTTGCAATACCGGCTGTTCCTGCAGGAGCATTGTATCCCTCAACAATAATGAATCTTCCATCAGCCGATCTTGTAATAAGTCCTTCTGAAGTTGCAGAGCCGCTTGTGACAAGTTGGCCTATGCCACTTGATGGAATATTAACGGTATTCGTAAGTGTTCCTGTGGTTGAATATTCTTTGACGAAAATAGCAGTGCCAACTCCTGACAGTGCTGCTGATCCATCTCCCACCTGCAGAACAACAATGTTCCCCGAAGTGAATGACTGGGCATTTACAGTATTGAAACAAAAAAATGATAACGCGAAAATGGCGAGCGTGAGTCTTGAAATTTTTTTCATGTGGCGGGTTAATTTTTTTTATTCGGCACAAATTTGTGGCAATGTTGTAAACTGGGAATGTGAAGTGAATTATACCTTGTTTATTTTTTTGCGCTGATTTAACCGAATTGTTTGTTGACTGTAAACATTCGGAAACACAAACATTACAATCCGGTGTTTTTTATTTACCAGATTATTTTTCTAATAAATTTCTAATAGAAAATCCCGTTCGATGCTTTTGTGTTGAACGGATTCGGAAGGACAAAACGTATCGCCAATTCAAGCCCGCCTTTTTTTGCACTGGCCACTTGCAGTCCCGATGTGTTGATGTCGTAACTCACACCGAGTGCGTAATTCGCATATTCCATCAATACGGTTGCTGTCAATGCGTCTTTTGCACGAATGAAAACACCTGCCGAAACCGCTGCGCCGTTTTTGAATCCCTTGTATTGTGCGTCATCCCGAATTGTTGCATAACGGAAAAGTCCGCCAATGAAAATTTCCTGATCGGGACCTTGTTTCGTGTAAACAAAACTTGGAACAAATGAAAAACAGGTATTCGGAAATCCATACAACATTCCACCATGCACAATTGTTTTCATGAAAAGTTTTGAATCCGTTGTGCTGTAATAATTGAATGCCGGTTGATTGACGTGATAAAATGAAACACCGAAATTCGCCTTGAATGCGTGATTGTTGATGACGGGATCCGGTCCCATTGCATTGTCAAAATTCCAAAACAATCCTCCGCTGAAATCGGGATAGGTGAATGCGCCTGCGATGTTCGATGTTTCTCCCGATGCAAGTGCCGGATTGAAAGCGGAAACATCATACTGGTTTCCCCACTGAAATGCAGAAGCGTTCATGCTGTGTTGCCCGAATCCGGCTTGCAATCCGGCACCAAGTGTATTGTATTGATTCAACACAACATGATAGGCGCCTGTCAACGAAGCTTGCGTTGTTCCCATTTTGGCATCGCCGGCCTTGTCGCTGAAAAAATTTATTCCTGCGGCAAAAAAACCTTTACTCGAAGATTTTTTTGTTCGCAGCCGCATGTCATAGGAACAGGCAACTGTTTTGTAAGGAGTAGCCACTGTTTGCCATTGATCCTTGTAATTCAGGAATGCTTCCATCGCATGCTGCGATCCGGCCATGGCAGGATTCAATGTCAACGGCGACATGTTGAATTGCGAAAAGTGAATATCCTGCGCAAAAGAAAAAAGCGAGAATCCAAAAGCCAGTGATAGGAAAAAAAGTTTTTTCATTTTGATTTTTATTTCAATAAGGTGATGTTTCCTTTTTTCACGATTTGTTTTCCATCATAATTCATTCCTTCAAGTACATATACGAATACGGCAGGATCAAGCGCTTTTCCCTTGTAGGTTCCATCCCAACACAAATCCATGTTATCGGTTTCAAAAACCTTTTCTCCCCAACGGTCATAGATCGTGAAGGTCATTGACTTCAAACATTGTTTTCCGTAAATGCAAAGCATGTCATTTTCATTGTCGCCGTTCGGTGAAAAAACATTCGGGACAAAAAGTTCCGGACAGGTTTCGTCAACCGTTACGGTCATGCAAGCTGTATCCGAACAGGCATTTGCATCCGTCACAGTCACGCAGTAATTCGTTGTCTGTATCGGTGAAGCGATCGGTGAAGAGCAATTGTTGCAACTCAATCCTGTTGGCGGATTCCATGAATAATTCCCACCGCCTGTTGCATCGAGTGTTGTGCTGCTGCCAACCTGAATGGTGATGTCGGGACTTACTCCTGCTGTTGGAAGTGCGTGTGTGACAACAGTTACATTTCCCGTTTGGGTACAACCATTTCCATCCGTAATTGTGCAAGTGTAATTTCCTGCGGTGAGTGAAGATGCGGTTGCCGCGTTTCCGCCTGAAGGTGTCCATGCATAAGTATACGATGGCGTTCCTCCCGAAGCGGCTGCCGTTGCCGATCCGTTGTTCAATCCGCAGCTGGGAACGGAGGTCACTGACAATGAAATTGCGGAAGGTTGGGTGATTGAAACAGGTTGTTGTATAATACAACCATTGGCATCGGTAATTGTACAAGTGTAGCTCCCTGCTGTGAGTGAAGATGCCGTCGCTGCGCTTCCACCTGAAGGAGACCAGGCATACGTATAAGTCGGCGTTCCTCCCGAAGCATTTACCGTTGCAGATCCGCTATTTCCGCCATTACACAAGATATTTGTCTGTGTTGTTGTTGCTGTAATTGCGGTTGGTTGTGTAATTGTGAATGATTGGGTCAATGTGCAACCGTTTGCATCTGTAATGGTACACGTGTAATTTCCTGCAGTGAGTGACGATGCTGTTGCCGCATTTCCTCCGGAAGGAGTCCAAGCATAAGCATAAGTCGGTGTTCCACCCGAAACCGTTACACTGGCAGTGCCTGTATTTCCTCCGCTGCACAAGATATTGGTTTGCGAAGAAGTTGCGGCAAGTGAAGTAGGTTGTGTGATGGTGAATGATTGTGACAACGAACATCCATTCGCATCGGTAATTGCACAAGTGTAAGTTCCGGGAGTGAGTGAAGATGCAGTTGCTGAATTTCCACCTGTTGGCGTCCATGCATAGGTATAAGTTGGTGTTCCACCACTTACAGTTACCGTCGCCGACCCTGTTCCGCCATTGCAAAGGACATTTGTTTGTGAAGTCGCAACCGAAAGTGCTGTCGGTTCGGTTAAATTGAAAAGTTGTGTTATGGAACAACCGTTCGCATCGGTGATTGTGCACGTGTAATTTCCTGCCGTGAGTGATGACGCTGTTGCCCCATTTCCTCCAGAAGGTGCCCATGCATACGTATATGCGGGTGATCCGCCGCTCGCAACCACTGTAGCAGATCCGTTGTTTCCGCCATTACATGAAATATTGGTTTGCGAAGAAGTTGCGGCAAGTGTCGAAGGTTGTGTAATCGTAAATGATTCTGTCAATGTACAACCATTCGCATCTGTAATGGTACAAGTGTAATTTCCGGTTGATAGGGAAGAGGCTGTTGCTGCGTTTCCACCGG
>CAYMZV010000141.1:0-10335 GCA_964394965.1 uncultured Chryseobacterium sp.
GCGGATGTCTTCCTGCATGCGCGAATAAGCTTCCATCAATAAACTGTCGTTTACTTTTTTATCGGTCAGGTAAGGTTGTGCAACCTGATGGCGATAACCTGCAAGTTCATTCTTGAAAGCGGCTGATGTATCGAGTTTCATTTCTTCGGCCTCTTTCACTTTCATTTTGAAAGTCGTAAACAGGTCGAGATAATTCTCGAGCGCTTGCGGATCATTTGCCTGGTCCTTGTTGTTTTTCTTATAGACGTACATGAATTCAGACAGGTGAACTTTCGTATCACCGATCGTCATCAAAACGGGGTCATTTGAATCGGAAGGTCCGGCTTGCGGTACAGCTGGTGCAGGTTTAACCTGGGCAATTGCAGTGAACGAAAACAGCAGGGTGTTCACGAACAGCAGGATGCATTTTTTCATAGGTATTTATTGTCAATTTTTTTGGAGTAGCAAAAGTAACTATTTCCACCCTACGTTTGGCAATGGAACAACAGCTTCTTTTTGCCCCCGATCAGCTGATTTTATTACCTTTGCCCCTATTCAGGAAAACCCATAAAACACTCTTCTCATGAAAACCCGTTTCGCTGTCCTAATCCCTGCGTTTTTTCTGGCGGCATGTAACAGTAACGACCAGCCTGCCAATAACAATACGCAACAGGACACACTTAAAAAAGATACCGTAGTTGCAAATGTCGATGCTCCGGAATCCAATTCCGTTCTGCCTTCCCCTTTGCGCGTTGCAGCCATGTTCAAACGTGCTGGATTGAAATTCCTTCCCGGACTAACAAATTCCACCGACAAGTCATCGTCCTACACCACCACTTTTTCACGTGCCGAAAACATGGGTGTGTACAGCGCCGACATGGCTTATTGCGTATTGAACAAACAGTCGAACGATGGAACTCAATTATTGAAAACCGTTCGCGACGTGGGAACAAAAATCAATCTTGGAAAAGTGTTTGACCAATCAAGCCTTTACGACCGTTTCAATAAAAACATCGACAACGAGGATTCACTCGGTTCCATCATTGCCGAAATCCAATACCAGACCGACGAACAACTCGACCAGAATCAGGAAAACAATTTATACGGTGTGATTTTCTCCGGTGCATGGATCGAATCGATGTACATCGGTTCCGAAGTTTACCGCAAGGATGGAAACGACAAGGTTGTTTCCGCGCTGCTCGAACAAATGCAGGTTTGCAAAAGCATCATTGAGGAATTGAAATCCAATGAGGCGAAAGATGCAACACTCACTCCACTCATTGCAGATTTGCAGGGAATACAGGATGCCATCAGCGCAATGCCTTCCCTCAAGAAACTCAATGACAATCCGGATCTCGAATTCAATGCTGTTCATCCCGACAAGACCGAGATGGAACCGGTAATCAAAAAAATCGAAGACCTCCGTAAAAAAATCGTTAACGGCTAACCCCGAAATAACTCAACGCCATGAAACGTTCAAACTTATTTCTAATTCCAGTGTCGGTAATGATCATTTCACTTACCTGCGCATTTATTCAAACGTCCGATACCTGTGATACGAAGACGTTAAAGGACAACGCAAAAGCGGCACTCGATCCTTTCAAATATGATTCCGGAAAAGTGACACGGCTTTACTACAAGAAAAAAGCCCAGATCAAGGAAATGGAAGTTCCCGTTTTCGTTGGTGAAAAATACAGGATCGTCTTCAACACCGAAGGGATCACACGCGACGTGAGCATTTCCGTTTACAGCAAAGACAAGGATTCGAAAAACAGGGACGCACTTTACAATGTAAAGGCAACACCCGGAGAAAAAATCCACATCTTCGAACCCAAAGGCGCAAAATTCAAATTTTATGTCGACTACGATCTTCCTGCCGTCAACGATTCGCTTCCCCCTTCGGAATGCATGGTCATGATGTTGGGTTACAAATAGGAAATATTTTTCCAATCTGAAAAGCCGTTCCATTTTTGGTTCGGCTTTTTTGTTTTCAAAAAAATCGGAGCGGATCCATCATCGCCTTTCAGAAACATTCATCCTGCCATTCGCTGCAAGTCCGTCCACGCACCCACTCCGCTCTTCGGGCTTTCCGCTGCTGTCAGGGCTATTCAGGAACATTTTCTTTTTTACAATCATTCAGGATTCAATAATATATCAATTGAAAACTTCCTCTGTCAGTGGCAATTCATCAACCCGGAAATATTTCACAATCATTTTTGCCACAGAGGCACTCCCCGAAGCATCGGGAGAAATAAAAAATGAAAAACAAATCTGCAACGCGATCAAAATCCAATTTTGAAAAATCACAATCATGCATTCAAGATCATTTCCGGAAAATATTTTTTGTTGAAAACTAAAACCGGTTTCAATTTTCATCGGGCAACGATATTAACAAACAAAGTGCGCGGAATCGTATCGCGTGCAATCAAGCATTGACAGGCACTTCAGGGCATTTCCCGAATTATAACATCCACTTATCAACAGCAAACCCGCTGTTTTGTGAAGGTGCACTAACAATCCAATGTAGAAAACTTCGAGAGGGTTACTCCAAGCCGCTATACGCAGGAATCTATTTTTGATCGCAAAGAAATAGCAACCAACCCGCTTATGGCGCTAAATGTATTGGAAATGACAACCGGATTCCGGATCATACCTGTTAACGCAGAGCGAATGCTCAACGGCAGTCACGGATTCCCCAACGCGGAATTCGACAAGTGGGTGCAATTCAAATTCACCGATATTTCGGAACCGCTCGCGCAAGTGTGGACGGGAATTCCATTCCAATATATTGTCCGTCTCGAGGAATTGAATGAGGGCAGACCTGTAAGGAATTATGCGCTTCGCCAATTGGCGGAAGCATTGCTGGAACATGAGCCAGGTTTCAATCCGGCTACCGATTACGTTTATATCTGTCCGGAGGAATAAAATCATAAAGGGTAAGCGGCAGGAAAAAAAGTGGCAGTGGCAGGAAAAAAAGTAAATCGTTTCTGGAAACAGGGGCGATTTTTTTTTTGAGATGCTTCCTGCGGAATTTATTTTGTTTGTTGCATTTCGTTCGCAGATTCAAATGATTTTACAGAAAAAATTCCTTTCGATTTTCCTGAGATGCTTGAACGGGAAAATATTCCTGAAATAGCCCTGATGGTAAGGAGCTCCGCGACTGGACAGCAGGATGACCGATTGTAAAAAAGGAAAAAGTTCCGCTCCAAAAAATCCATGATTCATTTCCCGCAATTCTTTTCTGCCACTGTCACATCTTTCTCCTGCCGCTCCCGGGGAAAATCATTGCTTCACATCGTCATGTTTCGATTCGCCGCCCATCAATGCATAATGCACCAGATTGCATCCCATCTTCAACGCCTTCGTTCTGATTTCCTGCGAGTCGTGATGCACTTCAGGGCTTTCCCAACCGTCACCCAAATCGCACTGGTAATCGTAAAAGCAAACCAATCTTCCTTCCCAAATCAAACCGAATCCTTGCGCGGGCAATCCATCGTGCTCATGGATTTTCGGAAGTCCATTCGGGAAATCAAACACCTGATGATAGATCGGATGCGTGAACGGCAACTCGACAAAATCCAATTCGGGAAAAACCTTTTTCATTTGCGGACGGATGAATTTATCCAAACCATAATTGTCGGAGATGTGAAAAAATCCGCCGCCGATGAGATAGTTGCGCAAATTTTCCGCTTCCTGCGCAGTGAACACGACATTTCCATGACCGGTCATGTGAATGAACGGATAATCGAAAATATCGGGACTGCCCACTTCCACAATCGCCTGTTCGGGATTGATATTGGAATGCATATTCTCGTTGCAGAACTTGATCAGGTTGGGCAATGAGGTTTCCTTGTTTGCATACCAATCGCCACCGCCGTTGTATTTCAGCAAGGCGATCTGGCAACTGTAAGTTGTTTCGTTGTAACGGAAAGAAGTTACGACAACGAAAAAAATTGCAAGCAGGAAAAAATTTCTGAATTTCATTTAAATAAGGTTAGCCACTCCCAAGGAGTCCTTCGGAGAGATTTCGCTGATTTGCTCAGATTGATGATGTGAATTCATTTTTATAAAGTTAGCAACAGATTGCGCAGATTGGACAGATTGCCAATGAAAAATTTGCGCTTTTTATGATTTCCAGGTTATCCCTCCATCGGTCGAATATAATTTTTCCCACTTGCTGCAATTCCTGGATCTTGAATAACGGATATACATTTTCCCTTTTGTCCCATAAGAAACCTGATTGTCGAAGCAACCGTATTTATCGGTTACCATGCATTTCTGTTCCCATGTTTTTCCTGCGTCTTGCGAAATTGCATAATATCCGTTTCTCAAATAAATGAAAAATTGTTGCGAAGAAATCCTGTGCAAATATCTTACACCGACTTGTCCATTACGGCTGTTCAACTTCGACTTTCGCCACGTTTTTCCACAGTCGGAAGAGCAATATAAAATGGTTTGGTAAAGCATTGTTCCATCCCAACCAAAAACAAAAACGGTATGCTGGTCGGAAATGAAAACATTGGATGCGGTATCCAACTCCCCATCGAAAAAAACAATTTCGACGGAATCCCTTTTCCCAAAAACGGTATCCCACTTTTCACCTTTGTCGGTGGAGGAGAACAAGAATTGCTTTTGTGATGCGTACCAAATGGAATCTCCCCTGAAAAGGATTTTCTTTTCCGCGGTTTGTGCAAATCCAACAGTTGAAATGAAAATGAAAAACAGAAAAAGTCTCATTGGTGAAAAAGGATTTTCCGAAAACCGGAAACAGTCAACCGATTGAATTACTTCTTGTTGATCTTGAATTCCGTCCTGCGGTTTTTTGCGTGTTCCTCTTCGGTACACTCCACACCATCGGCACATTTATTCAGCAAGCGTGTTTCACCGTAACCGATCGTTTTCAATCGGGTTTTATCCACGCCCTGTTTCACGAGGTAATTATAAACTTCCTGCGCGCGCTTCTGTGAAATCAACATGTTCTCCTGTGCACTTCCGCGCGAATCGGTGTGCGAACTGATTTCAATGGTAATGTTCGGATCAAGCTGCATCACTTTCACCACTTTCTCAAGCGTCACCTCGGCAGCCGGAAGAATATGATAATCGCCATAATCATAATAAATGTTTTCAATGATCAGCATGCTGTCATTTTTCGATTTGGCTTTCATTTGCAATACCTGCAACCAAGGATCGTCGACATAAACGGAACCGAGTGTCGTGCGGTCGAGTGCAAGCACACGGAATTCGAATTTTCCGCCGGCAGAAAGCCGCAAAGTCTTCACCACTTTCCCATTCGCATCCTTGATGTATAATTTTCCCAGGCTCATCAAGCCGGGATCGGAAATATTATCCACACTCACCACGAATGATTCATCGGCTGGAAGATTCTGGAAATTGAAATTCCCGTGGTCATCCGTTTTAGTTGATTGCACAACATTTCCCTTATCGTCCAGAATGTTGATGGTGGTATTCGTCAATGGCGTGCGTGAAGAATCCGCTCCGACCAGACTCCCTTTCATGTCGAGACGGAGATCGACATCGGAGACCGACATGGCATTGAGTGTCGATTGGTCTTCCTTGAGAATCTTGAATTGGAAATGGCCGCCCGCATCGGGTTTGGTCGACATCAATTGTTTTCCGCTCTTGTCGGTAATGACAATTTTCGAAGACGCAGCGAGTTTCGGATCTTCCCCATCGCCCATCGACACAATGTAAGTTTGATCGGGAGTGATGTGTGAAAAAGTGAATGCGCCAAAATCATTTGTAGTCGTTGATTGCACAACCTTTCCATTCTCGTCTTTCAAATCCACTTTCGTATTGGCAATCGGTTGCGGTGGCTCGCCATCTGAAATCAGGTTTCCGGCAATGGTCAGGTAATCGTCATCGGAAAGGAGTTGTGCAGGTTGTGTGGGATCAACGGGAAGATTCTGGAAGGTGAACTTCCCTCCCATTTCATCGAGCACTGTTACACGCACCAGATTATTCTTGTCATCGGCCATGTAATATTTTTTCTTCGCCTGAAGTGCGGGATCGCTTTCATCCAGACGAACGATGTATGAATTATCGGCGGAAAGATTTTCGAAAGTGAAATTTCCTTTTGCATCGCTTGTCGTTGTTTTCAACACCTTGCCATCCTTGGTCATCAATTGCACTTTTGTATTCGGAAGAATGTCGCCGGTGCTTTTGCTCCCGAGCAATATTCCTGCAATGCGGATGAATTTGCTGGTGACCTTGAAACTGTAAACATCATCATCGCCCAATCCACCGGGACGATCGGAAGTGAAATATCCGCGGCTTGCATCTGCATTGAAGATCGCTTCAAAATCATCCGTGGGGCCATTCAACGGTGTTCCTTGGTTGGCAACATTTCCCCATTTGCCGTTGTCACCTTTTGTTGCGGAAAAAATATCGAGTCCACCCAAACCAGGAAGTCCGTCGGAACTGAAAAACAGCATTCCGTCTTTTCTGATGAAAGGGAAAACCTCATCGCCGGGCGTATTCACTTCACTGCCGAGATTTTCAGGTTTGCTCCAACCATCGCCATCGCGTTTACAAACGTAAATGTCTTTTCCACCCATGCCGCCGGGCATATCGGAAGAGAAAAATAAAAGTTGTCCGTTCGCGGAAAGTGCGGGATGTGCGCAGGAATAATCGTCGCTGTTGTATTGAAATGGTTTTGGAGAAGTCCAATGGTGTCCATTCAATTCGCTGAAATAAATTTTAGGCCGATTGATGAAATGTTTTGATTTCAACAATATCTTATGGTCAACCCTGTTGTAAGCCATTGTCTTTCCATCTTCCGTGACTGAAACGGGCCCGTTGTGATAATCCTTGTTGATTGTTTTTCCCAATTTATTCGCCTTGCCGTAAATAACGGAGTCTTCCTTGTCAAGGGATTTTTTTGCGTAATAAATTGCGTAATACGCCCTTCCCGATTGCGGAGAATTCTCATCGTTGAGAATATCCTTTTCGCCTCGGTCGGAAGCGAACAGCAATCCATTCTGGAAAAACGCAGGAGAAATATCGGACTCCGGGGAATTGATTGATGCAACATTCATTACGGCATACATGGGAGTTTGCGTCAACCAAACCTGCATATTGTCAACCGCCTCCACTTGTGATGCTGCATTCTTGTTTGAAGGGTCTTTCGCGAGATAATCCTTGAACTCCTGTTTTGCCTCTGCATTTTTTCCATTGTTCCGCAACGCAACTCCATAATAAAAATAAACCATCGCATTGCAATTTGGATTTGCCGCAATTGTTTTTCCATACCATTCTTCCGCCTTCTTGTAATTTTTTGTAATCCTGTAACAATTGGCAAGATTTTCCATTGCAGTCGGATTGCTCTGCTTTCTCAAACCCCTTTCGTAAGCGGGAATGGCCCTTGAATATTCGCCCGACTCATAAAATTTATCGGCGCGATGGATTTGGGAAAAAAGAGGACAGGCAATGACCAGAAGGAGAAAAAGAAAAATGTATTTCGTTACCTGATTCATAAATTGAAATGACAGTGGCAAAACTGCCTAAAAAAAGCGAGGTGAAAGTACCTGTGACTGAAAAACATTTAAGTCAAAACCGAGAACGATTTCATGTGTTCCCGATTCATAACTGCGGAGCTTGTTCAATGTCATATCATACGAATAACCGAGTTTGATATGATTGGTGATGTTATACTCTGCAATGGCGACAATGCTTTTTTCCGAACGCAATGAAAGTCCCAACCACAACATGTCCTTGAATTTAAAATTCAGGTTGAGGTCCATGTCTCCAACTGCAAAACCGCTCACCCCGCGCAACATGATGGAAGGGCTGAACAGGACATTATCGGAAAGTTGGAATGCACGGCCGGCGGTAATGTAAACGTGCGAAGCCATTTGTGCAGTGAACTTGAATGTATCCTGAGTGACGGCATACACTTCGCGGTTGATGTGTGTGTAGGAAGCGCCGACAAAAAAATTCTTGTTGTTGTAATAAACGCCGAATTTGAAATCGGGTTTTGTAATGTTCGTCGCACCGAGTTGGGCATAACCATCGGCATTGTCCTTGTATTCTATCTTATTCCAATTCACGCGGTACGAAACCAATCCTGCACCCAATCCGAAAGCGAGTTTCCCTTTTCCAAGCGGAACACGATAGGCATAATCAAGATAAGCGCCCGAAGTATTCTGCGGTCCGATCACATCGTTGATCACTTCCAATCCCAATCCCACTTTCCCTTTTTTTGTCGGTGTGTTTATTGACAGATCTTCCGTTGTCGGAGCGCCATCAAAACCCACCCATTGCTTGCGGAATTCCAAAGCGCCATTCATCACGCCCCTGCTTCCTGCGTATGCGGGATTGACATAAAGCGGATTGAACATGTATTGGCTGAATTGCGGATCCTGTTGTGCGAAAACATCTTTCACTGAAAATGAAGATGCAACCAGGAGAAAGAAAAAATAATATCGTTTCATTTTCTTTTATTTCTTTTTCAATGGGAAACTTCCACCCAACCTTTCATGGATTGCTGACCGACTTCAATGACATAATAATAGGTTCCATCGGAAAGTGCTTTTCCATCCTGTGAAGTCCCTTTCCATACGACATTCTGATTGTCATAATTCGCGCCTTGCCAAACCAACACTCCCCAGCGATTGTAAATCATCACATTGTTGGGTTGGAAAAGTTCGAGATAATCAATGATCCAATCATCATTATGTCCATCGCCATTCGGAGTGAGTCCGGAATAAACGTGTATTCCACAAATTCCCGTTCCTTCCACAATTGTAAATGTTTGCGTAACGGTAAGTCCGCCGGCATCCGTTACAGTTACAGTATAACTTCCCGGCTGCAGACTGTCAACTGAAGCGGAAGAATCATTCGGTGTATTTGACCAGACATAAGAATAGGGAGCTGCGCCACCACTCGGAGTAACGGTAGCACTTCCATCACCCGACCCGATACAACTCACATTCGCATAAATCACATTCGCAGTCAGTGACAAAGAGCCGTTGGAAGAAGGCTGTTGAAATCCCTGTGTACAAATGTAATTTCCGGCAGACCAAGTGGGCACCATGGGTTCTCCTGTAGATGCGGATAACATCATGCCGCCTGCGACTGAGAAATTTCCAGTTGAACCGACAAGAACAGGTGTGATGGAAGCAACAGTTACCTGCGCACACAAGTGAATCGGCACGGTGAAAACCGATGCAATCAGAAAGCGGTTCAGAAATTTCAAATGGCGCTTCATCATTTTTTACTTACAGGTTTATGTAAGGATGATTCGGTTCTTATTTTGGTTTTACTGTCGTTTGCGGTTGTGCCGATTGGGCTTTTTTCACTGGTGCAGCCTGCGGTTTTGATTTTCCAACTTCAGGATCCTGCGTCGGTGCAGCTGAAACATCATGTTTCTGGTCAGGCATTGTTGCATGTTGTTTTTGCTGCTCTTCGAGTTGCTGCTTTTCAGCGGCCTTTTGAGCTGACTGATCCTTGTTGCCGATTCTCTTCGATTCAGGTTGACCGAAAACTTCAGGGTTGAGGTATTTTCCTTTGTCTTCAGGAGCTTTTTCAACTTCAGGAACAACCCTGTTTTGCTGAGCGTATTTATCGTTACGCACACCGGTTACCTGCCAGCTTACTTTCACATTCGGCTTGTCTGTTTTAACGACAAACTGATTGTTTGCGATTTCCTTGAAGACAATTGCCTGTGCGAATTGACCGATGACCGTGAGTTGATATTTGAAGTCGATATTCTCGGCTTCGAAATAAGATGGCAAATCAACAATCGCCTCACCAGCAGAATCGGTTGTGATGTTTCCATTGTAGACGTTCATCATGTCAGGACTTTCAACAAAACTGTGGATGAGGTATTTGTTTTCAGGATCCTGAGGGTGATCGATTTTAAATGTTCCTGCAGATTTACTGAGTGTACCATTGATATGTACATTACCATTGAAATAACCTGCATAACCGTATGTTGCGGAACAATTCCCATAAATGGCATAAGCGGCTGTACCACTCGTTGCAGTGACATTACCGGAAACTGCATTGCCATTGGCGAAACTCATGTCAGCCCAAATTGTATATCCGGTAGAATTGCTGCAATACAATTTGTAAGTACCCGGAGTTGTGGTTCCGATTCCAACATTGCCCGTATTCAAAACTGTCAGGTGTTGTCCTCCATTATACAAAAACCAAGTTCCTGCATTTGTCATGTATGTCCAACCTTCAGCAGCACCTTGAACTTCGTAACCATAGAAAGGTTGTCCACCTGTTCCACCATTGGCATTGATATACATACCGGCATAACCTGCACTGCTTCCATCCATTTGGAAAAGTGTTCCGCTTCCGGTCGTGTTATTCAAATGCAATTGATAGCCT
>CAYMZV010000142.1:0-10269 GCA_964394965.1 uncultured Chryseobacterium sp.
AGGTGGTGAATGCAACAAAAACAGAATTTGAGTCGGGAGAAAAGCAGACGCAATTTCCACCGGGATTATTGTTTCCCAATTCGCAATTTGTTTTTCCGCTTGCGGCATCATAGATTTTCACCGGTTTTCCGCTGCCTTTTCCACAAGCGGCAACTGTTTTTCCATCGGGAGAAAAAGCAACGCCATAGACATAACCATCCTCTTCGGTATTCCATTGCGCTTTCCAGATTGCCGTTTTGGTGGCGCAACTCCAAAGCGTTACGGTTTTGTCCGTTCCTCCTGCAACAATCGCTTTTCCTTCGGGGGAAAATGCACAGGAACTCACATCCATGTACGTGGCAATCCTTTCGGAAAGTTTTCCGGTTGTTGCATCATGAATTTCAATGCCGTGTCCTGCATTTGAAATGCCCAATGCAATTTCGGTCCCGTCATTGCTGAAGGTAACCGCACTGTACACATTCTGTTCATTCGTCGATTTGACAATGTTGAACTTGACCTGTTTCGTTTCCATGTTCCAAACATCCACCTGCGTGTTTTTGTAATTCTCTTTTGGAGCGCCCGATACCACAAGATCATTTGTAACAGGAGAAAAACGGAGTTTGGTAATGGAAGAATAATCATCAGCCGTAAAATATTCCGTGAAATTCATTTCACCCGAACTTTTGTAAACGATCAGCTTGCTTGTTCCGACTGCGAGATATTGTCCGTCATAACTGATGCTTACCGCGTTGCAGGGTTCCGTTCCGGTTTTTATTTCCTTGACCAGGAAAAGATTATTGGCATTCAGGATTTTCACATTGCCGGAAGCGCTTGCCGCCAAAATATATTTTCCATTGTTCGTGTTCTGCAAGTCCCAAATGGTTTCAACACTTCGGTAAGCAATGATCGCATCCGTATCAGTGAGTATTGCGGAAACATCGCGCACTCCGTCTTTTGTGGGAATGGAATTCCCGATAGGCTTCAATCGGTCAACCGTTACATATTCATTCCAATCGGCAGAGTAGCCATCATAGGTAACGAGATACGTATTGCCTTTCACTTCGAGTATTCTTCCCGTAAACCATGCATCGTGCCATTTAATGTTCACGCGGTCATTTGCCTTATAGGTTTGCGCAAAACTTCCGGTGAACAGGAGCAGGAAAACACAAAAGAGAAAATGTTTTTTCATTGGGAGCGGTGTTGATTGGATGCTATCAAAAATAGGGCAAAATAACAGGGCGGGCAATGCACTTTTAATTCGTTTCTAACCTTTCATCCGCTTTCCGTTTACATTCACACTTTTCTTGGCATTGATCCTCGCAAATTCCGTAAACTTGCGCCTGCTTATCCAACAATATTTCATGAAAAAAATCATCTCTCTCGCGACTGCAATTTCATTTGTCATTGCAGCCTCAGCGCAATTCGTTGTGCAGGAATCCTACAACGGTGAAAAAAGGACTTATCTGGATGATGCCGCTTGGGCTCCGCGCGAACACAATGTGGATTTCATTCACATGCGCCTCGAACTTTCCTTTGATGTGACACAAGGTTTGGTGAAGGGAAAAGTGACACACCTTTTTTCTCCCCTGCAGAACAATGTGGATTCCATTTGGCTGGACGGTCCGAAAATAAAAATACTCGAAGCTTCCGTTGATGGAAAAAATGCGACGTTCCGCACGGAAGACCAAGGCACATGGATTTTCACGGGAAAACATTTGATGACGAATGAAAAGGACAGCATGACATTGGTGTACGAAGCGACTCCGCGTCACGGATTGTATTTTATCGGTTGGAACGATCCTGCAGGAATTTGCAGAAAACAAATCTGGTCGCAAGGGCAGGGAATCGACAACAGGAACTGGATTCCGTTTTATGATGAGATGAACGACAAGATTACCACCGATATGATTGTGACGTTCGACGCGAAATACAAAGTGTTGTCGAATGGAAATAAGCTGGAGGAAAAGGTGAACAAGGACGGAACAAAAACCTGGCATTACCAATTGAACAAACCATTCGCACCTTATCTCGTGATGTTGGGAATCGGCGATTATGACATCAAGGAAACAAAATCAAAGTCGGGTGTGCCGATGCATTTGTATTATTATCCCGATTGGGCGGCGCGTGTTCCGGTTGCCTACAAATACAGCGAGCAGATGATTGATTTTTATGAAAGCGAAATCGGTGTGAAATATCCTTGGCCGAGTTATTCGCAACTGCCGGTTCAGGAATTCATGTATGGTGCAATGGAAAATGTAACGGCAACCGTTTACGGCGATTTCCTTTTTGCGGATGAACGTTCGAATTGGGATCGCGGATATGTGAGTGTGAATGCGCATGAACTCGCGCACCAATGGTTCGGCGATTATGTAACCGCCCGTAGCGATGCACACCATTGGCTGCAGGAAAGTTTCGCAACGTATTACGATCAATTGTTTGAACGTTCCATTACAGACGACATTCATTTCGGCGAAGACAATTTCAATCAGGAACGACGCGATGCGCAGAATGCGGCACTTGCCGAAGGCGAGAAAAACGATTTCCCGATTGCACATTCACAGGCGGGAAGTGCAAGGCATTATCCGAAAGGCGCATTCGTATTGAACATGTTGAAATATGTTGTCGGTGGAAGGGAAAATTACAACAAGGCGATCAAGAATTATCTTGACAAGCACGCCTATAGCAATGTCACTTCCGATGATTTGCTGGAATCGTTTGAAGAAACAACGGGAATGAATCTGCATTGGTTTTGGGATGAATGGGTATATCATGGAGGAGAACCTTCGTATGATGTTTCGTCCGATGACATTTCCGTAAATGGAAAACACATTACGCGGTTTACGGTTGAGCAAATTCAAAAGACAAGCGATGTAGTTGGACTTTTCAAGATGCCGATTTGGTTTGAAGTACATTATACCGATGGCAGCATGGATCATGTGAAGAAAATGATTGAGGAGAAAAAACAAACTGTCGACATTTCAAATCCTTCAGGAAAAACGATTGCCTATGTTCTGTTCGATCCGAACAATGAGGTTTTGAAAAGGGTGAAATTCGACAAGTCTTTCGAATGGTTGAAAAACCAGGCGATGAATGCGACGAATATGCTGGACCGTTTTGATGCGTTGGCTGCGATGGATACTTTTCCATTGGCACAAAAACGTGATGTGTTGAAAAACGTTTATGCGAAAGAAACTTTCCAATCCACAAAAAGCGAAATTGTACGCCAACTCATTGCCGACAGTGATCCAGCATCACAGGCGATCATCCGTTCCGCAATTGCAGACAAGGATGTGCTGTTGCACAAGGCTGTCATCAACAACACGAAGAAGGTTCCCGATGCCATGCTTGCCGATTATGAAAAACTGCTTGCGTCGCCTTCGTATGAAGTGGTGATGAATACACTTGACAAACTTTCTTTTCAATTCCCGAATAATGCTGCGAAGTATTTGGACGCTACCAAAGGAGTGATTGGAACGGCAGGAAGAAATGTGGAAGTGAAATGGTTGGAAGTGAAAGCGAAAACCACCAATGACAAAGCTTCCATCGACCAATTGGTAGCATACACCAATCTCTCGTACGAGTTCCGTACACGCGTGAATGCTGCGCAGGCACTGAAGCGTCTCGATTATTTTGACGATGCGGAAATGAAAAATCTCGTGAGTGCGCTTTTCAGTCCGAACACAAGACTTGCAAATCCATGCGCAGATGTGCTGAACACTTTTTACAATCAGGACAGTCACCGAAAGATGATTTCCGATTATGTGGCAAGTCAGGCGTGGAATGATTGGCAGAAAAAAATATTGGACGATTTGTTGAAATGATTTTATTGAAGAACCGCAGGGACTGCAGCCGGAACGCTGCGGCTCTGCGGTTTTTTATTGACAGTGTTGTAACTATTCCCCTTTCTCGCGTTATAGACACAAGAATGAGGATTCCTGCTGTTTACGGTTTCATTTTTGCAATTCTTTTTTCAATTACCGGAAAAATTCTTGCACAGAATCTTGTGCCCAATCCCGGTTTCGAAAAGTATAAATCGCTTCCTTATTCCTGTTCGCGAAATCCAAAGGATTTTACCGATAGGGTGAACAATTGGATTTTACCCAATGAAGCCACATCCGATTATTTCAATACCAAATGCGGCGGCAAAGTGAAAGCGAACAGGAATTTTGCGGGGGTGCAAACTCCGCAAGAGGGAAACGCCTACGCAGGATTCATTTTATACTCCGACGTGTTCGGCAGTTACCGTGAATATCTTGAAGTGAAATTGGATTCCCGTTTGGTAAAAGGGAAAAAATATATTGTTCAGTTTTATGTTTCACTCGCCGAACAATCCCAATATGCAATCGACCGTTTGGGATTTTTTGTATGCCCGAAGCGTGAACGGGAAAAAGGCCAAGATGCCCTTCATGAAACGCCTTCCTATGAAACTCCCGACAGTTTATTCCTTGACGATGAAAAGGAATGGATGTGCATAAGGGGTAGTTTTATTGCAAATGGAAAAGAGGATTATCTCATCATTGGAAATTTTCATTCCAATTCGGATGAGCACAGAAGAATGATGCCTGTCAACAGGAAGAGGTACCACAACCTCAATGAAACCTATTATTATATCGACAACGTTTGCCTTTCCGCAGCAAACGAAGATGGAACGAGTTCCTGCAATTGTTCACCTTCCGATACGGCACACACAAAACAAATTGCGAAAGAAGATTCACTTGTTCCGCAAGACGTTGAATTGCCAAAGGAAAACACAGCCATCATTTTTGCGTCTGTTTTTTTCGATTCCGATAAATCGAAATTGAAACCGGAATCTTTTCCCTCGCTCGACAGCCTAGTTGGTTTTCTCAAGATGAATCCTGAAGACCAGATTGAAATCAGCGGATACACCGATAATTCAGGCGATGAAGAAAAGAATCTGAAACTCTCGCGCGATCGTGCAGAAGCGGTTGCGAAATACCTGATCGCAAAAGGAATTTCCAAAGAGCGGATTACATGGAACGGTTATGGAAGTGCCAATCCATTGGTGAGTAATGACACGCCTGAAGGAAGGGCAAAAAACAGGAGAGTGGAGTATCGGCTGATAAGATATTGATGTTGGAGGGGTTGGGAATTCAACGGGATTCCAGCCAATGTTTGCAATTGTCTTTCAGATCGGGAAACAGTTCCATAATCCTTTCGAGTTCTTGCTTGAGTTCATTTGCATCCGAAATCGGAAAGACATCTTTCATGTTCAACACGATTTGGATTTTTCTTTTGTTGTTCCCTTTCATCCACTCATGTGTTGTTTTTAATAATTCCGAACCATTGTCTTCAGTTGACCAGATCAGGACATCAAACAACCGGCTTATTTTCAGGATATTTTTTTCATTGAGCGAGGAAATATAAATGACTTCGGCGATATTTTCCCTTTCATGTTTTTTTATGAACTCATCGGTGAGATCAAAAACGCTTTCACCCAATTCCTCCACTTCCGATTTCTCAGGATAGATGTCTGCGAAAATCCTGTCGAGCAAGCCGTCATTTCCCATTTCACAAATTAAAGAACATTTGGCTTGTCATTTCTCCTGACTTCAATTGCTAATCGGAACAAATGGTTGATGGATTTATTTGCAGGGAAATAAATGTCATGAAAAAAAACAAAGTTATCTTTGCAAAAGGAAAATTCTTATCGTGAAACGAGGTGATAAGCCTTGGCTGCGGAATTTCCCCACTGTTGTTTTCACACTCAACCTTTAGAAGCCCATTGATGAAAAAGATATATATTTTCGGAGCAGGTGGCTTTGCGAAAGAGGTATACTTTTTAATTACTGAAATAAACAAGGAAAAAGTATTGTATGATATTGGTGGTTTTATCGATGTTGCGCCGGCCATTGACCACATTCAAATCGGTAAAAATAAATTTGCAGTGTATGATGAAGCGACTTTTTTCAAGAAGAATGTGGAAGCCGACAGTTGTTTCGCCATTGGAATCGGCAGTCCGAAAATCATAAAGAAAATACGGGATGAATATCTTTCCGGTTTTGATTTTCCAAATCTCATTCATCCCCGCACCATCGGTTTTTTCGACACCATTGAAATGGGAAAGGGAAACATCATAACGGCAGGATGCATTTTCACAATCGACACAAAAGTGGGCTCATTCAATATATTCAATCTGCATTCCACAATCGGGCACGACTCCATTATCGGATCGTGCAATGTGATAAGTCCGGGAAGCAATTTATCGGGCAAACTGACCATGGGAGATGGAAACCTGATCGGGGCGAATGCCACTGTGCTGGAAAATCTTACCATCCATGACAATACTGTGATCGGTGCAGGATCGATTGTGCGGAGTGATGTGGAGTCGAACCAAACAGTTATCGGAAATCCGGCGGTGGACATTGTGAAATTCGGGAAACTCAGGAACTTTATCAATAAATTGTAATCAGTCATGAATAACCAGGAAAAATTAATCGGGGCATTTGCTGAAGCGCTATCCATCGATCCTTCCATTGTTACAGATAGTTTGAAATACCAGGGGATTCCCCAATGGGATTCCATTTCGCACATGGTCCTGATTTCCCAACTGGAAGAAACATTCGATGTTTCGATTGATACCGATGATGTTATTGACATGAGTTCCGTTGCAAAGGCAAAAGAGATTCTGGCGAAACAAAATATCAGCTTCTGATGTTGTTAAAAGGAAAAACCGCATTGATTACGGGCGCATCCAAGGGCATTGGATCGGCCATTGCAGAATTGTTTGCAGCCGAAGGCGCCGACCTTATCCTGTTTTCAAGAAACACCGAAGCCTTGAAAGCGGTAAAGGATAAATTGAATGCAGCTTATCCTGTCGACATAAAAATATTTTCTGTTGATGTCAGAAAAAAAAATGAATTGGAAAATGCCTTTCAGGAATTGTATTCCCAAAAAGTTTTTTTCGATATCCTGGTGAACAATGCGGGTATCATGACGGACGCCACTTTGCAAATGGTGAAGGATGATGTGATGGAGTCCATTTATGAAACGAATGTTTATGGAACAATCCATTGCTCCCAATTGAGTTTGAAGTCTTTTCTCAGGAAACGCGGCGGATCGATCATCAATTTGAGTTCCATCATCGGTACGAATGGAAATTCTGGACAAACAATTTATGGCTCCAGCAAGGCTGCTGTAATCGGGTTTACCAAATCGTTGAGCAAAGAACTTGCGCCCCTTAACATACGTGTGAACACGTTGGCGCCCGGATTTATCGATACCGACATGACGAAAGGAATGGATCCGAAATTCTATGAAAAGAATCTTGCCTCAATTGGCATGAAACGATTGGGCAAACCGGAAGACGTGGCAAAAGTCGCCTTGTTTCTCGCTTCGGATTTATCCGGTTATGTTACCGGACAAATCATTGGAGTTGATGGTGGAATGTTAATATGACAAGATGAGTCTGTTCGACAAGATTTCGGAAAATCAGCACTTGCGATTTGTTGACGAGAACAATCCAGGTCAGGAATTCGGGCTTCGGGATCTTGATTCATGTTCATTTGCCGCTGACAAAAAAGAATTGATTTTCCTCTATCTGGATAATTCAATCGAATCGGTTTCCATTTTTTTTTCAGCCTTGAAAAGTCCGCATGCATTGGTGATGTTGAGCTTGGATCTTGCCGAAAATTTTAAAATCGAGTTGGAAAAAAACTACAGCCCGTCTTTTATCTGCGATAAAAAAAGGACGCAGATAAATGGGTATTCCAAAAACGATTCTTTTTTTGAAAGGGAAAATAAAAAAACAACTTCCATTCATCCGTCAATAAAAATATTGTTGAGCACTTCGGGAACAACCGGCTCTCCCAAATTTGTAAAATTGTCGGATGAAAACCTGTTGAGCAATGCGCATTCAATCGCAGCTTATCTTCCCATACAAGCAACAGATGTAACGCCGTTGAATCTTCCCATTTATTATTCCTACGGACTTTCCGTTCTTACAAGCAATTCACTGAAAGGTGGAAAAATCGTTTGCGGAAATACGGATGTCCTGAACAGGACTTTCTGGAACAACTTGGAAAAGTTCGGTTATACCAGCATCGCAGGCGTTCCATTTGTTTATGAAATGCTGGATAGGATCGGATTTAGAAAAAAGGATTATCCGAGCTTGAAATATTTCACGCAAGCCGGTGGAAAATTGCAAAACAGTTTGGTGAAAAAATTCGCAGATTATGCGGAACAACAGCGAATTCTTTTTTTTGTGATGTACGGACAAACCGAAGCGACTGCACGCATGTCCTATTTGCCTCCGGAAAAATTGCACGAAAAAATCGAGTCGATAGGGATTCCCATTCCCGGTGGAAAACTGTTTTTGAATCGTGAAAATTCCGAGTTGTGTTATGAAGGTCCAAATATTTTTGGCGGTTACGTTACGAATCCTGATGATTTGGAAACCTTTGAACAGCGCACAGTTCTTTATACGGGTGATCTGGCTTCAGAAGATAAAGACGGCTATTTTTATATCACCGGCAGATTGAAACGTTTTGTAAAATTGTTTGGAAACAGGATAAATCTTGATGAGATTGAATCATTATTGACAGCGAAATTCGGCATTGCCTGCAAATGTGTGGGTGTCAATGATAAAAAACTGGTGGTCGTTTCCGATCGGTTGAGGGGAGAGGAAAATGAAATCAGGAATTATTTGACAGAAGAATTGAAAATCCATCCTTCAGTGATTGTGATCAAGGAAGTGGAGGAAATACCGCTGACATTGAATGGCAAGGTGAATTATAATGATATATTGTCGAGGTAT
Source organism: uncultured Chryseobacterium sp. (assembly GCA_964394965.1). Classification (GTDB taxonomy): domain Bacteria; phylum Bacteroidota; class Bacteroidia; order Palsa-965; family Palsa-965. The sequence goes on from CAYMZV010000142.1 coordinate 8,753, forward strand.
GCAAATTGAAGAATTGATAAATGTACCGCAATACTCTTTGGACAAGGCAGCCAAAACAACAGCGTTGCTTCCCTTGCTGAAGGATTTATATTCATTTCACATTGACAACTCACCGGAATTTTCAAGTTTGGTGAAAGTGCTTTCGGCAAAACATCCCGATGCCATCAACTCCATTTCCGATTTTCCTTTTTTGCCCGTTTCCTCATTTAAAACCCACAACCTGAAAAGCATAAGGGAAGAGGATGTTTTTAAGGTGTTGACATCAAGCGGCACTTCGGGACAGGAAGTGAGTAAAATATATCTGGATAAGGAAACTGCAAAACTCCAAACGTTGGCGTTATCGAAAATCATCAATCATGTTGTCGGAAACAAGCGTTTGCCGATGTTGATTGCGGATTCAAAAGCGGTTTTTTCCAACAAGCAATTGTTTTCAGCGAGAGGCGCAGGTATATTGGGATTGTCGGTTTTCGGGAAAGACCACACGTATATCCTGGACGATAATTTTGAATTCTCGGAAGAGGCGTTCAATCAATTCGTGGAAAAATACAATGGGCAACCCATTTTGATTTTCGGATTCACGTTTATGGTTTGGCTCTATTTATTCCAAGCGAATACAAAAACGAAAGTAGATTTCAGCAAGGCAATTCTCATTCACAGCGGCGGCTGGAAAAAATTAAAGGACATTGCAGTCGACAATACTGTTTTCAGGAAATCAATGTTTGATAAGTTCGGGATCACACAGATTTATAATTTTTATGGAATGGTGGAACAGGTTGGTTCTGTTTTTCTTGAAAATTCACAGGGCTTTTTGCATTGCCCGAATTTTGCAGATGTGATTATCCGGAATCCGATCGATTTTTCAGAACAAGAACACGGCAAGGAAGGATTGATTCAAGTGGTCAGCGCCCTGCCGAAAAGTTATCCCGGTTTTTCATTGCTGACGGAAGACATCGGGGTGATCATGGGAGAGGATGATGCTTCGAATGGATGGAAGGGAAAATATTTCAAGATAATCGGAAGGGCAAAAAAAGCCGAACTCAGGGGTTGCAGCGATACATTCAAACAAAAGTGATTATGAAAATCGCATTGATAACTCCGCACAACATCACAATGCCGGTTCAGGATTTACCTGTATTCCATGATTCGAACGAATACAGCCTGAAGCCTTTTGACGAACAGATAATTTCCCTGTTCGATCACTTTTCAAAAAACATTTTGTCGAACAAGGAAATAAACAAGATACCTGAAATCGTCGCGTTGGCTTTCTGGTTGCGAAAAGCCAACCTCATTAAAATGCAAAATGAGAATGGCCATCTTTTGAATAACACATTGTATAAAATCAGTCCGAGAGGAATTGTTTTTCATATCTGTCCGGCGAATGTGGACACGATGTTCATTTACAGTTTGGCTGTATCCGTGCTGATGGCGAACAAGAATATCCTGCGGGTTTCAAACCGGATGAATGCCCCGCAGATTTCATTCCTGTTCGAACTCCTGAATAAAACGATGGAGCAATT
>CAYMZV010000143.1:0-10169 GCA_964394965.1 uncultured Chryseobacterium sp.
CGACAATGAAAATGGCCGCTTGAAACTGAACGATTCCCACACCACAAAAAAAGGCATCAATGCAAAAAACAATAGTCCGGGAATTCCTGCCGGACTTCCATTGAATCCGATTGCCAATGATGTGACATGTTCTTCGTTGGCTGGAGTGAATTTCTGTGTATCGGGAGAATTTCCACTGTAATATCCTGTCACACGGTCAACGCGCATGGGAACAAACAGCAAACCGATCGCCCAAAGGAAAGTGATGATCAGCAGGATTCTTTTTGCGCGGAGAGAGAGTTTCATTGAAGAAAATGGTTGATGTTTAATTTTTGATGTTTGATTGGAAAAAATGTACCTGCATAATTGACTGAAACATCAACTATCAAAAATCAACTGCTTTTCACACGAGCATCCGGGCATGCCACGATTTTTTCATCGGCACTTCCCACAGTGAAAGCATTTCCTCTTTTGATCCAACGATATTATTGAAAACAATTGTTTCGCCATTCAACACGCCCTTTTCAACCAACTGTTCGAACTCTTGCAATTTTGTTCCGCGGATGATTCCATTTTCATCACGGAAAGTGACAAGCATACGGTCAAACAGGTTCAGGAGATAATCCTTTTCCAGTTGCTGAATGAATCGCACCGACTTGTCAATTCCACATCCACTCGCACTTGCCGCATCCTCATCCACCAAAACTACAATGAAACGATTATGCAAAACATCAATCGTCGCCACCATCATGTTTCCATGCGATGACCAATCAATCAAGAACATCGCTGATTTTTTCCTGATCTCACCGATTTCAATGTCAGTAAGATTCCTGTCGGATTGATAAATCCAGACTTTCGAGCGGTTGGGCATTTCGTTGAATGAAAGCATGGCGTAAAATTAATTAATAATGATGAATGATAAATGATGAATCTTAAGTCTATGTTAAGGAAATGGAAGTCCATTTATCATTTTCAAAGTTCGTTCGCATTCGCAATCAGCTCGGCAACGTCCAGCACTTTCGTTTTATCTTCCTTATTGAAATGTTTTACGCCATCAGTCATCATCGTCATGCAAAAAGGGCAACCGGTTGCAATTACATCAGGATTCAACGCCAGCGCTTCGTCTGTGCGTTCAATGTTCACTTCCTTGTCGCCTTTCTCCGCTTCCTTGAACATTTGCGCGCCGCCGGCTCCACAGCACAAACCATTCTGTTTGCTGCGTTTCATTTCCGCCAATTCCACATCCAATTTCTGAATGACGGAACGGGGCGCTTCGTATTCATTGTTTCCGCGCCCGAGATAACAGGGATCATGGAACGTGATTTTTTTTCCCTTGAACTCACCGCCCTGCACTTTTAATTTTCCTGCATCGATCAATTCCTGCACCAGTTGGGTGTGATGGATCACTTCATATTTCCCACCGAGTTCGGGATATTCGTTCTTGATCGTATTGAAACAATGCGGACAACCCGTTACAATTTTTTTTACGCTGTACCCGTTCAGCACCGTGATGTTGTTCATCGCCTGCATCTGGAACAGGAATTCATTTCCCGCACGTTTCGCAGGATCGCCCGAACAGGATTCTTCCGTTCCCAAAACCGCGAATTTCATCCCCACATGATTCAAGATGCGCACAATCGCTTTCGTTATTTTTTTTGCACGGTCATCGAAACTGCCGGCGCAACCCACCCAGAAAAGGATTTCCGGTGTTTCACCACGCGCGGTACATTCCGCCATCGTTTCGACTCTTAGGTTTTCAGTGCTCATTTATTTTCAATCTGTGTTAATCCGTAAAATCCATGGCTATTCCTTCGCCCAATTCAATCTGTCCATTTGGGAAAACTGCCAAGGCGCTGCATTGTTCTCGATATTCGTCATCATCATGTTCAATTCATTCGGTGCGGCGGATTGTTCCATGACCTGGAATCTTCTCAAATCGATGATGATGGAAAGCGGATCGATGTTGACTGGACATTCCTGCACACAGGCGTTACAGGAAGTGCACGCCCAAATTTCTTCGCCGGAAATATAATCCCCGAAAAGCGATTTCCCGTCGTCCACAAATTTTCCGGAATTCCTGTCCATATTTTTTCCCACCTCTTCCAAACGGTCACGTGTATCCATCATGATTTTCCGCGGCGATAATTTTTTTCCCGTGATGTTTGCCGGACAGGACGAAGTACATCTACCACACTCAGTGCATGAATACGCGTCCATCAATTGTTTCCACGACAAATCCTGCACATCCTTCGCACCGAAACGCTGCGGCTGATCTCCCGCAGGCGGAGGCGTGAAGGAAGGATCAAGAATCGCTTTCACTTCATTGGTAACGGAAGCCAAATTCGTGAATTCGCCCTTCGGCTTGAGATTGGAAAAAAATGTATTTGGAAATGCAAGAAGAATGTGGAAATGTTTTGAATAGGGAAGGTAATTGAGAAAGAAAATGATGCCCGTAATGTGAAACCACCAGCAGAAACGTTCCGCCATCACCAGGCTTTCCACGGAGGCATTCCCATAAAGTTGTGCAATAACACTACTGACAGGAAATGCGGAAGGTGAAAGATTCAAATCGTAATGGGAGAAATGCAGTTGCTGCAAACGGTAATCCGCCCCATTCATGAACAGGAAAGCGATCATCAGGGCCATTTCGGTAATGAGAATGTAATTCGCATCCGAACGCGGCCAACCGTTCAACTCTTTCATCACCAGACGTTTTACATGCGCCACATTCCTGCGCATGAAAAACACAAAACATCCGGTGAAAACCAACACAGCGAGAATTTCAAATGTCGCAATGAGAAATGTGTAAAGCGGTCCGAGAAAAGAAAGTACGCGATGCGTTCCGACAGCTCCATCGATGATGATTTCAATCACTTCAATGTTGATGATGATGAAACCGACATAAACAAAAATATGCATGATTGCCGGAAGCGGCCGCGTCAGCATTTTCGATTGGCCCAGTGCAACACGCGCCATCGTTTTCCAACGCGCCGATTTATTATCCGAACGATCCACGTCCTTTCCAATGAGAATGTTCCGGCGGATCTTACGAATGTTCATCGTGAACAGAATCACTCCGGAAAGAAGCAGCAGTGAAAAAACAATGTTGGCACTGTATTCCATTCGCGATTTGAAAAACCTTATGGATTATTTTCTTAATGGGTTGGTCCGGTCGAACCTGTTGATCCCGTTGGTGTACTCTTCTGTTTTTTATCATGTCCGAAAACAGAAAAATAACGTTTCGGATGCGCTTTCAAATCGGCAAGAAGCGCATCAAGATCCAGATTGGATTGCACTAAGTCATTATACAATTTCTTGTCGTTCACCAACAATCCGATAGAACCTTGTCCCGTATTTATCTTGTCCATGATCACTGCAGCTCTCGCCATGACTGAACTTGCGCTGTCGATCACGGTTTTCAATTTTGATTTCTGGAGACTGTCGGAAATATTTGCAAAATTATTTATCGCTTTTGTAAGCGGTTCGTTGTTGTTGGCAAGATTCGTCGAGATGGATTGGATCTTCAACATGATGTCGGCGAAACGGTCCTTTTCGGAAGCGACAAGTGTATCCAGACGAAGCGACGTTTTCTCGAAAGTGGCGAGTGAATTCCGTATGCTTGCAAAACTCTGTACCAAGTCTTCACGTGCATTCTGATTGAGAACGGCCTGGAAAATGAGCACCACTGAATCAACCGACGCAACCAGACTTTCCAATTTCTTTTTCAGCGGCACCACCATTTCACTCACCTGATCCGTCAATCCGGTTTCGTTTGTGCCCACCAAAGTGTCCTTGTCCTTCACAGGTTTGCCGCCTGATTTTGTAATGATGCGGATCGCCTTGTTGCCCAATAAACCATCACTGAAAATCTGGCATTGCGAACTATCCGTGATGATTGAATTATCATCGGTGATGATGAAGTGTACGATGAGTTTGTTTGTTTTCGGATTGAGTTTGATGTCACGGACCGTTCCAACCTTGAAACCGTTTATTTCAACTGCATTGTTGGAAGTAAGACCGTCGATTCGATTATAGACGGCATACAAATCGGTGTTGACGGAAAAAATATCACGGCCTTTCAAAAAATTGAAGCCGTACACAAAAAGCGCAACGGCAAATACGACAACAATACCGGTCTTTACTTCTTTGGATAATTTCACAGGCAGCGGGAGTGTCTAAATTAGAGTGTCAAATTTACTAAAAAAAGTGGCAAATGGAGAGCGGCGGTTGCGGGTTTTGAATTGCATTTATTCATGATGGTGTATGTATAAAGACACCAATTTCTTGCAGCTAGCATTTCAGAATAAGATGATTTTAGATTCGGAAATGGAGGATGAGGGATCTGGAAATAAAAAAACGTGACTTCAGTCTGGAATCCCCCTTCTAAAATCCAATATCATTTTCCCCCCGTTATTTTTTTCGCTTCGTCCAAACTGATTCGTTTTCCATTGTTGTCGAATGCAACAACAAACGCCTGATCGAATCCCAACTTTTTCAAATCGTTTTGCCGTTTCAATGCATCTGCCTGAGAATTGTATGAACCGGCGGTATATTTTATCATTCCGTTTTGCTGATAGTGCCAAGTGTCTGTGATCCCCTTGAATTGGGATGATTTTTCATCGAGCGGTTGATCGGAAGAAATGATTTGTACACGATAAACAACAGTTGCCGGTGGAGATGGGGTGGGATCTTTTTTTACGGGAGGATTTTGGGTTGTATTGTCTTTTTTTACAGAATCGATTTTAGGTTGCACCACCACTTTTCCCGAATCATTCGTCTGCTTGACCACACACTGTCCGGGCGAACAATAATTCACGGGCGTGCGCAATCCCGCGGTATCAGCGGCTTCGGGCACATACGGTTTCATGTTTTCAACGGCATCATTATAGGCCACCGTATTCCCTTCCTCTTCATCTTTCCATTTGCGGAATGCACGGAAAATACTTGATGCCATATAATCCTGCCCTTTTGCAGAAGCGAGAAAACGTTCTTCCTGCGGGTTGGTTAAAAATCCAGTCTCAATCAATACGGAAGACATTTCCGTTTTCCACAACACCAGAAATCCAGCCTGCTTCACACCGTTGTCATCACGTCCCGCCTTGGAACTGAATTGCTCTTCGCACAATTCCGCATAACGCATGCTTTCCTCGAGATACTCATTCTGATAAGCCGAATAAATGATTTCCGCTTCGGGCGAATCAATGTTGAGATCGTAATTTTTCTGGTAATTCGCTTCCTGCAACACCACATCATTTTCCCTTTTGGCAACATCCAGATTCCCTTCCAGCTTGTGCAATCCCATTACATACGTTGCAGAACCATGCGCAGTCTCGTTGCACACATCATGGTATTTCCCTTTCGAATCTTTTTTCCTGGTGCAAGCTGAATTGCAATGGATGCAAATGAAAATATCGGCGTGATTGCGATTCGCAATTGCAGCACGTTCATTCAATTCCACAAAAACATCGGTCGTACGTGTGTAAACCACTTTCACATTCGGACAATTCTCCTCGATGTATTTTCCGAATTTCAAGGCGATGGCGAGTGCAACATCTTTTTCTTTTGCATAATCTCCATGGCAACCGGGATCTTTACCACCGTGTCCGGCATCAATGCAAACAACTGTTATTTTTTTGTTTTCGGGCTTGATTTTTGCAAATGAAGTGGTGAGCAACACGAGAGGAGCTGAAACAAAAACGAAAATCAACAGTTTTTTCACCGAAGACATCATCATGAGAATAACGTGGAACGCCCGATTTTATTTAGTTTTGAGCGCTTCGCCTGTGTTAAAACAAAAATACCGCCAAACATTGCCCTCAACTCCGACAACCGTTCGATTTTTCAGCCGCTTTGTGTTAATAAGCATGCTGATTTTCGGTTTCGGACACAGGATTTCCGCTCAGAAAGATTCCATTCCCTCCAAGGATAGTTTAAAAAATGTTAAAACCGGAGTCGCTACAACGCTGAAGGATCAGGTCAAATACCAAGCGCAGGATTCCATGTTTTTTGATTTGGGCGATCAGAAAGTTTATCTCTACGACAGCGCGAGTGTCGACTATCAGGAAATCCATGTTACCGCACATTACATCGTGATCGATTTCAAGAATTCGGTTGTTTTCGCAGAGGGAAAAAAAGACAGCTTGGGAAATTATCTGGACAAGGCCGTTTTTGCAGATGGTGAACAGACTTTTGAAGCACACAGTTTCCGATTCAATTTCCAAACGGGACGGGGAAAAATTTCCGAAGTGACAACAGAACAGGGTGGCGGATTCCTGTTGGCGCAAACGGCAAAAAAAGATTCGAGCGGAACCATTTATGTGAAGGATGGTTTTTTCACCACTTGCAACAAGGAACATCCTGATTTCGGAATCCGTGCAAAAAAACTGAAAGTCATTCAGAATGATAAAATCATTACAGGACCCGCTTACCTCGAAATTGCAGATGTGCCCACTCCACTCGCTGTTCCATTCGGATTTTTCCCGAATAAAAAAGGACGCAAATCCGGAATTGTGATTCCGACTTATGGCGAATCACCGACACTCGGATTTTTCCTGAAAGGCGGAGGATATTATTTTGGAATCAGCGACAAGGTGGACATGACCGTTCGGGGCGATATTTATTCGAAAGGAAGTTGGGGTGCACAATTGTTCACGAATTACAAAGTGCGTTACAAATACAGCGGCAATTTCAGCATCAAGTATTCACAGATTCTGTTCGGGGAAAAGGAATTGCCTTCGCATTACAAGGAGAATGATTTTTTCATTAATTGGACACATACCCAGGATCCGAAATTCAATCCGTCAATCCGTTTCTCGGCGAATGTGAATGCGGGAACAAGCACATACAATACTTACAACTCGACACGGCCGAATGATTTTCTGTCGAATACACTCCAGTCAAATGTCGCCTGGTCGAAATCGTGGAAGTTCGGACAACTCTCGGCGAATATCCGCCACAGCCAGAACCGTGTTACGCGAAATGTCGATATAACTGCGCCGTCACTTGCCTTTTCCATCAACCGTTTTTATCCGTTCAAGAATTCAAAACGTGTGGTGAGCAAATGGTATGACAAGATCGGCATGAGTTACAATTCCGAATTCCAGAATAACCTGAACGTCGGCGATTCAATGGTTTCCTTTCGGCAACATCAATATCTCGCAAATCATATCCGCAATGGAATACGCCAATCCGTTCCCATTTCCACCTCACTCAATTTGATGAAATATTTTACACTCACGCCCGCCATCAATTTGAATTCCGTTACACAGTTCAGGACGATCAGGAAAGTTTGGGATCCCGATGCGCAGGTGGTGAAAATAGATACGGTAAACGGAGCAAGGGCAAATCTCGACTGGAATGCGAGTGCCACATTGAGTACGAGAGTTTATGGAACCTATATGCTGAAACATTCACGCTATTCCGCAATCAGGCATACCATGACTCCGAATTTATCGCTCACATACGTTCCTGATTTCACCGCTCCGAAATATGGTTTTTACAAATCGGTTCAGGACAATCAATTCGGCGACATGCAGAAATATTCCATTTATGAAGGTGGACTTTATGGTTCGTCGCCGGCAGGAAAAGTGGGTGCTGTGGGAATCAACCTTTTGAATTCCCTCGAAGGGAAATTACGTCCCAAAGCGGGAGACACGACTTCAACGGTGAAACGCGTTTCATTGATCGACGCATTCAATTTTGCAATCAATTACAACATGATGGCAACACATTTCAAGTGGTCAACGATTTCTTCCGGGTTCCGCACAAAACTTTTCAAGAAGATAGATGTCAATGCAAATTTCATTGCCGATCCCTATCGCGTCAGTCAAGACAGCATACGCATTGAACGATTCGAATGGAGAGACGGGAAACGGCTTGCGCGATTGACGGGTGCGAACATTTCTTTGGGAACGAGTTTGCGAAAAGGAGGTTTGACTTCTTCCACACACACATCCACACACGGAACGGAAGCTGAAATGAACATGATCAATTCCAATCCGAACGGTTATGTCGACTTCAATATCCCCTGGTCGCTCAATATCAATTATGTCTTGAATTGGTCAAGACCGCTGTTGACAGAAACATTTACACAAAGCGTTCGTTTTTCCGGCGATGTAAATGTGACACCGAAATGGAAAGTGGGTTTCGATTCGAGTTATGATTTGAGAAAATTGGAATTCGGTTATACGTCATTGAACGTGTATCGTGATTTGCATTGTTGGGAAATGCAATTCAACTGGATTCCATTCGGAATCCGCCAAAGTTACAACGTGACGATCAGCGTAAAATCTTCCGTACTGCAGGATTTGAAATTGACACGCAAACGCGATTGGTATGATTTCAATGCGCAGTAGAAAAAGTGACAGGTGAAATGTGACATGTGTCAAGCGAAAATGCTTTTCAACATTCTATCCGCATTCTAATCGCAAGTCCCACATCTCAAGTCTCAAGTCTGCTTATCTTTGCAGACCAATCCGCATCTCATGAAAAAATTCTTCCCGATCATTTTCACCGCTTCCATTTGTACAGGAATATTTTTCTCCTTCAGGAACGGTGACGATTATAAAGTCCTGCCGACCGATAACGACTCGACGGTTTTTTCCAAAATTTATTCCGAAGGCTATTCTTCGTGGGAAGCTTACAACACCTTGAAAGGTTTGTGTGAAAAAGCGCCGAAGCGTTTGGCCGGTTCACCCGGCGCACAAGTTGCCGTCGAGTATATGCAAAAGGTGATGACGGATTACAAATTCGACAAGGTTTGGTTGCAGCCCTGCATGGTTCCGCATTGGGTGCGTGGCGCGCATGAAACCGGACACATCATTGATGCAAATGGAAAAACAAAATATGAAGTGAATGTCGCTGCACTCGGTGGATCGCTCGCAACAGCGGACAATGGATTGACTGCAGAAGTGATTGAAGTGAAAACGTTTGATGAATTGGATAAGTTGGGAAAAAAAGGTGTGGAAGGGAAAATCGTTTTTTTCAATCATCCCTTCGATGACACAAAAATTTCCACGTTCGAAGCGTATGGCGAAGCGGTGCAATACCGTTGGCAAGGTCCGGCTTCGGCAGAAAAATATGGTGCCGTCGGTTGCCTTGTCCGTTCGGTGACAAGTGCGATTGATACATTTCCACACACCGGAACAACACGCAATGATTCGCTCGCACCGAAAATCCCTTGCGCGGCAATTGCAACGAAGGATGCTGAATTTTTGCACACACTTCTCGAAAAGGAAAAAAGCGGAGTGAAATTTTATCTGAAAATGAATTGCCAATGGTTGCCCGATGAAAAATCGTACAACGTGATTGGAGAAATCCTCGGCAGCGAGCATCCTGAAGAAGTGATTGTGGTCGGTGGACATCTCGACGCATGGGAATTGGGCGATGGGGCGAATGACGATGGTACGGGTGTAACGGGCGCGTGCGAAGCGGTGCGTCTTTTGAAAGTGTTGGGCATCCGTCCGAAACATACCATCCGTTGCGTCTGTTTCATGAATGAGGAAAATGGTGGGCGCGGAGGAGAAGCTTATGCAGATTCTGCCGCATTGAAAAAAGAAAAACACCTCGCGGCAATCGAATCGGATGCTGGCGGATTTTCACCTCGCGGTTTCGGTTTGGAAATGAGTGCGGATCAACGGAAAAAAGTGCAATCGTGGCAACCGCTGTTTCTGCCTTATGGCGTTTATGATTTCACACGCGCAGGCGGAGGATCGGATATCGGTCCGCTGAAAAGTGCCGGCACTCCCCTTCTCGGTTTGGATCCGGATGGTTCGCGTTATTTCGATTACCATCACACGGAAGATGATGTTTTTAAAAATGTGAATCGGCGTGAATTGCAAGCCGGAGCCGCAAGCATGGCTGCGATGCTTTACCTGATTGACAAATACGGGTTGTAAAGATTCCAAAAAACAGATTCCGGATTCCAAAAATTTATCTGGTGTTTTGGAATTTGTTTTTTTGGAATCTGGAATCTGTTTTCCGGAACCTGTATTTTTTTCTCTATCGGTGTATAAATAAAAGTTATTTCACACTGCCCATTTTGTGTGTACTTTTGATCTGCGATAATTCCTTATTCACTCACATAAAAAATAAATCCTATGGCACTCCAAATTACCGATGCCAACTTTGATGAAGTTGTACTCAAATCGGACAAACCTGTACTTGTAGATTTCTGGGCTGAATGGTGCGGA
>CAYMZV010000144.1:0-10133 GCA_964394965.1 uncultured Chryseobacterium sp.
TGCGGATTTCCAATTGAACCGTTTCATCAATGATCTTGCTTTCGGACCGGGAGTGGGTCTGCGTTATGATTTGGGATTTTTCATCATTCGACTCGACTTGGCATTCAAGCTCCGCGATCCGGGTGAGCCTTATGGGCAGCGTTGGTGGTATCCGGGAGAACGGCCTTTGGGAAGCAATCTGAACTTTGGAATCGGGTATCCTTTCTAGTTTGGGATTTTGTTGGAGTTCGGAGGATTGCATTTCAGTGGTTTATCAATCCCGATTTTTTAGTCTTCATCTCCCGCCCCATTACTCCGAACTAAACACTAATTTTCTTAGTTTTGCAGCCCTGAATCGTCCTATTCCAAAATAAATGGCCCTTTCGAAAATTAATGAACTTCTTGGTAATCAGTCAGATAGTCTACTGAACCACACCTGTAAAACGATCACAAAAGATCAGTTGCACTTGCCGGGTCCCGATTTTGTGGACCGCATGTTTGCCCCCAGCAACCGTAATCCACAGGTATTGCGCAATCTCCAGCTTATTTATGGGCATGGCCGATTGGCAAATACCGGTTATGTTTCGATTTTGCCTGTCGATCAGGGGATTGAACATTCGGCTGGAGCCTCTTTTGCACCCAACCCCATTTATTTTGATGGTGAAAATATTGTGAAACTCGCCATTGAGGGTGGGTGCAACGCAGTCGCCACAACTTTTGGTGTGCTTGGCTCCGTTTCACGCAAATACGCACATAAAATCCCTTTCATAGTAAAAATCAATCACAACGAATTCCTGACTTACCCGAACAAGTTTGACCAGATCATGTTCGGTTCGGTTGAAGATGCCTGGAATTTGGGAGCGGCAGCTGTCGGTGCAACAATTTATTTTGGTTCCGAGGAATCGGCCCGTCAGATTGTGGAAGTTGCCAAGGCTTTTGAACGTGCGCATCAATTGGGAATGGCAACCATCCTTTGGTGTTACCTCAGAAATCCCGGATTCAAAAAAGACGGTGTGGACTATCATGCTTCGGCAGATCTTACATCTCAGGCAAATCATTTGGGTGTAACAATACAAGCCGACATCATCAAGCAAAAACTTCCAACCAACAATGGCGGCTATACCGCAATTAATTTTGGCAAAACAAATCCAAAAGTATATTCCGAATTGACAACCGATCATCCTATTGATCTTTGCCGTTACCAAGTTGTGAATTGTTACATGGGAAGAAACGGATTGATCAATTCCGGCGGTGAGTCCAAAGGCGCAACCGATCTAGCCGAAGCGGTTACCACTGCAGTAATAAATAAACGTGCTGGAGGTCATGGATTGATTTCCGGAAGAAAATCTTTTCAGAAACCAATGAAAGAAGGCATCCAATTGTTGAATGCGATTCAGGATGTTTATTTATCGAAAGAAATTACTATCGCATAAATTGGTTGTCGTTTTCCGGTTGCCGGTTTGTTGGCTTCCGATGATTGGCAACTGAAAACTTTTTCAGAATGAGTTGGTTTAAAAGAATAAAAGGCGGAATTACCACATCAACCAAGGAGAAAAAAGAAACTCCTGAGGGATTGTGGCATAAATGCCCTTCCTGCAAAAAAGTTTTTCCAACCAATGAACAGATCACCAACCTTTATGTCTGTTCGAATTGCAACCATCACGACAGAATCGGTTCGGCCGAATATTTTTCAATCCTGTTCGATGAAAATCAGTTTACGGAGTTGGATGCCGATTTGATTTCCGGCGACCCGCTTCATTTTCAGGACACAAAAAAATATCCCGACCGTTTGATTGATTCGATGAAAAAAACCGGGCTGAAAGATGCATTGAGAACAGGTTATGGAAAGGTGAATGGCAATGATCTCGTGATTTGTTGCATGGATTTTTCTTTCATCGGAGGATCGATGGGATCGGTGGTGGGGGAAAAAATTTCGCGTGGAATCGATTTTTGCATCAAGCATAAAATGCCTTTGATGATCATTTCGAAATCGGGTGGTGCGCGTATGATGGAAGCCGCCCATTCATTGATGCAAATGGCAAAAACGTCAGCCAAACTTTCACTTTTGGCCGATGCAAAACTTCCTTTCATTTCCCTTTTGACAGATCCAACCACCGGTGGTGTAACCGCTTCCTATGCAATGCTCGGTGACTTGAATATTGCCGAACCAGCTGCGCTTATTGGATTTGCGGGTCCGCGTGTAGTTAAGGAAACCATCGGGAAAGATTTGCCGAAAGGATTTCAAACTTCCGAGTTTGTATTGGAACACGGCTTTCTCGATGCCATCGTTAACCGTAAAGACCTGAAAACGACTATTTCCCGTCTGCTTGAAATGTTCAAGAATTAATTAAAAGTGCGGTCATTATTGGGAAAATCCTATCTTTGCGTCCCTGAATAAGGAAAAAACAATAAACAATTAAACAAATTCTTAATCCACTAACAGCAAAACCTTATGTACCTGACGTCGGAAATTAAGAAGGACATCTTCAAGACTTACGGAAAATCGGATAAAGACACCGGTTCTTCTGAAGGACAGATCGCCCTCTTTACACATCGCATCAATCATCTTACCGGTCATTTGAAAAATAAGCCGAAAGATAAAAACACAGAGCGTTCACTTGTATTGCTCGTAGGAAAACGAAAAGCATTGCTCGATTACCTCAAGAAAAACGACATCGAACGTTATCGGGCGATTTTGAAAAAGCTCGATATCCGAAAATAATGCCACTCAAAAATTCCAGATTACAAAAAACAGGTTCCAAAGAAATGAATTTGGAATCTGTTTTTTTGTTTTCTGAAAGTTCCACAAAAGAGGCATCCCTTAAAGTCAGCAGGGATGCTTTTTCATTTTTAGCAACCCGCTGACAAGCTGCAAAACAGAAGAAAAAAAACAATCATGAAATTAGGAATCCAAAAATCATTTGACATCGGCGATGGCCGCATGCTCACAGTAGAAACCGGCAAACTTGCGAAACAGGCTGACGGATCCGTAGTGGTAACATTCGGAAATACAATGTTGCTCGCAACTGTCGTTTCCAATCCGGAAGCAAAAGCGGGTGTAGACTTCATGCCGCTCACTGTTGACTATCGCGAAATGTTCGCATCGACAGGCCGTATCCCTGGAAGTTTTTTCAGAAGGGAAGCCAAACTTTCCGACTTGGAAGTTCTCACCAGCCGCCTCGTTGACCGCGCACTCCGCCCCTTGTTCCCCGACGATTATCACGCAGATACACAGGTATTGATTTACCTCATCTCTTCCGATAAAACAATCATGCCGGATTGTCTCGCAGGATTTGCCGCTTCGGCTGCAATTGCCGTTTCCGACATTCCATTCAACGGACCGATTTCAGAAGTGCGTGTAGGACGCATCAATGGACAATTCATTTCCAATCCGACCATTGAACAAATGAAAGAGTCGGATATCGATATGATCATCGCCGCTACCGAGAAAGACATCCTTATGGTGGAAGGCGAAATGAAAGAGGTTTCAGAAGCCGATATGTTGGGCGCAATCAAGTTTGCACATGAAGTCATTCGCAAAATGATCAAGGTGATCAATGAACTTTCTGCCGAAGTTGAAAAATCAAAAACAAAACGCACTTATTCGCACGAAACAAACAACGAAGACCTGCGCATAAAAGTGAAAGAGTTTTGTTACGACAAAGCGTATGCAGTGGCAAGAAAAGCGAATCCGAATAAACATGAACGCAAGGCCGGATTCAAGGCGGTGTTCGAGGAATTCTGGAATTCCCTGCTTGAAGAGGAACGCACCGACGAAAAACTCGCACACGCAAAAAAATATTATCACGACGTAGAAAAAGAAGCGGTTCGCAGAATGATTCTCGATGAAAGAATCCGTCTCGATGGCCGCGGACTTGCCGATATCCGTCCGATCTGGAGTGAAGTGAATTATTTGCCGATGGCACACGGTTCAGCCGTATTCACACGAGGCGAAACACAATCGTTGACGACAGTTACACTCGGAACAAAATTGGATCAGCAATTGATTGACACTGCCGTTTTTCAGGGCGATGTCAATTTCCTCTTGCATTATAATTTCCCGCCTTTCTCGACAGGTGAAGCGAAACCGATGCGTGGCACAGGTCGTCGCGAAGTGGGACATGGAAATCTGGCATTGCGCGCATTGAAAAACATGTTGCCCGATGACAATGCTTACACGATCCGAATCGTTTCCGATATTCTCGAATCAAATGGTTCGTCGTCGATGGCAACCGTTTGTGCAGGAACACTTGCATTGCTCGATTGCGGAATCAAAATCAAGAAACCCGTTTCTGGAATTGCAATGGGATTGATTACGGATTCAAAAGGAAAATTTGCCGTGTTGTCCGATATTCTCGGTGATGAAGATCATCTGGGTGATATGGATTTCAAGGTTTGCGGAACGAAAGATGGAATCACCGCTGTGCAAATGGATTTGAAAGTGGACGGACTTCCTTACGAAGTGATGGCGCAAGCGCTTGATCAGGCGAAACAGGGACGTGCACACATCCTCGGCGAGATGATGAAAACAATGAGTGAACCAAGAGCCGAATTCAAACCGCACGCACCACGACTGGTTCAATTGACCATTCCCCGCGAATTCATCGGAGCCGTTATCGGACCTGGCGGAAAAATCATTCAGGAAATCCAGCGCGATACCGGTTCGAAAATTGTCATTGAGGAAAAAGGCGAATTCGGTGTCATCGATATCGTTTCGGCTGACAAGGATTCGATCGACCGTGCAGTTGCCCGCATCAAGGGAATCACAACTGTTCCGGAAGTTGGCGAAGTGTATGATGGAAAAGTGAAAACCATTATGCCATTCGGCGCTTTCGTGGAATTCCTTCCAGGAAAAGACGGACTGCTGCACATTTCAGAAGTGGAATGGCGCCGTCTCGAAAATCTGGATGGTGTTTTGAAAGAAGGTGATGCAGTGAAAGTGAAGTTGATTGAAGTGGATGAAAAAACGGGAAAATTCCGTTTGTCACGCAAAGTCTTGATGCCGAAACCGGAAGGATTTCAGGAACGTCCTGCAAGACCCGCTCCGAACAATCAGCAGAAATAGTTATTGGCGAATAGTCATTGGCGAATAGAAAAGAGTCTCGGGAAACCGGGACTCTTTCGTTTTATGGATAGAGTCTATTTGTGTGGCTTGACATTGGATTTGAAAGATGTGATCTCCTGTTGCAAGGGAGAAACACATTGAACGGGAAAAAGAATTTTTCACACGGAAAATAATTATTCGGAAATAAATACCTTTAAACTAAAGAGACCAATTATTTCCTCGTGAAAAAATTCATCCCGTTAGCATTTTTCGTTTTCGCATTTTGTTTTTCTGCAAAAGCGCAATACACTGATTTGATCGATTTCAACGGCACAACAAACGGAGGCTGGCCCGCAGGTTCCCTTTTTTCCGACGGAACTTATTTCTACGGAATGACCGGCGGCGGCGGAACTCACAGTCTCGGCACAATTTTCAAAGTCATGCCCGATGGAACAGGATATTCCAAACTGCTCGATTTCGCAGGTGGAACAAATGGGAGTTTTCCCAATGGAAATCTGATTTCAGATGGAACTTTTCTCTACGGATTGACTTTTTACGGTGGCATAAGTGGAGACGGAACAATTTTCAGAATCAAACCCGATGGAACAAGGGACAGTGTCCTCTTGAATTTTTCTGGAATGACAAATGGCCAATATCCTTCCGGCTCGCTGATTTATGACGGGACATTTTTATACGGTGTGACTTTTCAAGGCGGTGCAAATAATCTGGGAACCGTCTTCCGCATAAAACCGGATGGAAGCGGCGACACCACACTCTTCACTTTTGACGGCACTCCAAACGGTTCGAAACCTTATGGCTCGCTTATTTCCGACGGAACTTTTCTTTATGGAATGACATCGCAAGGCGGAACCTACAACGACGGTGTTGTGTTTAAAATAAAATCCGACGGAACAGGTTATTCCAGACTATTGAATTTCGCCGGCGCAACCAATGGAAGCCATCCTGCGGGTTCACTTTTTTCAGATGGAACTTTTCTTTATGGAATGACAACGTACGGTGGCGCGAATGGAATGGGAACTGCATTTAAATTATTGCCCAACGGAACAGGGTTTACCGAATTGCTCGATTTTACGGGAACAACAAATGGAAGTTTTCCCAATGGAAGTTTCATTTCCGATGGAACATTTTTGTACGCAATGACTTCCGGTGGCGGTGCAAACAACGATGGAACACTTTTTAAAATAAAATCCGACGGAACAGGTTATGCGAAAATGCTGGATTTCGACGGTGCAACAAACGGCAGCAATCCCGATCGCGATCTGATTTATGACGGAACATTTTTTTATGGATTGACTTTGAATGGGGGAGCAAGCGATGATGGAACACTTTTCCGATTCGAAGAATATCCTGCGGGCATTGGTGAAAATAATCTGCAAACTGATTTTTATGTTTATCCCAATCCCTCTTCCGGAAAATTCATTTTGAAGTGGGAGGAGGAACAACGGACAAATGCCGATATGGAAATTTATAATTCTCTCGGGGAAAAAGTGATGGACAATAAACAAATGATCAACGGTGAATTCCAAATCGATTTATCCGATCAGCCGAACGGGATTTATTTTGTGAATGTGAAAACAGACAAGGAATCATTGATACAGAGAATCATCATTTCCAGATAGAGATTGCTTGGAAATTGATTTTTATTTTCAATAATCGGCTTTACCTTGTATCAATGAAAAAAATCTTTTTCCAGATTGTTTTGCTGTTGGGCGTTTTTCTGATTCATCCGACGTTGCACGCCCAATCCACATTTTCAAAATACCTTACCAATACATTGCCCAATACTTCTTTTGAAGTGGCGCGCGCGTTGAACAACCAGAACGGCTATCTCCTGTTGGCTGACCGTTATACCAATCAACGGTTCACCTATGTTGTCAAAACCGATGCTGCATTGCAACCGGTGTGGACGAGACAAATCCATTTTCCACAAGGACCAACGCCATTCGACAACACCACGTTTTATGACATCGGTGAATTGCCTTCCCACAATTATTACCTGTTCGGTGAAGCCGCCGATCCAAGCCAGGGAAAAGTTTGGTATGTCCTTTTTGTACTTGACACCAATGGAATTATTCTCCATCAAAATGTTTTGCGTGAAACCAATCATGCTGCAAATGGTGCGAATATTCCACAACTTCATATCGGCATCGACAGCAGTTTGGTTCTTGCCACAAGCGAATATGAATGGATTGGCTTTTACCGATTTGACCGGCAACTCAATCTGCTCTCGAGCGGATTTTATCAACTTGCGCTCAACTCAAACAGTTATGGGAATGATTGCATCATGCTTTCCGATTCCAATCTTTTGCTTACGGGAGCCTATTCGGGCGGAGCTTTTACATTGACAAAAACCACACGTCAGGGAAATGTAATTTGGTCGAAAGGGAATAATGGTTTGGGACGGATTTTTTCATTGCACGAAGCGGCCGATAAATCCATTTATGCAGGAGGCAGCAACGGTCTTCCATTTCTCGCACATCTCGATTCGCTTGGAAATCTTCTTTGGTGCAGGGAATACAATACCACACCGATCATAAATGGAAGTGCGGTTTATGGAATTTATCCGATGACCAATGGAAATCTGCTGGTGTATTCCGATTCCGTTATGTTCGAAGCGGACACCGCAGGTTTTCCAGTCAATTCCGGTTATGCACAACCAAAATATAATTATGGGCAATTGCGTCCTGCCAATTCCGATTTTACACTTTGCGGTTTATTCTATCAGGATTCCACTTCCAATTACATGCCAACAATCATCCGTTTCCATACATTGACACAATCGGGATGCATGTTTCCGCGAACACTCACAACGAACAGTCCAACTTCGTCAACATTGAATCCGATTCCGTTGACCATGACGCAAAATATTTTCCAGCAAAACATAATTGTTTCCGACAGTCTCATCGCTTTCGGATATGATGCATTACCGGGTTGTCCGTTCGATCCGGTTGGCATTACAGAATATGAAAACGTCAACCCTGATTTTTCTGTTTTCCCGAATCCCACTACAAACCTTATTTCTTTCCAATCGACAGGAAAAAAACTCTTCGTAGAAATTTTCGATATTTCCGGCAGTATGGTGATTTCCAAAATGCCTGAACAAACAGCCAACAACACTTTCAGCATTCCGCTCAATGGATTGTCACCAGGAATATATGCGCTCCGGGTTTATGCGAATGGGCAACTCCAAGGGCATTCCATTTTTTGTGTGCAAGGCGAACACTGATTTTTTTCTGCTGAAAAATCCAATACCCGTAAGTCCAAATCGGCAATCGGCAATTGTCAATCGAAAATCCCATCCGTTTCCTGTAGCTACAACGATCTCGGCATGTTAAGAAATTGCAATTTTGAACAGTTTCCTAACAGTCTGTAACCTTTTTCCCGACATTTCGTTAAGAATACGACATCCCTTACACTTATAAATGACAATAATAATTACGAGCATACCCCTATGATGCGTCAACTTAAAATCTCGAAGCAGGTTACCAATAGAGAAACTGCTTCACTTGACAAGTACTTACAGGAAATCGGACGTGTTGATTTGATCAATGCAGAAGAGGAAGTCGATCTTGCACGCAAGATCAAACAGGGCGATGGACATGCACTTACAAAAATGGTGAATGCCAATCTCCGTTTCGTTGTTTCTGTTTCCAAACAATACCAAAATCAGGGTTTGAGTTTGCCCGATTTGATCAATGAAGGAAATCTCGGCTTGATCAAGGCGGCGCAACGTTTTGATGAAACCCGTGGATTCAAATTCATTTCTTACGCTGTTTGGTGGATTCGCCAATCCATTCTTCAGGCATTGGCCGAACAGTCACGCATTGTCCGTTTGCCATTGAACAAAATCGGTTCGATCAATAAAATAAATAAAACATTCGCGCGTCTCGAACAGGAATTCGAACGCGAACCGAGTGCCGATGAAATTGCAGTTGCACTTGACCTTTCTCCGGAAGACATCAAGGAAGCCATGCGCAATACCGGTCGCCACGTTTCCATGGATGCCCCTCTCGCCACAAGCGATGAGAACACCAGCAACATGTACGACGTGATGCAAAGTGAAGATACACCGAGTCCGGAAAATACGCTCATCAGTGAATCGTTGCGCAAGGAAATCGAACGCGCACTTTCCACCTTGACACAGCGTGAAGCCGATGTTGTCCGCTTGTATTTTGGATTGAATGGCGAACATGCATTGACACTCGAAGAAATCGGGGAACGTTTCGACCTCACCCGCGAGCGCGTCCGCCAGATCAAGGAAAAAGCGATACGCCGTTTGAAACATACATCACGCAGCAAATTGCTCAAGACCTACTTAGGATAATCCCAGACCCCATTTTACCGACAACGGACCCGTAAGTCCGCTACGTAAAAAGAAGAGAGCCCGTAAGCTCTCTTTTTTCTTGTCTACTTCTATATTCCTTTTGCTTAAATTTATTCTGGCTATGGGCAATTCAACATACATTTTATTTTCAAGGACATTACCTCAACCTCCTCACCACCCAAGCTTCCAAACCTTAACCATTTGTAATGGTCAAGAAGCCGGGGTAGATTTTAGGTTTGGGATTGGTGTTTAATCATTCATTCTGCAAAATTTTAAAAATAAACTCTTTCAATAAAATCCATGACATACATCACCACCGGCATTCCACAACCCGGAATTGTTGAACTGCTTTTTTATAAAGGACCCACCGGAAAAGCATTGTCCAAATTGGCCGATACTATTTTGCTCGGACCTTCTTCATTGACTTCCGGCGAACGTGAACTGATTGCATCTTATGTTTCATTTTTGAATCAATGTGAATTCTGTCATGAATCGCACAGCGCTTCGGCGAATGCACACTTGGGTGACAATGGAAAAGCGGTTGCGTGCAGGAAGTCCTTGCCCAAAAACAGGCAGCATAAACCCAGGAAGCAGAGGAGGAAGGCAATCATCATCAGCGCCAGATAATCGTCCTCCATCAGTTGAAAACGGGGACGGAGAACCAGCCAGTAAGCGATGAGCACCAACGTCCCGGCTGTCAGGAATGCCGCAGCGGCTTTGCCGGCCGGCTGGGAACAAATTGGAAAACTCCCTTTCTCCAACCAG
>CAYMZV010000145.1:0-10102 GCA_964394965.1 uncultured Chryseobacterium sp.
GCAACATGATCCTGCTCATCGCAATCATGCGGATGTATTCATCGCCGGTCACATTGTTCGTTACGCCTTTCACCCTTCTCAACAAGGTACCGTCATCCTGAAACGGCCATGGAATGAAAGCGAGAAATCCTTTTGCGGAAGTTGGTTTTTCGCTTTGCACCTGACGCAACCAGACGAGATGTTCGAAACGTTCGTAAATGGTTTCAATGTGTCCGAACATCATTGTTGCGGAAGTGGTGAGATTCAATTTGTGTGCCGCGCGCATCACGTCGAGCCATTCCCTTCCCGAACATTTTCCCTTTGAAATCAATCTCCGCACACGGTCATTCAGGATTTCAGCTCCCGCGCCGGGCAAAGAATCAAGTCCTGCGTCGATCAGCGCTTTCAAGACTTCAGTGTGTGTGCTTTTTTCAAGTTTGGTAATGTGTGCAATTTCCGGAGGTCCGAGCGAATGCAATTTCAGATTCGGATAAAGGCTTTTCAATTCACGGAACAGATCGCAATAATATTTCAATCCGAGATCGGGATGATGACCACCCTGCAACAACAATTGTTCACCGCCGAAACGGAATGTCTCCTCTATTTTTTTCTTGTACGTTTCAATGTTCGTAATGTAACTTTCCTCGTGACCGGGAATGCGGTAGAAATTGCAGAACTTGCAATTGGCAATGCAAACATTGGTGGTGTTCAGATTCCTGTCAATGATCCACGTGACTTTTTTCGAATTGTTTTTTTTCTTTTTCCTCAATTCATTCGCCACAAACATCAGCTCGGCAGTCGGAACATGTTCGAAAAGAAAGGCGCCTTCCTCCGCACTTAAAAATTCAAGGTTGAGCGCGCGTTTTAAAAGTTGATCGCTGTTCATGTTGCAAAGGTAGTGAATGGTGATTTAGGGTGACTAAGGTAATTGAGGTAATTAGGGTGTGTTCCTCCCGAAACTTCGGAATGTTGCAGTCCGCAAGATTTTTTCCGAAAAATATTTTTTAGAACGGTGGATTTCGGCCTCAAATGAATTTTTTTATCGTTCCTTGCCCCATTTCCGCGTCCCCATTTTCCCCAATTATTTTCCTACTTTTATCTTCCTTCAAAATTACGAAACATGACCGTCCTCAAACGAATTACCGGTATTTCAAAAGAAAACGCCCTCATCATTCTCGGCAAAAAAAATGCTGACTTCAAGAATTTCGGTCTCGAACCGCAAACAATGGAATCCATCAGGAAAGCCATTGCCGAAGACCGCAAACAGATTCAGGTTTGTGACGGTTGCCAGACAATTTTCGTATTGATAAAAAGCGAAAAGGAAACACCGGCGAGAATACTCGAATCCATCCGCAAGGCTGGAGCAACGGTTACCACTTTTCTCAATGAACAGAAAATTTCCACTGTCACATTGTGTGATGCCGATAAAAAAGACGAGCACCTGCTTGCACTCGCTGAAGGAATTGCATTGGCGAATTACCAATTTCTCAATTACAAGGTGAAAAACAGGGAGAAGGAAACCAACGCTCTCAAGCAGCTCGATCTCTTTTCGAAAACAATAAGGCAACAGCACATCGATCAATTGGACATTGTGATTCAGGCAACCTGCATTGCACGTGATCTTGTGAATGAACCGCCGAATACACTCGACGCAGTGAAACTTTCAAAGGAATTCATTGCACTCGGAAAAGATGCCGGATTCCGTGTCGAGGTTCTGAATAAATCGAAAATCGAATCGTTGAAAATGGGTGGATTGCTCGCGGTGAATAAAGGCAGCGACATTCCTCCGACTTTCACCATCATGGAATACAAACACAACCGTCCGAAAAACAAGAAACCGATTGTCCTCGTTGGAAAAGGTGTGGTGTATGATACCGGCGGATACAATATCAAGGTGGGCAACGGAATGGAAACGATGAAATGCGACATGGCGGGTTCCGCTGCTGTTGGCGCCATTCTCTGGGCAATTGCAAAGGCGAAACTTCCCGTGCACGTGATCGGACTTGCGCCTGCAACGGACAACCGCATCAACGGCAGCGCGTATGTGGCGGGTGATGTGATTACGATGTTCAACGGATTGACCGTTGAGGTTTTGAATACCGATGCCGAAGGAAGATTGATTCTTGCCGATGCGTTGAGTTACAGCGAACAATTCAATCCCGAACTCGTGATGGAATTTTCCACACTCACCGGAGCGGCAGTTGCTGCAATCGGTCCGTTCGGAATTGTGGCGATGGGAACGGCAGATGAAAAAACAAAATCGAAATTGAAAGCGAGTGGAAATAAAGTGCATGAGCGTCTTGCCGAAATGCCTTTCTGGGAAGAATACGACGAGTTGATAAAATCGGATGTCGGTGAAATAAAAAATATCGGTGGACCTTATGCGGGTGCGATTACGGCCGGAAAGTTTCTGGCACACTTTGTGAATTCACCGTACATGCATTTCGATATCGCCGGTCCCGCTTTTCTCGGGGCAAAAGACGGTTACCGTCCGAAAGGGGGAACGGGAGTCGGGGTTCGTTTCATGTTTGATTTCCTTTCCCAATACGGACAATGAAAAAAATTGCGGCACCATTTTTCTCGAAGGGAGTGACACTCACGGGTGGAGTGTTGCTGTTTTCGTTTTTCATGCTGGCGACAGGATTCCTTACCGATTCACAAAAAAAATATTGCCTGATTTATGCGGTTTACGATGAGCAGGCTGCGCAAAATCACATTGTGCATATCCGTAAAGTCCCTTTCAACGGAGGACTTCCCGGCGCCACCGAAAATGTGATGGATGTGGTTACGCAACAGGCTTCGGATAATCTTCCGCGCATCCGTTTCGATCTCGGTGCGAATCAGATTTACAGGAACCGTTGGATCATCACGTCGTATGGAAATGTGATCGACCTGCAACAGAAAAAAATTCTCGTCGACAGTCACGACCAATTTGTAAGGGCGAGTGGCGACAGCATTGTTTTTTATACGAATGACATTATCCGAGGGCAATTCTATTCCGTGCTCGATTTGATTTCCGGAAAATACAATCAGGTGAAATCACTTTCGTTTCATGCGCTTCCGGGAAAAGATGTGGAACCGGATTGCACCAACAAGATCTACAAGATTTATTATTATCCTCCTTCTGCGGAAAAAGTGGAAATAGTCCGTGATGCGGGTTATGGTGAAGATGTTTCGTTGATTGAAGGAGGCAGACAACAGCTTCCGATTTATTGGGTTGACAATGATGATTTCATTTATCCGAATTATTCTTCCGATCATGGATTTGTTTCCATCATGGAGGTTTCGGTGAGCAATAAAACGGAAGTGAAAATCGGCGATATCGATCAGCTTCCGGAAAATCACCAGCTTTCGAGATTTTACAAGAATGCCGATGGTCAAGTCGTGTATGCGTGTGCACGGGGGAATTTCGGTATTGACGTGAACAGTAAAAAACTTTCCGAAATGCTTTTCATCTCTGCGGGACATGGATTTTCCATTGCTGAAAATGAAGTTGCAAAAACCGGAAGGGCCATTCAAAACAACAATCAGGTCATCGGCAATTATTTTTGCGATCCGGATTTGGCGGTAACTGCAAACGGTTACATCGCATTTCCCTACGAAATCGTACTTGGGCAGGAACATTATTTGCAAGGTGTGCAGGTTTATTCCTCCGCCACCACACAATGGAAATCCATTGGCGACAGCGACCTTTCCGCTGTGATCGGATGGACGGAGGAATAATGATGAATGATTAATGTTGAATGATGAATAAAAAAGAAGTCCTTTGTGCATTCACATTAAACATTCATCACTTATCATTCATCATTAATCATTTTCAAGATGGGCGAACAACACAAAATAAGGGTCGGCATTACGCAAGGCGACATGAACGGAATCGGGCCGGAAGTCATTCTCAAGACTTTCATGGATCCTCTGATGAACGAATTGTGCACACCGATCATTTTCTCTTCGACAAAAGTGATGAACAATCAGCGAAGGGTTTCCGCTGCCGAATCATTCAATTTCAATTTGCTTCGTGATCTTGATTCGTTTCATCCGAGTCGTGCAAATCTTTTCAATTGTTTTGATGATGATGTGAATGTAGAATTCGGGAAACCGTCTCCGCTCTCGGGAAAACTTTCCTTGCGTTGCATCGATGTGGCCTGCGAAGCCTTGATCAATGAAAAAATCGATGTGCTCGTCACGGCTCCGATTGACAAGCACAGCATCAGCATCGATGTTCCTGCATTCACCGGACACACTTCCTACCTGCAAAATAAATTCGGAGCCGACCAATCGCTCATGTTGTTGGTCAATGACAATCTGCGTGTCGGTTTGCTCACCGAACATCTTCCCATCCGCGATGTTGCGCAACATGTGACGAAAGAAAAAATTGTTGCGAAAGCGAAACTCATGGCGAAATCGCTGCTTCAGGATTTTGGAATCCGCAAACCGAAAATTGCAATCTTGGGATTGAATCCGCACGCAGGCGACCAAGGTGCAATCGGGAAAGAGGAATTGGAAATCATCATGCCTGCTGTCGAACAATTGAAATCGGAAAACATTCTTGCATTCGGACCATTTCCCGCCGACGGATTTTTCGGTTCCGAAGCATGGAAAAATTACGATGGCATTTTGGCCATGTACCACGATCAAGGATTGGCTCCATTCAAGGCACTTTCATTTTCAAGCGGAGTGAATTTCACTGCAGGATTGAAATTCGTGCGCACGTCACCCGATCATGGAACGGCGTATGACATTGCGGGAAAAAATATTGCGAATGAATCTTCCTTGCGTGAAGCGACTTATATGGCAATTGATATTTTCCGGAAAAGGAATAATTGGGAAGAGATTTCCGCGAACCCATTGAAGATCATTCCGCGCCAGCGTGAATTCCGTGAACGGTAAGTTATAAAAAGAGCGGCAGGAAAGAAGCGGCAGTAGCAGGGGAATGTAGTGTCATCGGCAAATCAGCACATTGATTTGTTCATGTTGAAAATCCGACAAACAAAAAAGGTATCCGTTTTTAAGCGAATACCTTTTTTGTTGTGCAATCAATGAAATTATTTCATCACTGAAATCTTGATGATGCGTCGTCCATCATTGCTTGTGAGGCGAAGCATGTAAATTCCATTCGGCATTTCATTCATGGATATCTGTTTTGTGAATCCAATCTGGACATTGTTTTCTGCCGAAGCATAAACCACTCGTCCTTGCATATCGAGAATTTCCATTTTCACATCACCCACATTGGCATTGATCGAAACAGTGAATTCACCGCTGTTCGGATTCGGATAAACATTCACACCGTTTGCAAGCGAAGAACCTTCAACACCGGTACAGGCATTGACTGTAATGTTCACAAAAGCTGAATTGGTGCAACCGTTCGGATCAGTATAGGTATAGAAAAGTGCATGCACTCCGGTTGTTGCCACAGTCGGATTGAAAGTGTTGCCGACAATTGCGGGACCGGACCAGGCGCCACCCGCAGGAGTGCCGGAGAGTGTGATGAGTCCGTCATTGAGACAGGCAATGAGTGAAGATGCATTTGCGGTAACAGTCGGCAATTGATTTACACCTACGGTAACTGTTGCCGTATTTGTACAGCCACTTGCATCTGTTCCTGTAACAGTGTAAGTCATTGTTGAAGTCGGAACAAATGGAACACCATTCATTACACCGCCAGTCCATGTGTATGAAACCGCACCACTGCCTGTGAGTGTTACGCTATCGCCTGCACAGGAAACGTTTGGAGTGCTGGTTGCTGTAACGTTTGGTCCGGGACTTACCGCGACGGAAACAGTTGCCGTATTTGTGCAACCGTTGGCATCCGTTCCGGTAACGGTATATGTTGCCGTTGCAATCGGATTGAAAGGAACTCCATTCGTGACACTGTTGGTCCATGAGTATGA
This sequence comes from uncultured Chryseobacterium sp., assembly GCA_964394965.1. Taxonomy (GTDB): domain Bacteria; phylum Bacteroidota; class Bacteroidia; order Palsa-965; family Palsa-965. The sequence continues at coordinate 5,874 of CAYMZV010000145.1, forward strand.
AGTCGCACCACCACCTGTAAGTGTTACCGGACTGCCGGAACAAACAGTTGATGCAGTTGCATTCGCAGTAACAGTTGGCAATGGATTTACAATTACAGTTGTAGTCGCTGTGTTCATGCAACCGTTCGCATCCGTTCCAGTTACAGTATAAGTTGCTGTTGAAGCGGGAGTGAAGGCAACAGCATTTGTCACACTGTTTGTCCATGTGTACGAAGTTGCGCCGCCGCCAGTGAGTGTTACACTGCTGCCATTGCATACTGCTGCTGCAGATGAATTCGCAGTAACGGTTGGTAATGGATTAACAGTGACAGTTGTATTCGCTGTGTTTGAACAGCCGTTCGCATCCGTTCCGGTCACAGTATAAGTCAATGTTGAAAGAGGGACAAAAGCGACAGCATTTGTTACGCCACCCGACCATGTGTATGAAGTTGCACCACCACCTGTAAGTGTTACACTATTTCCCGTACAAACGGCAGCTGACGATGCATTCGCTGTAACGTTCGGCAATGGATTTACGGTTACAGTTGTACTCGCGGTATTTGTGCAACCGTTTGCATCCGTTCCAGTGACCGTATAAGTTGCTGTTGAAACTGGAACAAAAGAAACTCCGTTTGTCACACTGTTTGTCCATGTGTACGAAGTTGCGCCGCCGCCGGTGAGCGTTACGCTGTTGCCGGTACAAACCGCAGCTGCAGTTGAATTGGCGGTAACGTTTGGCAATGGATTTACAGTGACAAGTTGAGTTGCCGTATTTGAGCAGCCATTGGCATCGGTACCGGTTACAGTATAAGTTGTAGTCGAAATCGGAACGAAAGGGACATTATTCGTTACACCACCCGACCAGGCATAAGTTGTGGCACCTGTGCCGTTAACCGTTACGCTTCCTCCGGGACATACGGATGTGGGCGATGCAGTTGAACCGACAGTTGGAAGTGGATTGATGGTGAGAACAAAAATCGTAGGGGCACTTGAGCCACAACCGTTGTCGGCAGTCACTGAAATATTCCCCGAGGTGCTTCCCGCTGTAATGGAGATTGAAGTTGTTCCCTGTCCGGAATTGATTGTTGTTCCTGCAGGAACACTCCATGTATAGGAAGTCGCCCCGACAACAGAAGCGCAGGTATATGTTGCAGTTGATCCTACACAAATCCCTGTATTTCCGGTTACCGATGCGGGTGAAGTTGGAGGGCTGGATGAATTGAGAACACCGGCAACCCACAACAATGCGTTGGCCATCAATTGTCCGCCTTGTGTTGACGAAACCCAAAAATCGGCACGCACATCGCTGGAAGGAGGATAGAAATTCAAGTCGGCGCGACGGGCGTTGGATGGACCAACATTGATCCTGTCGGCAACCAACCATTCCCCATCGTTATAATCGGCAACAAATTGTGCACCTGGAGCAAGTGTGGTAGAGGTGGAGCGGTAAGTGCTTGTACCGCCATCAAAACTTGTAATGCCTTGCATGATCGGATCGCAGGAAACCAATGTGGCTCCAAGAGTCAACTCGGTACCTTCGGTTTGGCTCAAGGGCACAACAACCTGATAGGGAGTGGTATTGAAATTGCCACCGAGCGGAATACTTGCATTCGAGAAAACGCAATTCACAACACCTCCGCCACCATCAATGTAAGAAGCGATGTTATTGCCCAAAGTGGTAGGATCTTGCGGACTGTAATCGGTGAATACCATTACGGCATTGAATGTTTGCAGATAGGCAAGAGTGGGTGTACCCGAAGTTGTATTAAAAGTGGTTACAGAAGTAAAACTTCCTGTAGCGATCAACTTGTTCTGCACATCATCCAACCAAGATTGAGGTAGTGCGGCACCGCATACGAGTACATTGGTTTGTGCGAATGCACCGGTAGCGAACAACACAAGACCAAGTGTTGCTGCAATTTTATTTTTGAGAGTCGAGTAGATCTGTTTCATGCGTCGAACTATTTGGAAACGGTGAATGTAATGACAGGTTGACCGGAAGGAATGCGAATGGCAAGCAGGTCTGAACCGGCAGGCTGATTGTTCGGTTCAGCAGTCTGGCCATTGGTAAGAACCACCTTGCCGCTCTTTACATTGTCGGTTGCGATATTGACATTCCAATTGATGGTTGCATTTGCGCCGGAGTTATTTACAAAGCGAAGGAAAACGCCATTGCCAGTTCCCAACTTGTCGATTTTCCAGTAACAGCTTACGCCATCTTTTGTTTCCAATAATTGCCAAGTGTTTTGTACAGCTTGTTTTTGCTGAATGGCTGCAATGCAAGCTGAGCTTGCCAACAAGGGACTTGCCTGTGAACCAAGCATGAGTACGCATGCCAAGTAAGCGATTTTTATTTTTTTCATTCTCGTTTGATTTTTTGACTTGAGGGTCGGTTTGAAATAAAAATAAGGAATCCTGACCGAATAAAGGTAATTTATTAGACGGATGGAATTATTTTTTTCATGATCTCGGTTTTTAGCACGATGATTTGCGGGAGTAGACCAGCATTCTTCCAACGGAATGCTTCGGATTGGAAAATGGTCGCTGCATGATTGGTTAGATCAATTGTAACTTCCCTTGAGCCTTTCATTAATCCCATCACAGCAATGTTTCAATTTGAAAAGCTTCGTGCCTTCGAGCTTTTGTGGCATCCCATTCCTAAAGGGAAATTTCGCTTTGGATTTTTACCACCAAGACACAAAGCATAAATAAAAAATGAAATGGATGCATTACCATCCACCTCAGTCTATCAATAAATCACCCCACCATTTCCATCGTTGGAAAAGCCATTTTCGTCCAAAAAACACCCGTTTTCACTCGATTTCCACCAAAAATCTCGAATTTTTGACCCTATTTTTTGTTCATGTCCTGTTAATTTGATTAGTTTTGCCACCTTTCCAAAAAAGGCTGTTATGGGAAAACTGAAGGGCTTTAAGATTCCTTTCACGAGTTTGAAGGATGGCAGCCACAATTTTGAGTTTGAGGTTACCGATTCGTTCTTTGAAGCTTTCCCTTATTCTGAAATTAAAAAGGGAAACGTACAAGTTGATGTGGAACTCGTCAAGCATTTCCACATCATGACACTCGACATTAAAATGAAAGGTGAGGTGGAAGTGAATTGTGACCGTTGCGGGAATGATTATTTTCAACCCATTGAAGGCGACCGCAAATTGGTGGCCCATCTCAACGCCGATCATTTTGAAGACGAGGATGATTTGATAAGTCTGCCGGAAAGTGTACATGAACTCGACCTTTCGCAGTATCTGTACGAATACATTTCATTGCTCATTCCTTCAAAAAGGGTTTGCGGTGGAAATCCGGAAGGATCAAATCAATGCGATCAGGAAATGATTGCGAAACTTGAAAAACTCAAGCCCGAGAGCAATCAGGGCAAAAGCAAAAAGACAAAAAAATCTTCTGACCCGCGTTGGGATTCATTGAAGAACATAAAATTTGACAACTGAACAATTTAAATTCAAAATAAAATGCCAAATCCAAAACACCGCCATTCCAAGAGCCGCCGCGATAAGCGCCGCACGCATTATAAGGCAGAAGCACCCAATGTTGCTGTTTGTTCTGTGACAGGTGAAGCACACCTTTGGCACCGCGCTTATTGGCATGACGGAGCTCTTTATTACAAGGGCAAAGTTGTGATAGAGAAGAAGGATTAATTATTCTTCCTCCATTAATGAAAATCGGGATCGACATCCTGGGCGGTGACTTCGCACCCGCTGCTCCGCTCGAAGGCGTTTGCCTCGCGCATGCGGAATTCCCTTCTTCCGTTCGTATGGTGCTCATCGGTGACGAGCAACAAATCCGTTCCGGACTTTCTTCCAGAAATTTCGACATTTCAAAAGTCGACATTGTTCATGCCACCGAAACCATCGGAATGGGTGAACATCCTGTAAAGGCATTTTCACAAAAACAGGATTCCACCATTGCAACCGGTTTCCGTTTGATGAAAGAGGGAAACCTCGATGCATTTTCAAGTTGTGGAAATTCAGGCGCCATGCTCGTGGGCGCGATGTACACGATCAAGGCAATTTCCGGTGTGATTCGACCTTGCATTACCACTGCATTTCCAAAAGAAAGCGGTGGTTTTAATTTATTGCTCGATGTGGGAACCAATGCCGATTGCAAACCGGATGTGTTGTATCAGTTTGCCATTCTTGGAAAATTGTTTGCTGAAAATGTTTTCGGAATCGCAAATCCCAAAGACAAGCCGACCGTGCTAAGCTCGTGCAACATGG
>CAYMZV010000146.1:0-9944 GCA_964394965.1 uncultured Chryseobacterium sp.
CTTGCTTCCATCCGATAGCGCCATTCAGGGGATCTTGATTCCCGGCAATGAAAATGCCCGCCATGCGGCAACAGTGTGCCGGGAAAATAAAATGGATGTGCGGGCGATTCTTTCGCCAACGGTTCCCGAAGGAAAGGAACGTTTGCGGATTATCATTCACGCTTTCAATCACCCACTTGAAATCGATGCCTTGTTGAAATTGGTGTCGGAAACGGCAAGATTTTGACAGAAACAAATCTTATCACGACATTTGAATAATTGATGACCCGCAAATCCCTATGAAAAGAATTTTTGTAACTGGAATAGGAACCGATGTTGGCAAGACAGTCGTATCTGCAATTCTCGCCGAAGCTTTGCATGCCGATTATTGGAAACCCGTTCAAACCGGAAGTTATTTCTCGACCGACGCCGATAAAATCCGCAAGTATGTTTCCAACCCCAAGACACAAATCCATCCCGAAAGTTTTGTGTTGAAGCAATACATGTCACCGCATGCTGCAGCGGAGTTGGAAGGACAACAGATTACGCTCGATAAAATAGAGTTGCCGAAAACCGATAATTCCCTCATCATTGAAGGGGCGGGTGGAATGATGGTTCCGCTCAACAGCAAGGAATTCATTGTCGACATTATAAAAAAAGTGAATGCCGAAGTTGTATTGGTCATTCAGAATTATCTCGGAAGCATCAACCATTCCATCCTTTCGATTGATGCATTGCGTTACCGGAATATTTCCGCCATGGGAATTGTTTTCAACGGCCCTCCGCATAAATTATCGGAAGACATTATTGTTTCCTACAGCGGATTGAAAGTGATTGGCCGGATTCAAAAAGAATCTGTAATCAATAAAGAGATTGTCAGTAAATACGCTGCTCAATTCAAGGAGAATCTTTGATTCCAAATCCAAGGATTTCCCGAAAAAAAAATGTCAATAGTTGAATCATTGGATTTTCGAATATGAACAGCAGGAAAAATTCACTTTCGGAGAGAGATTCAATTTCCATTTGGCATCCGTTCACTCCGCAATTGAATGCAGAACCGCCCGTTGGAATTGTCCGCGGTGAAGGCTCTTTGCTTTTTGATGAAGAGGGGAATTCCTACATCGACGCGATTTCTTCCTGGTGGGTGAACCTTCACGGACATGCACATCCGCATATCGCGAAAAGTATATCCGATCAGCTTTCCATTCTTGAACACGCTATTTTTTCCGGTTACACGCACAAGCCCGCAGTTGAGTTGGCGGAGAAACTGTTGGAACTTTTGCCTGACATGGATAAGGTTTTTTATTCCGATGATGGCTCAACGTCGGTGGAAGTGGCACTGAAAATGGCATTTCAATTTTGGCACAATGCCGGAAAACCGAAAACAAAAATAGTTGCGTTTGAAAATGCCTATCATGGAGATACATTCGGCGGAATGTCGGTTGGGGCACGCAATGTTTTCAATCATGCATTTGAAAAAATGCTGTTTGACGTAATTCACATTCCCGTTCCATTGAAAGGGGAAGAGGAAAAAAGTTTTCATGCCATGGATGAGGCGATCAAGGATCATGATGTTGCCGCTTTCATTTTTGAACCTCTCGTACAAGGCGCAGGCGGAATGGTGATGTATGATGCGCAGGCACTTGATGTGTTGCTGAAAAAATGCGAAACGAAAAATGTAATCACGATTGCCGACGAAGTGATGACGGGATTCGGAAGGACAGGAAAAATGTTCGCAACAAATCATTGTATTGAAAAACCGGACATCATCTGTCTCTCGAAAGGATTGACGGGTGGATTTTTTCCGTTGGGCGCAACGGTTTGCCGGAGAAAAATCTATAACGCCTATCTCACTTCCGATAAGACAAAAACTTTTTTTCACGGACATTCCTATACTGCAAATCCGCTCGCCTGTACAGCCGCACTTGCAAGTCTTGAATTGTTTGGAAAGGAAAACACATTTGAAAAAATAAATTCCATTTCAAAATTCATGAATGAAAAGCGAAATCATTTCGTTGATCATGCTGCCGTAAAGGAATCTCGTTGTATCGGAACAATTTTGGCATTGGAAATAAAAACACCGGAACAAACCGAATACCTGAACCCTTTGGCGGATCGTGTGCATGAATTTTTTCCGAAACGCGGAATCATTTTGCGTCCGTTGGGAAATATCCTTTATGTATTGCCGCCTTATTGCATTACAAAAAACGAATTGGAAAAGGTTTTTTCAGCGATTGAAGAATTTCTTGAAATATTATGAAAAGATTAATGATTCTTTTTTTTCTCTTTTCTCTGTTCGGGAAAATATTTGCCGAACGTGAACTGGTAAAGGCATGGTGCGGAGACACATCTAAAGTCAGTTTATTTGTTACCGGTTACTATGAACATTGCCAGAAACTCATATCAGACACAACTTATTTTGTGAAATACGAAGCAACCGATAATGACAGCGCAAATTGGATTGTTTATTATGATAAGGGAATGAAAAAAAAAGCTTCTGAATTCTATCATCTTGGTGGCGACACTATTTATCATATTTATTATTATAAAAATGGACAAAAGAAGGATTTTGAGGAGAGTGCAAAATACTTGGAGATAAGAAAACAGCAATGGTGCGAAAATGGAACATTAACGTTTGATGGGGGTGCATTGGATCAAATGAAGCTTTCGCATGAAGTGAATTATTATTGTAACGGCAAAAAATCATTTACTCGTGACTATTGTGCTGGAAGATTATGGGGAACAGCAACAACATATTATGAAAGTGGAAATGTGGAGTGCATTCAACATTTTACTGAATTCTCAGATTCGGCATTTTATGGCAAAGTGGAAAATAAATGTTTGAACACAATGTGGTTCAGTGAATCAGGTGACACAATTCACAAAGTAATTGCGGATCAAAGTTTCAACTTCTATGATGGAATTCCAGTAGCTATTGATACAAGTAAGATTGGTGGTGCCATTCCATATTATCAAATTGATGTAGATAAATTTCACAACGTTGCAATGAAGGCCTTGAAAGATTCTATTTATGCCATTACATATATACCCGATTCCTGTTATTGCAAGGCTGGCAATGTGGAAGCAGGGTTTTATATCAGAAAAGACGGTTCCATTACTGATATCAGCATGGGAGATGATTTTGATCCTGCGATAACGGAAATTTTCAAGCAATCATTAGTGAAATTAAAACATTGGCCTGCACCTACAAAAAATGGAAAACCGTGTGATGGATATTTTATTGAATTTTTTCATGTTGAAAAAGCCAAAAGAAAGTAAGTTAAATTTGACCAATCACCAATTCACCAATTTTCCCAATCCTTAATTTCCCTTCATGTTCGAACTCAACAAAAAAAACAAACTCCTTTTAATTCTCACGTCCATTTTCATTACGAGCGCGATCACCGCCGAATTGATCAGCTCGAAATTGTTTGTCGCACACATTCACATTGGCAGTTGGGAAATCGGATCGTTTGTTTCCATTGTCGGGATTTTTCCCTGGCCAATTGTTTTTCTCGCGACGGATACCATCAATGAATTTTACGGACCGAAAGTTGTCCGCACCATATCGATTCTCACTGCTGCCATGATCGCATTTTGTTTTGTCATCGTTTTCATTGCCATGGCGCCGAAAGCTTTTGTTCCGCCACCGCCATTGCATCCGACACCTGGTTTTAGGAATCAGGTTGCCAACGACGAACAGTTCAATACGGTTTTCGGTCAGTCGCAATGGATCATTGTCGGAAGCATCACTGCATTCATCGTCGGACAATTCGTCGATTCATTTGTGTTTTGGTTTTTCAGAAAACGCACCGGTGGAAAATTGATTTGGTTGCGCTCGACAGGATCAACAGTCATTTCCCAATTGATCGATACGTTTGTTGTGCTCTACATTGCTTTCGTAATTCCCGGAACACTCACCATGAAAGCATTTTGGTCAATGGGATTGACAAATTATTTTTTCAAGCTCATGATCGCCATCGGACTTACTCCACTGATTTATCTCGGTCATTGGCTCGTTGAAAAATACCTCGGAAAAGAAGCCGCTCACGTGCAGGAAGAAGTTGTTGCCGAAGAAGCGGAGCATGAGAAGATTTAATAATTCAAAGATTCAAAAATTCAAGTATTTGTGTGGGTAACGTATATGCGAATTATTGAATCTTTGAATCTTTGAATCCTTTAATCAAGACCGAGGATGAAATTTCAGAATCTGTTCCTTCAGGAATGTGCGGTCGATGTGCGTGTAGATTTCTGTTGTCGTAATCGATTCATGTCCCAGCATTTCCTGCACCGCCCGTAAATCAGCACCGCCTTCCACCAAATGTGTGGCGAACGAATGGCGGAAAGTGTGCGGCGAAATGTTTTTCCTGATTCCGACTTTTCGTGCCAGGTCTTTTATAAAAGTGAAAACCATGACACGCGTCAATCTTTTTCCGCGACGGTTCAAAAACAAAATATCCTCTTCGCCTTTTTGGATTTCAGAAAGTGCGCGGACATTTTCCCTGTAAATCCTGATGTGTTTCAACGCAATTTTTCCGATCGGCACCAAACGTTCCTTGTCGCCTTTCCCGATTACACGGATGTAACTTTCCTTTTCGAACACATCCGAAATTTTCAGTCCAACCAATTCGCTCACGCGCAAGCCGCAACTGTAAAGGGTTTCAAGCATCGCCCGGTTTCGTTCGCCTTCCTTTGTACTCAAGTCAACCGACTCCAGCAATTTTTCAATTTCATCATGGCTCAATGTGTCAGGCAACTTTCGTCCTGTTCTCGGCGCATCCACCAATTCAGTCGGATCATTGGTGATCAGGTTTTCCATCAACAGGTATTTGTAAAACGAATGCAATCCCGAAAGGATCCTCGCTTGTGAAGTCGCCGACATTCCCAATTCATTCACCCACTTCAGGAAATTCCGCAAGTGTTCCGTTTTCAATTGCGTTGCACCCAAACCGATATTATTGTATTCGAGAAACTGGACCAATTTCTGGATGTCATGCTCATACGCCGCAATCGAATTCGCAGAAAGCGATTTCTCCAAACGGAGATATGTTTTAAAACTCGCAATGTCCGCTTTCCATGACATGGGGTAAAGGTAGTGATGAGTTTGGAGAATTATTTTCCTGATTGGTGCTTCCTGTTTCTATATTGAAGCACAGCTTTACCTTTTTCTATTTGCGCTTTTCCCGCTTCGAAGGAGTCCTTTGGACTGTCCAGTCGCAGTAACTCCCTGCTCCCGAAGTTTCGGGACGGGGCTATTTTCGAAGTATTTCATTTTCTACAAAAAAAACTTTTTCTCCTCACGCCTCAAGTCTCACCGCTCACGTCTATCTTTGCCCAATGAAAATCCTCATCCTCAACGGACCGAATTTGAATTTGCTCGGAAAACGCGAACCCGAAATTTACGGTACGGCAACTTTCGAAGAGCATCTTGAAAAACTGAAAAAGGATTTTCCGCAAATCACATTCGAATATTTCCAAAGCAACATCGAAGGGGAACTGATCAACAAACTCCACGAATGCGGATTCACGTTTGACGGAATCATTTTCAATCCCGGTGGATACACACACACTTCAGTCGCCATTGGTGATGCGGTGGCAGGAATAAAAACTCCGGTAATAGAAGTGCACATCTCGAATATTTTTGCGCGCGAAGAATTCCGTCACACTTCTTTTGTTGCACCCCACGCCAAGGGAAGCATTTGCGGTTTGGGTTTGGACGGATACCGCCTCGCCATAAATCATTTCCAAAGTCCTGCAAAAAAATAGTCGGGCAACCGATTGACAACTGACAACCGAAAAAATAGTTATGGACATCGACGTTCCCAAAATGAATCTTCCGCGTGTAGTGATTGTCGGTGGAGGATTTGCCGGAATTGAAGTTGCCAAACAATTGCGTGATAGGTTTCAGGTGGTGATGGTCGACAAGAATAATTTCCACACTTTCCAGCCCTTGTTGTATCAGGTCGCAACTGCCGGAGTGGAACCAGACTCGATTGTATTCCCATTGCGAAAAGTTTTCAAGGGATTCAGGAATTTTTATTTCCGTATGGCGGAAGCATTGGAAATAATTCCGGAACAAAATACTTTGCGCACAAGCATCGGCTCCATTTTTTATGATTACCTGATTATCGCCACCGGTTCCGACACCAATTATTTCGGCATGGAAGAATTGCGCGTAAACAGTTTGCCCATGAAGTCGGTGCGTGAAGCGTTGGATTTGCGCAGTTGCATTCTCCAGAATTTCGAAATGGCCGTCACCACTTCCGACATGCGCGAACGCGAGGCGCTCATGACGTACGTGATTGTGGGTGGTGGACCAACGGGTGTGGAGCTTGCAGGCGCGCTCGGTGAATTGAAGAAACATGTTCTGCCAAAAGATTATCCCGAACTCGATTTGGGAAAAATGAAAATCCATCTCGTTGAACACAGTCCGCGCGTACTCGCAACGATGGGGGAGAAGTCGTCAGAAAAAGCAAAAAAATATCTTGAAGATCTTGATGTGATTGTGGAGTTGAATATGCGAATCACTTCCTACGATGGGCGCTCGGTAAAATCGGAAGGGGTCGAAAAATATTCGGCGGCAACTTTGATTTGGGCGGCGGGAGTGAGGGGCGTGAACATTCCGGGAATTCCAGTTGCATCGATAAATGCCAATGGAAGGATTTCGGTCAATGAATTCAATTTGGCGGAGGGAACAAAAAATATTTTTGCACTCGGGGATGTTGCTCAAATGAAAACTTCCGATTATCCGAAGGGACATCCGCAGGTTGCGCAAGTTGCCATTCAGCAAGCGACACGGTTGGGAAAAAATATTTCCAAGGGAATGGATTTTCAAAAGTGGAAACCGTTTCATTATCGCGACAAGGGATCAATGGCAACGGTGGGAAGGAACCGTGCGGTGGTGGAATCGAAAAGCATTACCACGCAGGGATTTTTCGCTTGGCTGATCTGGATGTTTGTGCATTTGCTTTTTCTGGTCGGTTTCCGAAACAGGATAATCGTTTTCTTTAACTGGCTGATCAGTTATTTCAATTATGATCGCGGCATGCGATTGATCATCCGTCCATTTTCAAGAAATAAAAAATCATGAGCGAAATAGAATTCATCAGCAACCGTGCTTCGGTAAAAAAGGAAGGTGAGGATTTGAGCCTTGTCATTTCATCTGCGCCCGACAAATCGAAAGCGAAAAGCATTGGCATTATTCTGGGATTGTGGCTGGCAGGTGGAATTTACATTGGATTGAATTATTTCAAGTTGCAGGATGAAAACGCAAAACTGATGATCGTGATTTGGATTGCGTTCTGGCTGTATTTTTCGTACGTAATCGGGAAAGCCTTTCGGTGGCAATATTTCGGAAGGGAATTGATACAGATCCGAAAAGGGAAATTGTTTTACAAGCGCGATGTGGGTGGTAGGGGAATCGTGAAAGAATATCAGCTTAACGGAATTGCAAATCTGAAAAAGTACGACGACAAATCACCGGCATGGACTAAAAAATTCGGAGCGGATTATTGGTCTGTCGATTGTGATTCGCTTTCATTTGAATATGAAGAAACGGAAATCGCATTCGGATTTCGTTTGTCGGAAAAGGAATCGGACAAGATTCAGAAATTGCTTCGGCAATATTTGCCCAATAGAAAAAAGTGATTTGCAGATAAGGGATCAGATTACTTTCACCATCAGATAATGCTGGATGATGTCCCAGAGCTTGAATGTTTTTTCACTTACGGAATATCCGATTGACAAATAAAACGGAACGGCATTTTCCCTGGCCTGCAGGATTATTTTTTCAGCTCCGGAATTTTTCGCTTTCGCTTCCAGGTAATTCATCAGCATTTTTCCGACGCCTTTTCCCTGTTGGTCATCACGCACACCCATAAAACGAATTTGTGCCTCTTGCGGCGAGTTGAATTGTAAACGGCTCACGCCAACACATTCTCCCTTTTCATTGAGAGCCATCACATGAATGGAACTGTTTTCGGCATCATCGCGTTCGCTTCCTCTCGGTTGATTCCACGGTTTGCGCAACACTTCCCAGCGCAACTCATAATATTTTTGAAAATCTTCAGGTGAAACAGGTTCGAGCAAATGCATGAACCGAAAATTAAAACTTCGAGTGCGTCTTTTTGATTTTCCCGATTTTATAGTTCACGGTGATTTGCATGAACATGTAAGAGTCGGTGTGGGTGGAATCGCCACGCTGTTCTCCCGGGCCTGTTGAATTGACTCCGTCAACGATTGGAATATGTCCCAATTGTGGATTTGCAAAATGCACAGCCAGATTCGCATCGAATGCATTGGGTTGAGCGGCGGCAATTGCGGCAGGATTTGCATAAACGGTACTGCAATCGTCAATGTAATCGGTGAAAGTCAAACGCAATCCAAATTCAAGTCCGATACTCCATTGGCGATTGAGTGCATACTTGAAGCCCATTCCCATTGGAATGCAAACTGAAACGTTGGAATAACTTTTTGTTCCCGGTAGCAATCCTTCCCCTTCGGTATGAAGAGGTTTCAGCGCATAATACCTTCCCTGCCATTCTCCTTTTGGATTGTAATAAAATCCCCCGATTCCAAGAAAGCCATAAGTCTGGATGTCCAAATTCCTGAAGCCCTTCAGTTTTTTATAATTATAAACGTGACCGGCCCTTTCCTTGGAAAGATAAAATTCGAGTACAGTGGAAACCTCAAAAATATTTGATTTGAAATTCAGGTTTCTGTTATTTCGAAAAGGTTCCTGTGTCAAGGCATCATTTCCGGAAACTTTTCCGTATTCGAAATTTGCGCGGTAACCGATATAACGATTGCTCCTGTAACGTACGTGTGCGCCCACAGCCGGTTTCGTGAGAGAAAGTTCAAGATCCCGGACAAAGTGAGTTCCGATTTGATTGGCACCTCCCAAATCACCGAGGAAATTGGACGCACCCAAATCAAGACCGGCTTCCCAACGATAACGTTTGTTATGCTGGGCAAATGCCAGAACTGGAACTAATAAAAACGCAAACAACACTACCTTTTTGCCGAGTACGGGTGCCATGGGGAAATCTAATGATTACAAATATACTGAAATTCAGATTATTTTCATTGTACGAACAAGCGCTAATTTCGGATGGAAAAAACGGCTGTTTTTACACAATTTTTATCCAGAATTAATCCTTCCGACTCGTGGGTTTCGAGAATTTCTCCAACGGTTTTCACAACAGCGAACGGGACACTTGATTTTTTCAACAGGATTGAAATTTCGCCGGAAGAATGATGGGCGAAAAAAGGCCTTAACAATTGGAATAATTCATGGCGATTCACAACACGCGAATGGTTGTATTTGAAACGTTCATCCGATGCAATGTTTTTCAGTCCGCAAACATCACACAGGTGGGAAAATTGTTCATCATTGCCAACGGCAAGAACAACAAAACGCTTGTCACTGCAAGAAAAAGTTTCTCCATACGGCGCAATGTTCGGGTGAAGTGAGCCTGCGGTTATTGTTTCGTTTTTGGCAACAAGATAATTGCTGGCCTGATTGGCTAGCGAAGCAATGGCCGAATCGAAAAGTGAAACATGGATACAGCAACCTTTTCCTGTTTTCATTCGATTCAGAAGTCCGGTTAAAATGCCTTCCTTGAGTTGATGTGCGGCCATGAGATCAATGAAGGCAACCGGCATTTTCAATGGACCGCTTTCGGTTGTTCCGTTCATGCTCATGAATCCGGTTTCGGCTTGCATCACGAGATCGAATGCTGGACGTGAATCGGATTCGCCATAACCGGAAATGTGTGCGTAAATCAATTTGGGAAATGAGGGTGACAGTGAATCATAATCAAGCTTGAATTTTTCAGCGTCTCCCGATTTGAAATTCAAAATCAGGATGTCGGCGTCGGAAAGCAATTTCAACAATTGCTGTTTTCCGCGATTTTCTGAAATATCAATGAAAAGGATTTCCTTTCCCCAATTGCAGGAAAGATAAT
>CAYMZV010000147.1:0-9931 GCA_964394965.1 uncultured Chryseobacterium sp.
TCCACATCTCATACTTGCTTTCATCTATTCCGATTCCTTGAGGGAAGAATACATCATTGTTGCCATCGCCATTCGGTGTAAATGCGTTCGGAACAAACAATGTAACATCCGGATCAATGCAAATCCTGTGAACGGCTGTGTCAACGCAACCATTGCTGGTTGTAACGGTCAATACAACATCATGGCAAGCTGCAGGACCGTCATAGGTATAGACAGGATTTTGCAAATTGGATGTGGTATTTGTCGAGTCACCGAAATTCCAACTCCAGGAAGACGCATTGGTTGAAAGATCCGTAAAATAAATTGTAGGATCCAAGTCAGTTGTCGGTTGTGGTGACGCAGAGAAATCGGCAATCGGGTTTGCAAACACATTGATGTAATTGGTCATTGTGATTGTATTGGTACAACCGCTGGCAGTTGTCACAGTGAGAATGACTGTATAAGCGCCGGCTGTATTGTAACAATGCGTAGGATTCTGTGAAGTGTTGATTGGAGAACCGTCACCGAAATCCCATGCCCACTGTGTAATGTTTCCATTTGCAAGTGTGGAAAGATCAGTGAAGTTGACACAGAGTGGGGCACAACCTGAAAGAGAATCGCCCGCAAGCAATGCGACTGGATTTGCATTTACAGTTACAAGGACTGTTGTGCTGTCGATACAACCATTGGCATCCACAACAGTTACTGTTTGTGTGCCGGTAACTTGTGGTATGATATTTTGCGTTCCACCGATCAAATTGCCGGGCATCCACGCATATTGGTAAATCGGAGTTCCACCCGTGGCGGTTCCAACCAATTGGACACCTTGTCCCGCACAAACTGCGCCGGGGGTTGCCGTAGCGGTAATCGAAAGTTGCGGAGGTTGTGTGACAGTTGCAATGGTTGTATCGGTACATCCCGCAGCATCGGTTACAGTAAATGTGCAAGTACCTGCCGATAAATTTGCAGCTGTAGTTGTTGTACTTGGCGAGCAGGACCATGCATAAGTGTAAGGTGCTGTTCCACTTGAAGCGTTACAGATTATTTGCCCATTATTTCCACCGAAACAAGAGACAGGAGTTACCGAAACAAGATTTGAAAGTACGCCGGGTAAATTGTTTATGGTAACGAATGCAGTGTCGTCGCAACCATTTGCATCTGTGACAACAACAAAATAATTACCTGCAACAACGTTATTCAAATTCGCTCCCGGAGTGGCGGGCTGATACCAAACAGGAGTCAAAACGCCTGTTCCACCTGCAGAGGTTGAAGTGGCTGACCCATCCGCCATATTGCAATGCGCATCTACAGTTGTTGTTGTAATTGTGATGGCTGCGGGTTGGGTGACAGTTGCAGCCGCAGTTGCAGTACAGCCATTCAAATCGGTTACGGTAACGTTATAGGTTCCGGCACAAACGTTATTGCAACTTGCAGTTGAACATCCGGTAGGTGTCCATGCGAAAGTATAATTCGGTGTTCCTCCCGCTGGAATACAAACCACTTGTCCG
Source organism: uncultured Chryseobacterium sp. (assembly GCA_964394965.1). Lineage (GTDB taxonomy): Bacteria > Bacteroidota > Bacteroidia > Palsa-965 > Palsa-965. The sequence continues at coordinate 1,488 of CAYMZV010000147.1, forward strand.
TCGCAAGCCCCGCTGCATGTTACATTGAATCCTGCTGCAGCAACAGTGAGCAAAGTCGGTTCAGTAATGGTAACGTTCAGTGTGATATTACAGTTGTTTGCATCTGTTACCAGAACAGAATAAGCACCAGCCGCAAGACCGGTTGCTGTTGCTGTTGTTTGTCCCGAAGGAGTCCATAGGTAAGTATATCCCGGGGTTCCACCAGCGGCAGTGACAGTTGATGATCCTGTTGCATTTCCATTGCACAAGACATTCACTTGAGTGGTTGTCGCTGTGAGTTGCGGCGGTTGGGTAATAGTAACGTTATCGCTGGCAATACATCCATTCGCATCAGTAACAGTACAAGTGTATGTTCCAGGACACAGAGCAGTAGCATTGGCAGCGTTTCCACCGGAAGGAGTCCATGCATAGGTGTAAGGGCCAGTTCCGCCCGCAGCGGTACAAGTTGCAGTTCCATCACAGGCTCCAAAGCATGTTACATTGGTAAATGCAGAAATTGTCGCTGTAGGAGATCCTGAATTGGGAACCGTGACTGTAACAGTGAATGTGCAAAGGTTGGCATCGGTAATGACACAAGTATAAACCCCTGCTGAAATGTTGGTGGCGGTTGCTGTTGTTTGTCCGGAAGGTGTCCAGAGATAAGTATAACCCGGGGTTCCACCGGAAGGGGTAACAGTTGCAGAACCGTTTGCATTACCGCAAGTTGCACTGACAACTGAAGAAGTTGATGAAATCGCGGTAGGTTGTGTGATCGTGAACTGTTGTGTTAAAACACAACCATTGGCATCGGTGACGGTACAGGTATAAGTGCCTGCACAAAGCGCAGTTGCCGTAGCGGTTGTTTGTCCCGATGGCGCCCACAGGTAAGTATATGTTGGGGTTCCACCCGAAACAGTGCAGGTTGCAGTTCCATTGCAACCGCCATTGCAGGATACGTTTGTCTGCGTTGGAACAATTGCCAATGCTGTCGGTTGGGTGATGGCAAATGTTTCCTGAAGTGTACAGCCATTTGCATCGGTAATTGTACAACTGTAGTTACCATTGCACAATGCAGTCGCAGTTGCCGTTGTTTGTCCTGACGGTGTCCATAGATAAGTATATCCAGGGGTTCCACCGGAAGCAACAACAGTGGCCGAACCGTTACAAACCGCATTGCACAATAGATTCACATGAGAAGTTGTTGCGGTCAAAGCGGGAGGTTGAGTAATGTTGAATGTTTTTGTAATCACACAGCCATTTGCATCGGTGATTGTGCAGGTATAACTTCCAGCGCATAACCCAACCGCATTGGCAGTATTGCCACCACTCGGTGCCCACAGATAGGTGTATACTGGAGTTCCTCCGGATACAACAACACTTGCAGAGCCATTGCATGCAGCATTACATGTAACGTTAACTTGCGATTGAGTTGCAGTAAGGGCAGTAGGCTGTGTAATGGTATAGGTTTGTGTTATAGTACAACCATTGGCATCATGAACGGTACAGGTATAAGTTCCTGCACATAAGCCGGATGCTGTGGCAGCATTTCCTCCGCTTGGCGCCCACAGATATGTATACCCTGGCGTTCCTCCTCCAACAGTGCAAGTTGCTGTACCATTGCATCCTCCATTACAGGAAATATTCGTTTGTGTAGGCGTTGTTGTAAGTGCAGGCGGTTGTGTGATTGTAAATACGTGCGTTCCCGAGCATCCATTTGCATCTGTAACAGTACACGTATATGTACCTGCGCATAATCCGGATGCGGAAGAGGCATTTCCTCCACTTGTAGTCCATGCATAAGTAAACGGAGCTGTTCCACCGACAAGGGTAACGGCAGCAGTTCCATTGCATCCACCATTGCAGGAGACATTGGTCTGAGACAAACTGTTGACGGTTATTCCACCTCCACTGGAAGGAACAACAATTGTCGCTGTTTGAGTTCCACACGATGCTGTTACTGTAACAGTATAGGTTCCAGGACAGAGACTGGTTGCAGTAGCAGCATTTCCGCCTGAAGGAGACCATGAATAAGTAAATGGTCCTGTTCCCGAAGTGACGGTAACCGTAGCGGTGCCATTACATGCTGAACATGTTGAGGGTGTTGCGGTAGTTGCCAGCACAAGCGATGAAGTGGGAGTGCATGTGACACACGTTTCCCTATAATAAATTCCAGTGACACATAAATTAAAACAGTCACCGGCAGTATTGACATTGAAGTTGGACGTCGTTTGCCCGGAATTAATGACTGTTGCGGGAGTTGCTACATAATTCCACCAATTCCATGAAAGCGGACAAGCCGTGCCGTTTGCAGACCAAGAGGTTGGATTGAATTGAATATCACCTATACAGAAAAAAGCCTGTGCATTATTTGTAGGGCCGCAAACTGCTGGATATGTCATGTTATAATTTGCAATACCGCCATTTACAATGATGCATCCATCATCAAGTCGAATGGTACCACGATAAATCTGTGTGGGATCGCTCCAAATAACCAACAAGGTTGCGCCATCCATGTCGTTGCCTGAAGTGGGTGGATTGGTAAGGATTCCGCTGATGTTATAAGTTCCATTCCCACTTACGGATGGTGTTACATCGGCACGGTAGGTATAAGAACCGGCATATCCCCAACATTTGTCGGGACCACTTCCAACAATTGCCATCGGGTAATTGGCTGGACCGAGAGGTCCATTTACGGTTGCTGTTTGAGCAGCACCATTTCCGGAACCTTCCGCCCATAAAAAAGCTTTTTCAATTGTAGCGCAAGCAGGGATTCCACTGATAACAAAAGGAGCGGGTTGAGCAATTCCGATTGGGGAAAATCGTTGACCGAGACGCTGTGACGCCTGGGTAAAATTCAGACCGCATTTTGTTTGTGCATAAATATTTCCAAGTGTTCCATTTCCATTCTGTGGATTCGGATTCGCAGGTCCGGAACGTTCTACAGAACTGTTGTTGTTATGATATCCGCATGCGCCAGGTATTCCCGGACATCCAGTATTCGACGTTGTTACTTGTTGACCGAATGTAAAATACGGTGTAAGTAATAAGGCGAACAATATCACATTTCGTAATTGTTGTCCCATATTGCTACGGTTAAATAAAAATTTAAGAGTGGTTTAGGTGTTTGCTTGTCGCAATTTATGTTAATACGACCTGATTTCCAAATAATTCTATCCACAGAACCGCTCCGGTGATGAAGATCAAAAAATAAGGGCTGAAATCAGATTTCAGCCCTATGGAAAAATGGATACTTGAGTATCATTTGATCAGGTTGACATGACCGATTATTTTATGATGATAACCATTGTACTGTTCGTTGTAGGTTATGACGTAAACGTAAGTGTCAATTTGGGCAAGCTCTTTTCCCCCATTTGCTTTTCCATCCCAGCCTTTCTGCATGTCGTTCGATTGGAAAATCAGATTGCCCCAACGGTCAAAAACCATCATGTTGAAATCAGCGACATATTCGCCATAAGCCAAGAAGACATCATTCTTTCCATCTCCATTCGGAGTAAAAGTATTGGGAACGTAAATGGTAGTGTATGGAATAATGTAAACATCATAATCAATGGTGTCCGAACATCCGAATTGGTTAATGACAATTTGTGTTACATGATAGGTTCCCGTATCGGCGTATGAATTTGCAACATCACCACAACCGATGACAGTAAGTGTGTGGCCATCGCCAAAATCCCAATGGCATGTGTCTCCACCTGTGCTTATATCGTCAAATGAAATGGTCGCTTCGATCAGGGTTGCAGGGTTGGGTGAAAGAAGATTGAAACCTGCAATGGGATTCGGATAAACATTTACATAATTTGGAACAGTAAGCGAATCCTTGCAACCGTTTACATCATCTACATGGACAGTGACATTATAACTTCCAGCATTCATATAGCAATGCGAGGGATTTGCGCCTGTGCCTGTTGAATTATCCCCAAAATCCCAAGTACAACTTGAAAGTGCGGGATTGGAAGATGCAGTAAAGTCAACACACCAAGGTGCGCAACCCGATAATGTGTCTCCCGAAAAAGTGATGACAGGCAATTGATTGACAACAACAGTGAACGTTGCCGTATCGGCAGGAGTATTGCAGGCATCGGTAATTACACACGAATAAGTTGTTGTAACGGTAGGTGAAACAATTATTGACGTGCTTGCTGAAGGTGGATTGATCCAAGAATAAGAATAGGGGGGGGCACCACCCGTAGCACTGACGGTCAACCCTGAAGAAAATCCAAAACAAATCGGCGACGTTCCTGTAATTGATCCATTGATTGGAACGGCAGGCGGCTCGGTAATTGTAAATGTGTAGCTATTCTGGCAACCAAAAGCATCGGTCACGTTAACAGTATAGGTACCCGCCGCCAAATTGGAAGCGACGTTCGTTGTACTCACATTCGGAGTCCATGTATAAGTGAATGGACCTGTCCCCCCTGTTGGAGTAATGGTTGCAGTTCCACTTGTATCCCCATGACACAAATTGTCGGTTTGCGCATTGTTAATCGGCAATGAACCGGTTCCCATAACGATTGCTGTATCAACGGTTGTGCAACCCGCAGCGTCAACAACCGTACAGATGTATTGTCCGGGAGGAAGACCGGTGGCCGTTTGAGTGGTTTGCACCGGAGTGCTATTCCATGAATAGGTGAATGTTCCTGAACCGCCGACCGGAGTTGCTGTCGCTGTTCCGTTGCTGGCAGAACATTGGCTTGGAACTGTTGTCATGTTAAGCGTAAAAGGATTGGCGCAACAGGTCGAACAGTTGGATTGCCAATACAAACCCATCATGCAAAAATTATAACAATCGCCGGCGGAATTGTTTCCGAATGTTGCAGTCGATTGGCTCGGCGTGACAGTTGTGGCTACATCAATATAATTCCACCAATCTTCGGTAACACCGATCGGAGGCATTCCATTGAGTGTAAGCTGTGATCCGAGTTGTTGCATATCGGCAACAATCATAAAAGCGTGTGAATTATTTACATTTCCCGAGCAAGCTGTAAAGCCTGTCATTGTTTGTGTCGTTGTTCCGCCAATCATGGTAACACAACCATCCCAAATATTGATGTCGCCTTGCCAAGTTTGCGTAGGGTCACTCCAAATTACCATCATGGTCGCTCCGTCCACATCATTCGAGTGACTTGCTGCACTCGGATCAACCGGCATGCCGCTTAGATCATAATTTCCATTTCCCGAAATACAGGCAGTGACATCTGCGCGATAGCTGTATGTCCCACTGTATCCCCAACACTTATCCACATCCTGTCCGATAATATTCATCAATACACTTGAAGTTGCTAAAGCCGGATTGGTAACTGTAAGTGTAATAGGAACTCCATTACCCGATGCATCGCACCACACAAAAGCCTTTTGGATTACAGCGGTTGCAGGAATTCCGGCAATGGTGAAGGTTGCAGGCTGAACTGCACCATTGGTCGCAGGGCAACATGAAATAACGAAACGCTGACCGATTTTTTGGGAAGCGGTTGTGTAATTCAGTCCACAGGCACTGTAAGAATAAGTGAAACCCAAGGATGCATTTCCATCTTGTGGCGATTGCGGATTGACAATCCTTTGTGTAGAAGAGGAAGTCGCTACAGGATTGGTACCCGTTTCCAGCGTTGATCCAAGTTGCTGTGCGGATGCGCTTGAAATAACCAGAAGGGAAATTCCGATTGATAGTAAAGGTGTTCTCATGTTGTCATTGCCTGTTTCAAAGATATAAAAATCTCAATACGAAAACTTTATATCAATCCATAAGTTGTTAAATAGGCGGATTGAATGATTAAACGGACAGTTTTGAGATCAAGTCCCTCGTTTTCTGCAGTTTTTCAAACAAAATGGTTCTATCCAAAAATCCCCCGAATCTCAACATTGACAGATCTTCCAAAAAGGGCATTATTTGATCGATTGTCGAATCGTCGATCTTTTTGAACTTCATCCGGTATCGCAATTGATGAACGGATGCTTCCTCACGCGTCAATTCACATTTGCTGCAACAGGCTGTCATCAGCGCTTCATAAAGTATGGAAACCGCGGAAGAATAATTTCCAGCCAGCATGTTTGTTTCCACGTTATGAATCATGATCTGCATCGTATCTGTTTTTCGGGCAATCGGTTGTGCCTCCACATTGCTCTTTTCAACAACCGTTTCCTTGGCATTTTTCCGTTTTCTCCTTCTGAACAAGACAATAAGGACGACAATCAGTAAAAGTTGCGGAACGACAATCAATAAAATTCTCAGGACACTTTTGCTTGAACCGGTGTCGGAAAGGAATCCATCGGGGAGATTGTTCTGCGTTACATTTTTCACCGGGTCACCGGGCGCGACTTTCAAATTGAACTCGGGCGTATTCAAGGTCACGTATTCCTTTTTCTTCGGATCGTAATAGGAAAAAGTGATTCCGGGAATTGTATAGTTGCCCTCTTTTTTCGGAATGAGTGTAATGGAAAAGGTCTTGCTTCCTTCGACACCGCTTGCGCTGACAGCACTGCTGTCGGTTGAAACGGGAGGGAAACTTTCAATCTCGTCCGGAAATTTTTGTGCGGGTAACTGGATGAAACTGATGTTCCCACTTCCGGAAATCGTTACCGCCAATTTTACGGCTTCATTCGCCTTGACATTGCTCCTGTCTAAAGTTGCACTTAAATACAACTTCCCGACATCGCCTGAAAAATCAGCAGGACGGTTTTCGTCGGGCAAAGGTGAAACTTCAATCGGAACTTCCTCTGAATGCAATTGGACAGGTGTTTCAATCCCCATCAAATCGTCAATGAGATTATCGCCGGTCGGGAATGGATTTTGCTTGACGCTGCAGGAATATTCATACGACGGGATTTTCAGTTTACCGGTTGCATTCGGGAAAACAAATTCCTTGTACAATGTTTCACCGACATATTTCAAGCCGTTCAGTGTGATAACCGTGTCCTTATAAGTTTGATCCATTGGTCCGGAGTGATACCAGAAACCATTGAATGTTTTTGCATACGGACGTTCTGAACTCAGCCGCACATCCACGCGGTGATACAAGCGAATCGACAAGACAATCTGTTCCCCCAGAAGTGCATTTTTTTTGTCCGGCTCACACCTGAGAAAAACCGTATTGCTTGGCGAAGCTGCAGCTCCTCCACTGACAGTCAATGAAACCTTATTCGAGAAAATCCTTTTGCTTCCCGTTTGCACCCACGCAGGACCGATTGAAAATGTTCCGGTTTTTATGGGTTGCAATGTAAATGTCTGGTTGAGTTTTATTTTTCCGTTATTCCCATTGAAGGAATAATTGCTCGATCTTCCAATGACAACGACGCCATCCGTTTCAGGTAATTCGGCGAAAGAGGAAATGTCTTTTGCTTCGCCGCTTAATGTGATTGTTGCAGTTTGGTTGAAACCGATCGAATCCCTGTCGATGGTCAACACCAATTGTTGCGCAGAAACAAAAGAGCAACCGATCAGCAAAAATGAAAATGCCGAAAGATAATTTCTCAACGTGTTTCCTCGCGTTCTCACCAGTCCTTGTCTTTGCTTTTTCTGTTCGCGTTACTTTTCTGTCCGTTCATTTTGTCGCGCGTTTTCTTTTCCTCGTCTTTCAATTCATTCAACATGCGTTGCGCTTCGTCAGGCCGCATGGATTGATTATTCGGTTGCTGATTGGGTTGTTTTTGCTGATCCTTGTTTTTGTCGTTCGGTTTCGGTTGCTGTGGATTCTGGTTTTTATTTTTCTGATCGTTTTTATTCTGCTTCGGAGGAGGCTGTTGTTTTTTCAATTTCGATTGTGCGTAAGCCAAATTGTAACGCGTTTCATCATCATCCGGTTTTAATTTCAAGGCTTCCTTATAAGCATTGATGCTTTCCTGCAATTTATTCTGTTGCAACTCCGCATTTCCGAGATTGTGCCACGCGCGCGAAAGTGAATCTGCATTTTTCCCCGTCACAGCATCCGCATACGCCCGTTCCGCCTCGTCGTATTTTTTTTCCTTGTAAAGTGTATTTCCCAGATTATAATTCGCTGTACTTTTTGATGTGTCGGTTTTGACCGCATCACGGTAATATTTTTCCGCTTGCGCAAAATTCTGTTTCTTGAAATTCTCATTTCCCTTCCGCGTATTCACCCAACCGTCCTTTTTCGGCGGTGGAGTTTTCTGCGCTTGCATTTGCAATAGGCAGAATGAGAAAAATAAAATGGCAAGATAACGCATCATGATTTTTGTGAATTGAAATTCGATCTTTTCCCTTCGGGCAACAATGCTTCAACAATGAACAGCAGCATGGATAATGCCAAAAGATAACGGAACAGCGGAGTGAAACTCGTATAGCGCCATGTCTCTTTTGTCGTTTTGCCCAGTCCCTGCAACATGCTGTACACTTTGTCAATGCCAATGTCTCCGGTGGATGCACGCACATACATCCCTTTTCCCGCTGCTGCCATCGCAGGCGTTCGACGAAGCTTCTGCCCAGCGCATCG
>CAYMZV010000148.1:0-9886 GCA_964394965.1 uncultured Chryseobacterium sp.
GTTCCTTTTTCCAAATACAGAATAAATCCCACTGCTGTCGGAATATCCCTTTTCGAATTTTTGTCCAATGCCCACACCGGTTTCCAAATTGCCGATTTGATTCAACTGCCTGTCGAAAAAAACATAACTGATTTTCTGCCCTTGCGGTCCCCGTTTTGCATCATACAATTCCGCAAATGATTTGTCGTTTCCCATCGGTCCGGAAAAATCCACGTAATTCTTATTGCTGATGTCCAACGTTGCCGCGTTTTCCTGCGCAGGAAGGGGATTGAAAAAAAAGCAGGTGATGAAAAAAAGGAAAAAGTGTTTCATGACCGGAAAATTTCCAATCGGACAAATCAATGCATAACTGAAATCGCTTTTCATTTCCTGATCTTTTCAATTGATGACTTGCCCCTGTTTTATTTCCTCATTGGCATCTTCAACAATGGAATCTCCCGCCTTGATATCGCCGAATATTTCCATCATGCCGTTTTCCGCATTGCCCGTTGTAACATCCACCCAAACGGTTTTATGGTTTTGGATTTTTATCACATATTTCCTTTCGGTGGAAATGACCACTGCGGATTGGGGAACCACACACGTATTCAGATGACCTTTCAATGGCAATAAAACTTCCGCATACATTCCCGACATCAACACATGATCGGGATTCAACACATCCATTTCAACCGACTCGCTTCTGTATTTTTCATCCAGTGAATTTGCCTGGCGACTGATGGTGCCTGTAAATGTTTTTCCGGGAAGCGCTTCCACCACAAAAGAAACCGCCTGATTGTTTTCCAATTGCGTTGCAAATGATTCCGGCACTTTCACCTGCAATCTCAATTTGGAAATCTGTTGAAGTTCCAACATCGGTTTCGCATCCATCTTGCCGCCGACAGTCACCAATGCACCCGGATCAATGTTCCGTTGTGTAATCGTTCCATCGAAAGGCGCTTTCACAATCAGGTAACCCTTCATCGTTTCCATTGCCATCCAACTCGCCTTCTCACCGTTGCACATGGCACTGTCCGATTGCATTTTCGATTGGGCCAATTGCAAATCGTTTGCGGAAACAGTTCCCGGCGTTTTGGAAGTATTCAGCAATCGCTCATAATTTCCCTTGCTTGCACTGAATGCAGCCTGCGCCTTCAGATAAGTCGCCTCTGCAGCCAAACTGTTCTGTTCCACTTCGGGCGCTTCCATTTCCATCAACACTTGTCCCTGCTTCACCATTGTTCCAATATCAACAGGAATATTTTTTATGTATCCTGTCACTCTCGGATAAATGCTCACTTCTTCATAAGCGTTGAGTTGCGCAGGCAAACGCAACGTGGTTCCGAGCGGCTGCTCCTTTACACTGTACAACGAATATGTTTTTGCTTCCGTCGAAGTGGAATTCTTCTCCGCAGGTGTTTCATTCCTGGAACAGGAAATCCAGAGTAGGGAGGAAAAGCAGACTGTTATCCTAATTAAATTATTTTTTTTCATCTTCTTGTATTTTTTGATTTTCGGGTAATAGGGAAGGATTCTTGAAAGAGGATTTTTTCATGGAGAGAGAATAAATCAGCGGCACAATGAACAATGCGGCAATCATGGATGCAGCCAAACCGCCAATGACAGCCCTTCCGAGAGGAGCAGTCTGGTCGCCCGCTTCACCCATGCCCGAAGCCATCGGAACCATTCCGGCAATCATCGCGAAACCGGTCATGAGAATGGGACGCAAACGTATCGCTGCACTGATCTTGGCCGCTTTCAATGCATCACGATATTGGCGGCGCAATTCTTCGGCATTGGTGACGATCAAAATGGAATTGGCCACCGACACTCCGATCGCCATGATGATTCCCATGTACGATTGCAGATTCAATGTGGAACCTGTCGCCAATAAAAAAAGGAGCGACCCAACGAGAACGGCGGGAACAGTTGATAGGACAATCAATGAAAGCTTGAACGATTGGTAAGTGGCCGCGAGCAACAATAGAATAATGACAATCGCAGCGAGCAATCCGCTTTGCAGACTTGAAAAGGTTTCTGTCAACAGACTGGACATTCCCCTGACTTCCATTTTCACTCCCGGCGGCAATTTTCCAATTCCATCAATCGTCTTTTGGATTTCATCGGTTGCCGATCCAAGATCTTTCTTGTTGATGTTTGCACTCACTGTCAAAAAACGTCTTGGTCCCGAACGGTCATATTCTCCCGGCACCGTGTCAATCGAAAAAGTGGCAACGTCCGAAAGCATGGGTCGGTTCATTCCTTTCACCAATGGAATGGATTTCACCTGATTCATGTCGTTCATCAAATACTCGGGCACTTCCACTTGCACCTGATATGTGTATGCCACTTTCTCATCGAGCCACTGATTCTTTTCGGTGAAGCGGCTGGATGAAGTGGCATCGGTGAGTGATCGAACCACTTCACTCAAGTTCAATCCCATCTGTGCAATCTTCAAGCGATCAAAGTCAACATGAATGGAAGGGAATTTAAGCGGCTGCTGAATCTGCACATCGCGCAGGTAGGAAACGGATTTGAGTTGTTGAACAAGCTTGTTTGCGTATTCTTCAATCACGTTCATGTTTTTTCCGGCAACGCGCACTTCAATCGGAGTGGATGCGCCCTGACTCATTATTTTTTCCGTCAATTCGATCGGTTCAAAACTCACGCGCATTTCGGGAAACACCTTGAGAATATTCGCACGCAGTTTTTCTTTCAGGTCGTCCAGATTCATTTTGTAATTCTCATCCAATCCAACCTGAATGACCGCCTCGTGCGTTCCCGAATTGAAAATGTACAGGTTGCTTGTTCCATAACTGCTCGGCACCAAACCGATATAAGAGGAACTGATTGCAACATGATTGTCGACGGTGGAATCGATAATCGCCAATACCTTGTGTGTTGCATCTTCCGTGCGCTCCAACCGCGTACCATCGGGTTCGCGTATGCGCAATTGAAACTGCCCCGAATTTATTTTCGGCAACATGTCTTTTCCGATGAAATAAAAACACACGCCTGTTCCAACAAGTGTGACGACGAAATAAACCGTGATCCATTTGTTCTTTCCCGGAAATAATTTTTCCAATCGTCCGATGAAATTGATTTTCACCTTTTCGAAAAAATTGTTTTTCTCGGGATGTTTCAATTCATTCTTGAGATGAAGGTTCACCTCTTTCACTTCATCGTTGTCCAGTGCAAGTCCGGCATGCGCATGTTCCGCTCCGTGTTTGTATTGGTATTTTTCCGCTTTCAGGATCCAATTTGAAAGCACGGGCACCAACGTCTGTGCGGCGAAATAGGATACGATCATTGCAAAACCGATCGACAGCGACAAGGGAAGAAACATGGCCTTGGGAACACCGTTCATCACGAACGAAGGCGCAAACACGGCAAGAATGCAAAGCAAAATCAAAAGCAATGGAAATGATATTTCCTTGCACGCATCGTAAATGGCGAGCTTTTTATTTTTTCCCATTTCCAAATGCTGGTGAATGTTTTCAATGGTCACCGTGGCCTGATCCACCAGAATTCCAATCGCAAGCGACAGTCCGCTCAACGTCATCAGGTTGATGGTTTGTCCGGCCAATTTCAAAAACACCAATGATCCGATTACAGAAATGGGAATGGTGATGGCGACAATGAGTGAACTTCGCCAGTCGCGCAAAAACAGAAGCACCATCAAACTCGTGAGGAGTGCACCGAGAGCACCTTCGGTGATCAGGCTTTTTACCGCATTGATTACAAAAACGGATTGGTCGAATTCATAGGAAATATTCACATCATCGGGCAACAACCCTTTCATTTCCGGCAACTTGCTTTTCAAATTGTTCACCACATCCCAAGTGGAAGCATCGGCCGTTTTCACGATCGGCATATACACCGAACGTTTGCCATTGATGAGTGCATAATCAACCGTAACATCGGAAGCGTCTTCCACTGTGCCGACATCGTGAATGAAAATGGTGGAAAGTCCATTGGTGACAAGCGGAATATTTCCAAAATCCTCGACGGTTTTTTCCAGTGAATTATTTGTGGTGATGTACATCATGTTTCCGATGCGCACATTTCCCGAAGGTGTCATCACATTGTTTTTGGCAAGCGCCTCCACCACTTCGTCGGGTGTGATATTATAACTGCGCATTTTTTGCGGATCAACATTGATCAATATCGAACGGCTGTTTGCACCGAATGCGGGTGGAGCACTCAATCCGGGAACAGTGGAAAACAAGGGACGGATGCGGGTGGAAACGAGATCGTAAATGTCTTTCAGCGAACGTGTCTTGCTGCTGAATACCAATTCTCCCACCGGCAATGAGGAAGCGTCGAAGCGCATCACTTGCGGAGGCAATGCGCCGGGTGGAAAAAATTTCATCGCCCTGTTCACCTGCAACGCAACCTGTGCCGATGCTTCCGCCATATCGGTGTTTTCATAAAAGGTAAGTTTCAGGAGTGTGAGGCCCTGGATGTTTTTACTCTGGATACTTTTCACGCCCGTCACATACAGGAATTGATCTTGCAGACGTGTCGCAAAAAACCCTTCCATCTGTTGCGGCGACATTCCACCATACGGTTCAATAACGTAGATGGTAGGCAAATTGAGTTTTGGAAAAATATCAATCGGAATACTGAAAACCGCTGTGATGGAGAATAACAATAATCCGAGAAATATGACAATGATGCTGATGGGTCTTTTGAGTGCAAAGGATAGCATGCTGTTTATTTTTATTTGAGTTTGGAAAGAAAGTCATCAAGGTTTCCATTGGAGGCGGATTTATAAAGCAAGGCGCGCCACAAACCATCCGTTGCATTCACCATATCGCTTTCAGCGCGATTCATGTTATAAAGCGCCTGTGCCAAATCGGGTTCAGTGGCAAGGCCGCTTTTATAACGCGCATTTGTCTGATCATAAAGTGCCGATGCCGCTGTCAATTGTATCGGCGCCTCATTCATCCGCAACACTGCCGAATGCACTTTCAAATCGGCAATCGCTTGTTCCGATCGCATTTGCAATAAGGCTTCATTTAAATCATCCTGCAAAGCAGACGTTCGGAAATGTTCGGCTTCATATTGTGAATGGATGCGTGAAAAATCAAAAACATTGAATGTTACTGCAATACCGAATGCATAATTGTATCGTGTCAATGCAGTTCCTCCGGCAAAAGAATAATCACGCACATTCCCTGCACTTTCATTCCAACCCGATCCTCTTCCCCATACGCCACTGATGACACCGATGCGCGGATAATAGGATCGCTGAATGTATTTTTCACGCGACAGGCTTATGTCGAGACTCGCTTTGTAAACTGCAGACAGTGGGGTTTGCGCAACATCAACCCTTGTCATGTTGAGTGCGAGCGGCGGCAACTTCGACGCAAGTGTGGTATCGATTTCAAAATCCGGATTTTCAATTCCGATCAAAGAGGCGAGATAAACTTTTCCTGCATCTTCATTTTCCTGCGCATCGATCAATTCAAGTCGCGCCCTACTCACTTCCGCATTTGCAAATGCGGTGTCGGCTCCCGGACGCAATCCGCTGATGACTGCTGCATTGGTCGATTGACGGAATGTTTCTGTGCGAAGAAGATTGTCCTTGCTCAATTTTGTCACCTGCTCCAACGTCAACACGTTGAGATAGGCTTCCGCAATTTTTATTTTCTGTTGGAAAACCGCATCTCCCTGATTCGCCGTCGCCAATTCCAATTGTGAGCGGTAAAGTTGTACGCGGCTGTTGTATTGTCCGAAACTGAATGGTGACCATTCAATGAGTCCCATTGAAATGCTGCCAAAAGTTGCAGCGGAAGTATTGTTGGCACCGATGCCACCTGAAGTCGGAACCACAATTCCATAAGGGAAATAAGTTCCCTGCACGGTATTCGCCGTTGCATATTCCAACTGCTCGTGGAGTTTGAGTGTGGGCAAATATTCCTTTCGTATGGCGGACAAATCTTCCTGTGCCGTATGCACGTCTTCCTGTTTGGCCAACAATCCGGGATACGTTTTTTCAGCGAGTGCAAATGCATCGGGCAGCGTTAACGGGGAAGAAGCTTGCGCTATCAATGGTGACGAATGCATTGCAAGAAATGCCAGCACGCCATGAATAATCCCGGAAACCGGAAAATGTAAAATCTTCATGAATGAATTATTTAAAAATGATTTTGGAATGAACCTGAAATGATTGCGCGATGAGGTGAAAAATGAAATGCGCAACGAACATTGATATGATCAACAATGTTCAGGATGATTGGGAAGAAAAGGGATTATCTCAGACCAGGAAGGAATGGGATTTCACAAAAATCGGAACCGGTGAAACGGGAAAATCAAAAACGGGGGAAAAAGAAAAAGCAACGGATAATTTATCGGCAATTGCTGCAAAGGCGGAATGAAGTCGGATTGGGAATTTTTTCTTGAGGAAAGACTGGCGTTCTGTTTTGCATTTCAAACGGATCGGAATGGAAACTTCCGATTTTTCTTTCACCGGAAAAATAGCGGAGCCGCTCTTTCTTGTCCTTGGACGGATGGCGATTTTTTCACAAAAATTTTCAGAAAGGTTATTGATGCAAGGGGGATTTCCTCCCCAATAAATGATGAAGGAAAGGATGACAAAGAGAAAGGAATAACGGGAATAGGAACAGATTTGCCTTTGCATCGTTAAATGATCAAGTCGGGTAAAATTAGGAAAAAGAAATTGTCGCTCGCGAACTGAGTGTAAAAATTATGTTAACGCACAAATGAAGGGAACAGTGGCTTTACTGAAATCACATGCACAACAATTTTTCGATCATCATTCACCACTTGAATCGCGATTTGGAATTTTACTCACTGTTTCAGTCACATTTTTCATTGAGCCTTGCATCCGGTTTTCAGGTTGAGGAATGGCAAGACCAATGCAACACCTTCGACTTCTTAACATCCGATTAACATACGGTTAACCGTCACGCAATGTTCCGGAGATAATTTTGCAGCTATGTCGGGAAATAGTTTACAAAAATTGAAAGAACGTTATCGCCTCCTGCTTGTTGATGATGATGAGAAAATCCTGGAATCGCTGAAACCGATTTTTGAATCCGCCGGATACAGTGTGATCTGTTCGACGAATGGCAGGGATGCAATTGAAAACGCAAAAAGATTCCAACCACACCTGATCATTCTCGATTTGGTAATTCCCGGAATGGATGGCATTGAAATTTGCCAGGAAATAAAAATGATTGCCGGTCTTGAAAAAACATTGGTTGCCTTTTACACGGCACGAAATGAGGATTATTCCCAGATCGCTGCATTCACTGCGGGTGCCGATGATTACATCATAAAACCCTTGAATGCGAATGTCATGCTGATGCGCATACAGGCATTGTTCAAGCGTCACCGCACAAAAAAACAAACCAAAATCATTCAAGCCGGTCCGATCAGGATTGACCGTGAACGTTATCTGATCATGAAAGGCGAAAAAATAATCATCCTTCCAAAAAAAGAATTCGAATTGCTCGCCTTGCTGATCAGCGCTCCGAAAAAAGTTTTTACGCGCACGGAAATTTACCGTGAAATATGGGGCGAAGAATCCGGCGAAAACAGCAGGACCATTGATGTGCACATTCGAAAAATCCGTGAGAAGATCGGCGATGAATTCATCAAGACGGTGAAGGGAATCGGTTACAGTTTCAAAACGAATTGATTCTTTCCTAAAGTCGCTTCATTCCCTTTTTCGGCTCTAATGCCTTTTTAATTTTTGGACCCGTCTCACTCTGGTGATTTCGGTTTATCCCGCATTTCATTATATTTGTTTAAAGGTCAACCAATCACCGGCAAGTGAAACGCCTTCTCTTTCTTATTGTCTTTTTTTTACCGATTGTTTTTTCGCTGAAACTACATGCGCAGGCCAGTGCATGCCCACAGGTAAACGCCGGACCCGATGTAACCATTTGTGGAGGATGCACTACACTCAATGCAACTGTTCAGGGTTCTGTTGGAACCACAACCTACAGCGTCAACAGCATTCCTTATTCCCCGTTTCCCTACAGCGGTGGAAATCCTGTCCTGATCAACATCGACGACACTTGGTCGCCATTGATCAACCTTCCCTTCTGTTTTAATTTTTTCGGAAACACCTACAATCAAATCATAATCGGTTCGAATGCAATCGTAACATTCGATCCCACGCAGGCAAATCTTTATTGCCAGTGGCCAATCACGAATGCAATTCCTGCAAACAGCACTGTAAGTCCGGTGAATTGCATCATGGCTCCTTGGCACGATATTGACCCTTCCGTTCCTGTTGTAGGAATGCCCAACTCATCGGCTGATATTGATTGGGCCGTTTATGGAACCGCACCCTGCCGTGAATTTGTTGTATCGTGGGATTCCGTTGCGATGTTCCAGTGCAACAGCATGATCGCCTCTTCACAAATGGTTTTGCATGAAACCACAAATATCATTGACATTTACATCCGCGAAAAACCGATTTGTGCAAGCTGGAATGGAGGTTATGCCATCGAGGGAATACAGGATGCAACCGGAGCAAATGCATACGTGGTTCCCGGAAGGAATTTCCCTGCAACATGGACAACCGCAAATGATGGTTGGCGATTCATGCCGACAGGTCCACCCAATTATACATTCGCTTGGCTTGACCCACTCAACAATGTCGTCAGCACCTCACTTTCGTTTGTTGCCTGCCCGTTAACCACCACTACGTATACGGCACAAGTCACAAATACAAGTTGCAACGGTCCCAACATTGTCGTCACCGACCAGGTTGTCGTTACCGTCTCGCCCGGAAACCTAACCGTTGCCATGTCATCGAATCCGACCACTTGTAATCAGGCCGTCGGAACTGCGACGGCAACACCGACGGGTACGGGACCATTCACTTATTCGTGGCAACCGGGAGGGCAGACTACCCAAACGATTACCGGCTTAGCTGCCGGTACGTATACCTGTACCGTTACGGATGCAAATGGGTGCAGTGTGACCCAAACTGTAACGATTGCAAGTTCGTCTTCAACCAGTGTTACGGTGACTTCGCTCACAAATATCGTGTGCAATGGTGGGAACAATGGAACGGCAACTGTGACAGCCAATGGTGGGCAAGGTCCATACACGTATTCTTGGGCACCGACGGGTGGAACCAATGCAACCGCAACCAATTTATCGGCGGGAACTTATACGGTTACCGTTACCGATGCGAACAATTGCACTTCAACGCAAACGGTTACCATTACACAACCACCGGCACTGGTACTCTCCATCAATCAGGTGAACATTTCCTGCTTCGGTGGAACGAACGGTTCAGCCACTGCAAGCGGAACAGGAGGAACAGGCGCGTATACCTATTCATGGCAGCCGGGCGGACAAACCACACCAACCATTTCCAATCTTGGGGTGGGAACCTATACCTGTACCATCACCGATGCCAACGGTTGTATTCAAACACAACAGGTCAGCATTACACAACCGAACGTGTTCACATCTTCCATTACCAATGCAATCAATACTTCCTGCGGACAGAACAACGGCAGTGCGACAGCAACTTTGACAGGGGGAACAGGTCCTTTCAATTTTGTCTGGTCGCCCTCGGGTGGGAACAATGCAACTGCGGATTCCCTTGCCGCTGGAACCTATACCGTGAATGTGACGGATGCAAATGGCTGTACAACCACATCGAACGTGACCATCAATCCAAGTACGGGAACAACTGCCAGCTTCACGGGAATGGATACAACAGGTTGCGCTCCCATCTGCGTACAATTCACCAACACTTCACCTTCAGCTGTTTCATGCGCATGGGATTTCGGTGACAATACCACTTCCAACAATTGCAACACCACCCATTGTTATACAACTCCCGGAACCTATTCCGTCAGCCTTACCATCACGGATGCCACAGGATGCACGGCAACAAGTACACACACAA
>CAYMZV010000149.1:0-9811 GCA_964394965.1 uncultured Chryseobacterium sp.
CATTCGAATTGATTTGCATTTTCGGAATGGTGATCAATCGGTTCTTGATTTCGATATTGTTTTCAAGACTCTTGAATCGGATGTCTTTCAATTCATCCAATTTCACAAAATGCGATAAGTGAAACAGGGGTTTGAAATCCTTAAGTTCGCCGTTTGCAATTGAAAGGTCGGCATTGGTGTAGATTTTATTTTCATTCACGCTCAAGTCATTTCCCCAAACGGAAGCGAAGTCAATGTGAGAGTTGAGTGTTCCGCTGACATTGCGATAGGTAATGGTTGTTGTATCACCTTGTCCGAAATTATCGGTTTGGTAAAACAGTTTGTAAATATTCACGTTCTCCAGATCGGCGTTGCACGTGATGAGCAGGGAATCGATCCGCGCACCGTCAATCATGCCGCTTCCGCTGAAAGATCCGTCCATCGAATGGAAACTGATTGGGTCGGCAGTGAGACGGCGTTTACTCAGTGTTACATTTCCGATCACATTTCTCGCTTCGAATTTCTGGAAGATCACATGATCAAAATCCGAATTCAGTGTAAGATTCAAACGGTCGGGAAGTACAAGTCGATAAGCGGGTTCGGAACTTTTTTTTGTGGTGGTTGGATTTTTCGCCGTGAGCAATGTGTTCAGGTTCAAATTCCGTGAAGAAAGATTTCCGCTGATGTTGAGCACTTCCTTTTCAGTAAACAAATAACCGAGCAGATTCTTCACCGTTCCATCCACGCGCACATCGCTTCCGGCTGCACGCGCGGTAAACCCTTCGACAGTTACATTATTCCCATCGAAGGAAAGTTTTCCATAAATGCTGTCAGTGGGAAATCTTGTTCCCTTCAATCTCAACGTCACGCCATTGAAATTCGCAACGCCCGATGTGTTGAATTGACGGAAATCGGAAACGGAAAGTGAACTTCCTTTCGAAGGGCTTCCCGATGCGCTCATTTGAATGTCGAGTTTGCCCGATGCGCTTTCAATCGTATCTATCTGCAAAACATTTTGCATTTCCTCGACATCGACATTTCCGGAAATATTCGTGCTGTAATGCGGATGTTCGAATCCTGACATCGTGAATGTTCCAACGAATTTGCTTTTTGCGGATGAAGCCTTGAAGGAACTGATCTGCAAACCCTCTTTTCCTTTTGCATTGCTGAAACTTCCCTTGAGGGCGATGTCGGTCAATTTTACCGAACCGTTTTTCCGTTCGATCGTTGCGCCATCATTGATTCCGAATTGCACATTGAGTTCGGGAATGATGGAATCGCTGGCCAATCCTTTTATGGTTGCATCCACATAAAATTCTCCGGTGCTTTCCAATCCGGTAAGGTCGTTGTGGTATTTTGGCGGCAGCAGCGAAAGGGCGGATGGAAGATTGATGTCGTCTCCCTTGACAGCGAGATTCAGCAGATAATTGCTATTCCTTTTCGTTACATTTCCCGACACCAACAATCCGAAATCCGCGATTTTCAGTTTCGCCTTTTTGATCGTGAATGTTCCTGTTGAATTGTCAATCTGCATGTCGAGATCCAATGAACCGTGGTTTCCCTTGAAATAGGAATGTCCGTTGTTCACGATTTTCCCCACTGTAAAATCCGCATCCGTTCCGAAGTCGAAATTTTCCTTTCCGAATTCTCCCGTGAATTTCAATTTCTGGAAATCCAATTGATAGGAATTCTTTTTCCTTTTGTCGGAATAACTTGCCGTCACATTTTTCAGGATGATTTTTTCCAATGCAAAATCGACATGCGAAGTGTCTGTTTTTCCGCTGTCGGAGGTTGTCTTTATGAAATGATAATTGTCGTTTCCTTTTCCATCGACCCACACTTTCACATTGGCATCTTCGACAGTAATGTTGTGGATGGTATAATTCGCCCGCCACAAATCCATGATGTTGAATGCAAGCGAAACCTTTCCGGCTTTGAGGAGTGTATCCCGTTTTTCGGCAGCTGTTGCATCGAGTGCGGAAATGTTTTTGAAATCGACGGACACATCGGGAAAACTGCTGATGAGTGTAATGTCGATGTTTTTCGGATCAACGATGATGGTGGTGTTGACACGTTTGTTCACTTCGGAAATCACATAACCCTTCACTTCGTCGCGATAGACGTACGTCAGCACAATCAGGGTGACGAGCAGAAAAATGAACACACCACTCACCCAGAAAAAAATCCGGATGATGCGTTTCCACCAAGGACGTTTCTTTCGAACTCCTTCGGGATTTTTGGAAACTGGATTTTCAATATTTTCCGATTCGGGCGTATTCATGCAGTGTAAAGGTAAAACGCCTTTACGCCGACATTGGTATAGCCTTAACGGATGTTGTGAAACGTGGAATGTTAATTAAGCGCGTGACCGGGGATAAGCTGCGAGTGAGAATGTTCTGCTTGCCGAATTATTTTCACTGCTGCTTCACTATTTCTCCTGTCTGCTTTTTCTATTCGGCCGGCCTTTTCCTTTTGAATGGCTTTTGTCGAATTGTTTGCTGTTGGATTTTTTTTCTCCACCCACTTGCATGCGCAACATGCCCACTTCTTCGGGTGTGAGGTGACGGAAACTCGAACGCGGTAAATTTTTCTTCGTGAGTCCGGCATACACAACGCGATCAAGATGCACCACATCGTATCCGAGATGTTCGAATAATCGGCGCACAATCCTGTTTCTTCCGGAATGAATCACGATGCCGACTTCTTTTTTATCGGTACCATCTCCGACAAAACTCAACTCGTCGGCTTGCATGAATCCATCTTCCATCGTTACGCCGGCGAGAATCTTGTCGAAATCTTCCGTGCGCAAATTCTTGTCAAGCGACACATGATAAATTTTCCGGATGCCGTATTTCGGATGCGTCAAGCGTTCTGCCAAATCACCGTCATTTGTAAAAAGCAAAAGTCCGGTTGTATTCCTGTCGAGACGGCCAACGGGATAAATCCGTTCTTTCCCTGCGGATTCGATCAGGTGCATGACTGTTTTTCTTTCCTGCGGATCGTCGGTTGTGGTGATGTAATCTTTCGGTTTGTTCAACAGCACATACGACATTTTTTCGCGGCGCAACAATTGATCGCCATAGTGAATCGTATCGGACGGTGTGATTTTTGTTCCAAGTTCAGTGACGATTTTTCCATTCACTTTTATCACACCTGCAGTGATCAGGTCATCCGCTTCGCGGCGGGAACAGATTCCTGTATTCGCAATGAAACGGTTGAGGCGAATGCTGCTGTCATCACCGGAAAATGATTTTGCCCGCAGCGGACGGTTTTCATTTTTGTATTCGGTGGGTTTGTGATGGGAAGATTTTTTTTCGTTGCGGTTCGACTTGATGAATTCTTTCGCTTCCTCTGCATTCTCGAAAACCTGCCACTCCGAAGAATCCTTCACCTCATCAGTTGTATTCTTGTCGTCGAAATTTTTCCGAAAAGATTTTCCCGATTTGCCGGCCGAATTCCGTTCGCCGTAAGGTTTATTCTTTTTTGGAAAAAATGGTTTGTCGCTCGCACTTTCGCGATTGCCAAAACTTTTCTTGTAAGGTTTGTCGCCGAAATTACGTTCACCGCTTTCTTTCTTCGCAAAAGTTTTTTTTCCGAAAGGTTTATCACTGAATTTTCTTTCACCACTCGTCCCATGTCCCCCGTCCCTTTTCGCAAAAGGTTTTTCACCGAAATTTTTCTTGAACGGTTTGTCGCCGAATTTCCGTTCAACGAACGGTTTGTCTTTCCTGTCGGAAGAACTTCTTTTGGAGAAATCACTTTCACCACTCGTCCCCCGTCCCCCGTCCCTTTTCCCGAAAGGCTTGTCACCGAAACTTTTCTTGAACGGTTTGTCTTTCCTGTCCGAAGAATTCCTTTTTGAGAAATCGCCTTCGCCACTCGTCCCCCGTCCGTCCCTTTTCCCAAAAGGCTTGTCCCCAAAACTTTTCTTGTATGGCTTGTCACCGAATGTTTTTTTCTTGTCGGAAGGATTTCTTTTGGAGAAATCGCCACCACTTTTTTTCCCGCGAAAGGAATCTTTAGCACCTTTTCCGAATGGTTTTCTGCCACCTGAATCTCTCATGAGAGTGTTTTTTTAGTAAATGCAAAGGTAGGTCTTTCCCGAGGGAACAATACGAAGGGTGATCATTTATTTCATTCCCATCATCACAGCAACATATTTTCCGATGACATCGAATTCAATATTTACGCGATCATCTTTTTTGATGGAGTGGAAATCGGTATGATGAAATGTATAGGGAATAATCGCAACTGAAAATTCGCCGCTGCTTGATTCGACAACGGTAAGGCTCACACCATTTACACAAACCGATCCTTTCGAAACCGTCATTCCGATTCTTGCATCGTACTGAAAACGGAAAACGTGACTGCCATTTTCTTCACGCGCATCCGTACACGTTGCGGTCGTATCCACATGCCCCTGCACCATGTGACCATCGAGACGGTCACCGATTTTCAGGCAGCGTTCCAGATTCACTTCATCGCCGATTTTCAATTCGCCGAGATTTGTTTTCAATAATGTTTCAGCAATGGCGGTAACGATGTAATGGTCGTCATGCAATTCCACAACGGTAAGGCAAACACCATTGTGAGCGATGCTCTGGTCAATCTTCAATTCTGAAATGAAGGGGGCGGAAACTCCGAAATGGATATTTCCCTTTTCCGATTTCCGACTGACAATTTTTCCCAACGACTCAACAATTCCTGTAAACATAATATTCGCGGTGAAAAAAAGATGGAAGAGGTCGGGATTGTATTAGTGGAATTGTCCGACATCTTTTCCGAAGAGATGGACAAACCCTTTCAGTTGTCTCGGAACAATTCCGGAAAGATGTATTTCATCGACAGTTGCGGTGTAATAATAAACACCATCGGTACAAAGCTTGTTCGTCGACATGTCGCGGCCATCCCAGTGAATGTCGGGATCGGTGGTTTGGAAAACCAGGGTTCCCCAACGGTCGTAGATTTTTATGTCAACGTCCTTGATGTAATGATAAGGGAATGGAATGAACTGGTCATTGGTATTGTCGCCATTCGGTGTGAACACATTCGGCAAATCGTAATTCGGACAATTGTCGACGCAGACCACATTGCTGAATACACTTTGGTTGTTGAACGTGTCGGATGCCGTTACCGCATAACATCCCGCCACGGAAAACAAATTGCTGAAAACAATTGATGTATCACCCGACGAAGTGATGATCGTTTGCACCGACATCGGATCACCTTCTATCGGTGTGTACCAGATGGTATAGGAAACAACATCGTCCGTTCCACAATTCATGTTCATCGGATTGGTCCATGCAAGTTGATTCAATCCCACAAAACAATCGGAATTCACAATCAGCTGCGGAGCGCAAGGCGGAGTCAAATCGATCGGTGTTGCGCAAGCCTGTTCCGAACGGTTGTACATCACGGGTGGAAGGCTCGCATTGAAATAAGATCCATTCGCATCGATGTAATAACAATACTGGGTTCCATTTTCCAGACTGTCATCGATATAAACATTGGTTGCCGGCGCCATCGCAATCGAATCCCAGACGGAAGTGGATGTGTTGAAACGATAGATCGCATATTGGAAATTTGTCCACGGAACCAAATAGCCCCAATGCAACGTAACAGTATTGTCGGACGGTGATGCGGAAAGGAAAACGGAAGATGCCGGTTGTGAATTCCCTATGTGATTGCCACCATTGTTCGCATCGAATGTCAAACGGTAATTGTAAGGCGTCGACACGGTCCGTAAGAAATGATCAACGTAATGAGTTTGAAGGTGAGCGAAAATGGGTGAAGTGAAAGTTGCCACGGTAACTGCATTGGCAGCATTGAAAGTGAATCCCGTATCGCGCATGAGCGTGAGCACCCATGGGCCCGGATTCGCGATGGTATCGAAATCCGCACTGTCGGCCAATGCATTTATCCACCGTACAAAAATACTGTCGTTGGTTCCTGTCGACATCACATCAACATTTGTGATTACGGGAACATCGCGTTTCAATTCTGCGCACGCTTCGGGTGAAGAATAACTTTGTGCAGCGTCGTAGAAAAATGCGCAGACACGGTAAGAGTAATCCACTCCGGGAATCAAACCATTGCCATTGTTGTCATCCACAAAAGTTGTATTTGTCAAACCCAACACAGTTCCAATCTGCACATATCCAGTATAAGCGGGAACCCCCGTTTCACATTGTGCATGATTCCATCCGCTGCATCCTTGCTTGCGGAAAATCTTGTACCCCTTGCAGAAATTCGTTGAAGGATTGCAAGGATTTTGTCCCCACGCCAAATTCATTTGTGAACCTTGTGGAGTTGCGGTGAGGAAAGCCGGACCGGGTGACACAACTGTAATTTGCATTGACTCAATATCGGAAAGCGCAACTTGTGAATCGTTGTCCGTTGCCTTGAATGTTACAATCCATGGTTGAACACGAACACGGTCACAGTCGGTCACCCAATTGAAAGTTGTGGTTACCGGAACAGGCGATGGAATGTCATTGGGATTGATCGTTGCGGTAGGGGTTACATTGAATGGTCCACCATAGGCTTGCACTTTTACAAGATCATTGGCAGGTGCATTCGGATCATTTGTGTTGAAAGCGAAATTCACGGTGTCACCGGCATCCACGCACAAATTAGGAAGAGGGTCAATAACAGGATTTTCATTGTTGCAGAATTTTGCAACATCAATTTCCATATCACGCAACACGGTTCCGATATCGACACGATTGCCATTCGGAAATCTTTTCCATTCGGTAATGTAAATGACAAGATTATATATTCCGGCAACTTCAGGCGAACACCAGGAAAGATCTCCGGTAACAGGATTGATTGTCATTGTTCCTCCACCCAAAACGGCAGGAAGTGTGTAACCGGGAATCGGTGTTCCCAAAGTATCGAGACAAGGACCGATTGCGTACGACAAGCTGTCTCCATCCGGATCAACAGCACCGGGATTGTGATAATAACAATGTCCCAGACAAGCCTTGTCGAGTGGAATGGTGGTGAGAATCGGAGTGGAATTGCAACCGATGGTTGGATCGTCGAAAATAACTGTGCGCAAATAAAAGGGAACATTCACGGAATTCGGAATGTTGTCGATTCCGGCAATACGGTTCGGATCTGAAATGGTCACCACATATCCATTCGGTCCGCTTGGTCCCGCATACAAATGTGTTCCGACATAAACGTTTTCTTTCGTGCCCGGAAAACCTGCAGATGCGAGACTGACTCCCATTGTAGGATAAGCCTGATTGGTGGGAGTGCATGTTCCGACCGAACCATTTACACGGTTGATGGTTTGAAGTGGACCGCCATCGCCCCAATCGACATCAAGTGTGCAACGGTCTGCGGGACTTGATGCATTTGTATAAGTGGTGACGGTTACCTGATAATTATTTACGCCAATGCATTGTACCGTGATTTGCCCTGCAATGTTATGCGTGGCATGGAGGAACGGAGCCGCGAATAACATGACAGAAAGAAAAAGCAAAAAACGTTTCATAATCCTTAAGGAATCAAATCAACTTCCGGTGTGCGAATCGTGTCGCTGTGATGATGTGATTGGTCAATGAGAAATGCACTGAATTCAAGCGAATCGTCGATGTTAATCAATAAGCCCTTGTTGAGCGTGATGTAAATGTCACCCTCCAATCCATTTTGCCCGGCAGTGAGTTTTGGAATCCGGTATTTGTATTTCAACGAATCGGTTCCTGTTGCCGAATTTGGATCTGGAACAAAAATCCACGGAGGCAAATGACCTGGAATGTTTTTGTGATAAACGGTCAGCAGCATATTGTAATTCGTATCGGTCGGCGCTACACCGATGTCACCGTCACCGTCCGTAAATGAAAAAACAACTTGCAGCGAATCCGATCCATGATGCTGCAGGAATTCCTTGAATTTCAAAGTCGGGGTGTTCGGAAAAACGGGCGCCTTTTTGCAGCCGTAATAAACAGCGACAATCAAAGCCAAAAAAATAATTCCGCGATAGCGTTTCATCCGTTTTTTATTGGAGGTAAATTCAAAGGTAAGGCAAGTTTTCAGCTAAAACAACGGGAAAACAAACCTTTTGCAGGTGGTTCTTTCGGGTGGATAATTGGCGTTTGGTTTTGATAGTGGGTTCTGGTTTTTCAGTTCGGGGTGATAATGAAATCGGAAACCGAACGTTGGCCGTTTTCATTGACAAAAATCAGGTGGTAATGTCCCGGTGAAAGTTGTGGCAATGTGATTTCATCCCGGTTTTCCATCCAACGCTTTTCACGGTAAATCAGTGCGCCCGAAGCATTGTGGATTTCCACTTCATAATTCCCCTTCGACGGAATTTCAAAATGGATTTTTTCTCCGCTTGAAACAGGATTGGGGAAGATGAAAAACGAATTCGTTTTTTGTTCCGCCATACCCACTTGCTGTGTGACATTGATTTCAATTTCACGTGTCACATAACCGATGTTGACATAAGTCCCGTTTGGAAAATGTTTCCATTGTGTCACTTCAATTGCCATATTGTAAATTCCCGATTGTGTTGGATTATTCCAATTGCAAATTCCCGTTACCGGATCAATCACCAGATTTCCACCACCGATGACCGTTGGAAAAGTATAACCCGGTGCATTACAATTCGCCAGCGCATAAGAAAGACTGTCGCCATCGGGATCAGTTGCATTTTCATTGAAAAAATCATTCTGCCCAATGTAAACCGCTTGAATCGCATTCGGGGAAATGAAATAAGGACTGTTGTTGTTTCCTAAAACCGGATCTACATCATTATCCGAAAAAAGGAATAAAGTGTCGTTGTTGGAATTCGGGATATTTGAAATTCCCGGAATGTAATTCTTGAAAAAAGCGGAAAGCGGATAACCGTTCGGACCGCTTGGCCCTGCATACATGTGTGTCAATGCCAACGTGGTGAGGTAATAATTCGTGTCGGTCAATTGATTGGTGACGCCGGAAAACAATTGAATGGAAAACACGTTGCTGTCGCCCCAATCGAACACAACCATATCTGTCGACACGGGTTGGCTCTTTGTAAGAATGGAAACATTCGCCTGATAAAAATTCACGCCCAAACATTGAAAGGTTATTTCGCCGCCAACCGCATTGCTCCCGAATGAATCCAGTGACAGGAAAAAAAGAAATGCAAAAACGGAAATCTTTTTCATCGCAATAAAATCGGGTGATTCTTAGACTGAAAAATCAGGAAAGGTTTAACGCTTTCAAATTAGAAATTCATTAACAGGGAAATCAAACGAAAATCGGCAATCAACAACTCGTCAATCGACAGAAGGAAAATGGTTGCAAGCGGATTTTAGAAACTCTCGCAAAAATCCAAAATCCTCAATAGAGGCTCCGGATTCCAAACGTACAGGTTCCAAATTTACCAATGAAGGCCGTTCTTTTTTGGAATCTGTTACCTGTTTTTTGGAATTTATATTGAGGCATTTGATTTTTGAAATGGACTCTAATAATTGATCACCTGCTCTTCGATTTTTTCGGGCAACGCACGGTATTCATATTGCTGTGTGCGCAATTGCGGTTCGAATCCCGCCTCTGCAATCGCCGCCATGATTCCCTTGTAGGTGAATCGGTGTGGGGCACCCGCTGCAGAAACAACATTCTCTTCAATCATGATCGAACCGAAATCATTCGCGCCCGCGTGCAGGCACAGTTGCGCGATTTCCTTTCCAACGGTCAACCACGATGCCTGGATATTTTCCACATTCGGCAACATGATCCTGCTCATCGCAATCATGCGGATGTATTCATCGCCGGTCACATAGTTCGTTACGCCTTTAACCCATCTCAACAAGGAACCGTCATCCTGACACCGCCAAGG
>CAYMZV010000150.1:0-8231 GCA_964394965.1 uncultured Chryseobacterium sp.
ATCGGCCACGCGTTTTGCAATGAAAACCGAAATTGCGTTTGCCTTGTAACAAACCACTTGCGGCAAATTGAAAAGCGCCGCTTCCAAAGTTGCCGTTCCCGATTTGATCAATCCCGCATAAGCCTGATTCAACAATGCATACGTTTTCCCAAAAACAATTTCCATCTTTTCACCTTGCATAACCTCTTCATAAAAGGAACGCTGTTGTCCGGGAGCGCCGCCAATGACAAAACGGTATTGGGGAAAATTCTTCGACACTTCAATCATCGGCAACAATATTTTCCGCAATTCCATTTTCCGGCTGCCGGGAAGCACTGCAATTATTTTCCGTCCATCCTCTTCCACCGCTTTTTCATTTTCAAATCGCGCGACAGCATCCAACAAGGGATGACCGACAAAATCGGCGTTGTAATCGTACTTCGCATAAAAATCCTTCTCGAAAGGAAGAATGCAAAAAACTTTCGTGCAGGTTTCCTTGATCTTGTGCACACGCGAAGTTTTCCACGCCCAGATTTGCGGAGAGATGTAATAAAAAACGGGAATGCCCAATTCATGAACGAATGGAGCAATGCGCAAATTGAATCCGGGATAATCGACAAGAATCACGCAGTCCGGTTTCCATTGCTGAATATCCGATTTGCACAAATCCAGATTCCTGAAAATCGTTCGGAGATTCGCCGCCACTTCCACAAATCCCATGAAAGCCAACTCGCGATAATGTTTGACAATCGTTGCCCCCTGCGCCTGCATGAGGTCGCCTCCCCACGCCCGTATTTCCGCTTTCGGATCACGCAGATTTATTTCGCGCAACAGATTCGCCGCATGCAAATCCCCAGAAGCTTCACCCGCAATGATGTAGTATTTCATTTCAAAAGAATTTTTGGTACATCACCCAAACCGTATAGGCAACGGTCGCGAATAAGATTCCCCTTGCGGTATTGTAATGTTCCCGCCAGATGAAAAGGAAGAACAACGGCAAATTGGAAATATAACAGGACAAGCTGATGGTGGCGATGAAAAGATTCACGGATTTGAAATAATCGATGAATCCGCCGAAGGACGTTTGGTAGCGGTAAGTGAAACAATAATAAATGAACATCCCAAAAATCGGCGCGACTATTCCAAGCACAATTCCCAGAATGATGTTGTCGAATCGTTTTTGCATTTTTTATTTTTTTGCTTGTTTCTTTTTTGCTTTTGTCTTCGAAATTATTTTTGACATTTTACCTAAACCGGCAATCGCATGATGTGCCGTCAAATCGAACTGTGAGGGCACAACCGAAACGTAACCATGATCGAGTGCCCATGCATCCGTATCGCGCGCATCCGTTTCGAAATT
The DNA here is from genome assembly GCA_964394965.1 of uncultured Chryseobacterium sp. Taxonomy (GTDB): domain Bacteria; phylum Bacteroidota; class Bacteroidia; order Palsa-965; family Palsa-965. Next base: position 1,340 of record CAYMZV010000150.1, read on the forward strand.
CTTGAAGAACCCCGTGAGCCAATAATATTTTCTGCCGGAAGGATCCGTACGTTCATCCAATTCCTCCACCCAAGTCCCTTTCGCCTGGCGGCAGATTTTCACGCCGTTGATTTCCTGCAAATGAAGTTTGGGAATGTTGACATTCAAACAAACACCTTCCGGCATTTTTTTCTCGAGTACAGAAGCGATTATTTTTTCACAATAGAATTCGGAGGCAGAAAAATCCGCATCGACGGAGTAATCCAGCAATGAAAAACCAATGGAAGGAATCCCTTCGATGGCGCCTTCCAATGCTGCGGACATGGTTCCGGAATAAATGATGTTGATGGAATGATTCGCTCCATGATTGATTCCCGATAAACACAAGACCGGTTTGCGCGGCAACAATTTATTCACCGCCATCTTCACACAGTCAACCGGCGTTCCACTGCAACTCCATGATTCCGCACCTTCATGCGCATTTATTTTCTGGACACGAATGGTGGAGTTGATCGTGATTGCATGACCCATTCCCGATTGCGGTTTGTCGGGCGCCACAACAAAAACATCGCCGAATTTTCTGGCAACTTTCACCAGCGAGGTGATTCCGGGTGCGTGAATCCCGTCATCGTTGGTAATCAGAATCAATGGCTTGTGGGTCATTCTTGCAAAGTTAACTTTGGATAAAGCCTACGTTTCCGATTATTCCAATAGTAATCAATAGTCGATTGTTGAAAACAGCCGCTGACTTCGCTGATTCACGCTGATGTGGCCACTGATTCAGCCCCGGAAAAATCAGCGTGAATCAGTGAAATCTGTGGCTAAAAAAATGAGTCACCTGCCCCCGAAGGAACAAGTGACTCCCATTCATCCTCTCTCTCGCTATTGTCTTAGGAAATCTTGATCTCTTTCAGATTCTCCTTTTCCTCTTTTTCTTTTTTGGGAATGGTCACATTCAGGATTCCATTTTCATAGGAAGCGCTGATGCCATCCTCATTCACATTTTCTTTCGCCAAACGGAAACTTCTTGAAAAGGAAGATTGCTTGAATTCACGGCGGCGGTAATTTTTTTCCTCGAGGTTTTCTTCCTGCTTGTGTTCGGCGCCGATCGTCAACGTATCATTTTCCAATTTGATCTTGAAATCCTCTTTCTTGAAACCCGCTGCCGATACTTCGATGCTCCATGTCTTGTCATTTTCTGAAATATTCACAGCCGGTACATTGTTCGACAAATCGCGTCCAAAAATTTCCGCATCAAAAATTCCCGGAAAAGATGCGCGGATAAAAGGATTGTTGAATGAGCGTGGTGTCGCGAATCTGGATTGATTGTTCATGGTTTTAGTTTTTAGTAGTTGGTAATTCTTTTTTTGATTGTTAACAGGGTAATTGCATTTTCCATACCAACACGCAAAACGTTTCTTTTCGCTGACAAACAGACGGGTTTAACAAATTTTGTCTGACAATTTTTCTTAACGGCATATTGAAACGCGACAACATTTCCGTTAACACAGAAAGGGATTGTGAAGACTTGAATTAACGTGGAAGAAATAAACAGATGATGCAACGGTCAACATTCAATCATGTTCAGGTAAGATTGGCGTTGAACATTTGTATAACCCAAAACAGGTGAAGAAAACACGCTATAAAACGATTGTTCTCTCCGATTTACACTTGGGCACTTCGACTTCCAAAGCGAAGGAAGTCACAAATTTCCTCAAACATCACAAGTGCGATACACTTATTCTCAACGGTGATATCATTGACGGTTGGCAATTGAGGAAGTCAGGTTCGTGGAAAAAGAAACACACGAAATTTTTCCGGTTGATTCTTAAACGCGCTTCAAAAGGTACAAGAATAGTTTACATCCGCGGAAATCACGATGACTTTTTGGATGAGGTTCTTCCTTTCACGCTCGGGAATTTTTCAATCAGGCGGGATTTTTATCTGCAGTCGGGTGACAAAAAATATTACGTCGTTCATGGAGACATTTTCGATACGGTAACCACCAAGTTGAAATGGATTGCAAAACTCGGTGATGTGAGTTACACATTCTTGCTGTGGTTGAACAAGCATTACAATCATTATCGCGAAAAGCGCGGGCTTCCCTATTATTCGCTATCGCAAGTGATCAAGGCAAAGGTGAAAGGTGCCGTGAGTTTCATTTCCGATTTCGAAACACAACTCTCTTCCGTTGCAAAATCACGCCACTGCGACGGAGTCATCTGCGGACACATACATACACCTGCCGACAAGATGATCGGCAAGACACATTATCTCAACAGCGGGGATTGGGTGGAATCGATGACCGCACTTGTGGAAACGGATGACAGCGAATGGAGAATAATCCAATACACCGATTGGCTGAAAGAAGCGGAAATAAGAAAACAGGAGGAGCGGAAAATGAATGAGGAAAAAATACGGCAGCTCAATACGGAAACAAATTCAAATGAATCTTTTCAATCCGCAAGCACATGAAACCAAAAGTATTATTTGTTGTTCAAGGCGAAGGCCGCGGACACATGACACAAGCGATTTCCCTTCGGCAGATGTTGGAGAAAAATGGATTTGAAATTTGTGGCGCTCTTGTCGGAACCAGTGAACGGAGAAACATTCCGGAATTTTTCATCAATCGTTTTGAAGGAATACCGGTGGTAAGGATGCAGAGTCCGAATTTTGCAACAAAAAACAACCGCGGAATCCAGATCGGGAAAACAGCGTGGCTGAATCTGAAACGTTTCCGTACCTATCTGAAAAGCGCAAGACTCCTCCGCAAAAAAGTGCAAGAGTGGCGCCCCGACCTGATCGTCAATTTCTATGAGCCGATTTGCGGGTTGTATTCAAAGATAACCAGCAAGAACAGTCGCCCTCCCATTGTTTGCATCGCACACCAATATCTCGGTGAACATCCCGAATTCAAATTTCCGGAAGGGCATCGCACCGACAGGATTTTCCTGAAAAATTATACACGATTTACTGCAGCGGGAGCGGAACGCCTGTTGGCCCTTTCATTCTATCCGCTGAATCATTTTCCTGAAAAAAGAATCCGTGTCGTGCCCCCGCTTTTAAGAAAGGAAGTCAAGCAGGTTTCGGCCTCGCTGGAAACAAACGGTAAAATCAGTAAGCTCGGTTATTATTTGTGTTACCTCGTGAATTCCGGTTACCGTGTTGACATTGAAAATTGGCACAAACAAAATCCGGGAATCTGTCTGCATGTTTTTACCGATATGGTTTCGGAAAAGGAAATGATTGAAGTGCACGAGAATCTGTTCTTTCACAAGTTGAGCGACACAAAATTCCTCGAATACATGGTCGGTTGCAATGGGCTGATCAGCTCCGCCGGTTTCGAATCCATCTGCGAAGCGTTTTATCTCGACAAGCCGGCATTCATGGTTCCGGTGGAAGGACATTTCGAACAATTGTGCAACGGTCATGATGCGTTGCGCGCAGGCGCGGGAATATTCGACAGCAAATTTGCAATTGACCGCTTTCTCGAATGGTTGCCGTATCACATTTCAAAAAGCGAAGAGTTCCGTGAATGGGAAAAACAAGCTGAAGAATCATTCCTGAATAATTTCCGCGAAATACTCACCGCACGCTCCTCCTCTTTTCCATTGACAACCGATTTACTGCCTGCCTGAGTGTTAACATCCCGACTGTATTTTTTCATTTACTTTGCTTTATGAAGCGAAGAAAAATTGCCTTTGTCATCAACCCGAAATCCGGAAGTGATAAAAAAACAGACCGCGTCAAATTGATAAAAAGTCTGTTGGACGATTCTTACGAAAGCGAAATTATCCTGTGGGAAAATGTTTCTGACCGCGATGAGATTTTCCGCCGTGTCACTTCAGAAAATTTCGATGTGGCCGTTGCTGTCGGTGGCGATGGAACGGTTTCTCAATTGGCGGAAGCATTGTGCGGAACAGGCACCGCACTAGGCATCATTCCATTCGGATCGGGAAATGGTTTGGCGCGGCATCTTGGTGTTCCGTTGAAATCCGAAGAAGCGATGCGGTTGATTGCAAATGGGAGTGTAAAAAAAATAGACCGGGGCAGAATGAACAACAGATCCTTTTTCTGCACTGCCGGAATCGGATTCGATGCAAGGATCGGAAAACTTTTTGCTGAAAGCGAAACGCGCGGTTTCTGGACATACGGAAAAATGACCGTGCGTGAATTCCGGAATTATGTTCCAGAAAATTATTCGATTGATATTGACGGAAAAAAAATAGAACGTACCGCTTTCCTGGTTACGATCGCCAACGCCGGACAATACGGCAACAATGCATGGATCGCCCCGAAAGCAAATGCGGCGGATGGAATCCTGCACGTTTCGATTCTCAAGCCTTTTCGCTGGTGGAACATGATCGGCATTGCAAGAAAAATGTTCGGGAAAAAACTGGACAGCTCAAAATTCCTGGAAACGTTCACCGGAAAAAAAATAATCATTGCCAGAAAAAATGAGGGTCCGACACATTACGATGGAGAGCCCGATCAAATGGGAACGGAATTGGTGGCAACGATTGATGATGGCGTATTGCATGTTTTGGTTCCGGAAAATTTTCAAGGATAAAATTTTTTATTGAAAAATCTTTCCCTTTCGTGCCTCCGTGTTTTTGTCCACTACTTCACTTTCATTTTATTTCCCTTTGCATCATGCGTCAACTCTACAAGTCCCAGTGCTTCCATCAACGGTGGAATGTACATTCCGAAACGCCCGCGAAGACCTTTCTTGAGTCCGTACCAACCTCCAACCGGATTTTTTGTTGAACGTCCCCACGCTTCAACGGTTCCGTCTTTCGCCGGTTTCTGTTCATCCGCACTTCCGAGTTCCATCCAATCGCCGTGCTTTTTCAGCATTGCGTGCAAGTCATCCAGACAACGCGCCTCATAAAGCAAAACGGTTTTGCCGACGGTGCATACCAAAACCTCTTTTCCGTCCTTTTCATCCGTGTGCATCGTGTACTCGGAAGACAAAGGCGGTGTTTTCAACTTCATTGGTTTTTCTTTTGTTCCGATTTTATGTTTCATCTTGAAAAGTTTTATTATTTGGATTATGGTTTATACTGTTCCTTTTTTATTCCAACGTTGCCAATTCTCATTGATCAGCCACTCCTTTAAAGCAGTGATTTTGACGGAAGGGAAATTCTGCCTGTTGCTTTCTATGTCAACGGTAAATCCTTTTTTGTTGAACCATTTATACATCAGGTAAACTTCCTTGTCCATGAATATTTTCGCTGCAAACATGGGAAGGTTTTTTGATTTTATCGGATGGCCGAAAACTTCCGACATGGTTGCGGCAATTTGTGCATTGGTCATTTCCTCTCCTGCAATTTCAATTGTCTTTCCAGAATATTTTTCGGGATTTGCAAAAGCATCTGCAGTATAAGCGCCGATATCGTCAAGCGCAATGATCTGGTGTTTCTTTTCAGGTTTGATCGCATCGAACAATTTCCCTCCCAAGATACCTTTATACACTTGAAGGATGTAATAATTCTCCATGAATTTAACGGCCCGTAAAACGGTTGCATTCAATCCGATTTCGCGAATGTATTTTTCAATCGTGTACTTCGTTTCGAAATGCGGCACTCCCGTATTCGTATCCACTCCTGCAATGGAACCGAAAATAAAATGTGACAGGTTGGCTTTCTTCGCCGCATCCGCCATATTTTTCCCGAACAGTACTTCTTTTTCTTCACCGTATTCAAAATAATTCTGGATGCTGAAAGCGCCATGACATCCTTCCATCGCTTTTATCAGTGAAGAGGTATCTGCCATGTCGCCTTTCACGACGGTAATCCCTTGCGCTGCCAATTGTTTGGCTGAAATGCTGTCCGGTGTTCTTGAAAGTGCTTTCACACGGAAATCATTTTTCAAAAGATGCCTGATGACAGCTCCGCCTTGACGACCGGTTGCACCTGAGACCAGGATTGTCTTGTCTGAATTCATTTGTTTTTTTTTTAGGAAGTGAAAATGTCATTGGAAGAACCGACCAAACTCAACAACTCTTGCTTCGGTGGCGATTCAAGTCCGCTCGACTTAAGCTGTTCCTGAAATGATTTGAACGAGGCTAAATCATTCAGCATTTTCTGATCTTCATCCGATTTGAAAAAAGCCGTGTGTGTAAATGTTTTTCCATCGGCACCCAAGCACGCATTGTAATTGATGCCGGAATGATTCAGTTTATTCAAATCATCCATGACAATTTTTATGTTGCGTTGGTTCTGTTCTGCAAATTCAAGTTTGGTGGTATAATTCACTTTGACGATTTTCATTTTGTTTCGGTATTGGTTCGTTGGTTATTTGGAATTCATGATTGTTTCCGATTCTTTTTTCAAGTCGCTTGCAAATTGCTCGAACGATTCATCAAATGGTGGAATCATTTTCGCATACATCGGAAACATCAGTCCGCCGATTTTTTCAGTCATGGAAAAAGTGAGTGCGCCATTTCCATTTTTTGCAATGGAATAAATGCGGCTCCCTTGTCCATCGCCCCACACCAATCTTTTTTCAGGTTCGAATTCCTTCACTTTCAATTTGAAAGTACGCTTCGCATCGAGGATGGATTTCAATTTTATTTTTTCACCCAATGCAATGTTCCCTTCGATAGAAGTTACCGTTGAATTCCATCGCGGATAATCGGATGCCTTGGTAAGCAATGCCCACACAATGGCTGCATCGGCCTTGATTTCAACATTCACTGCAGTCTGGCGACTGAATGTTGTTTTTACAGTAGTGGCTTTGATTGGATTTCCCATTTTCGTTTTGTTTATACCCTTTTGACGAACGAGCAAAACAAAACGATAGGGTTAGCCGGCAGTTTTTTCCAAATATTTATCCATCACTTGTCTATTGTGTTCCAAATGATGCAATTGCAATTCGGAAGCCTTCGATTTGAATGGATCGATTTCCTTCA
>CAYMZV010000150.1:8241-9768 GCA_964394965.1 uncultured Chryseobacterium sp.
CGGAATATTATCAGGATCCATGAAAAAGTGAGGATTTCCTTCAGGATGGACATCCGCAAATCGAACAATCTTTCCTTGTCACCTTTTTCCGCTTCCCTCGCCATTTCGATTTTCATGATTTCGTGTTGGGTGTTTTGTTTCGGATTGAATATTCCATTCAATTCCGAGCATTGATGGCAAACACCTTCCTTGTTGATCAATGCACAACGCCCTTCGAAAACATTTATCATTTTCGTTCGGCCCGTGTGCAAATAATATTTCACCATCGCTTCCGTGGTATCGAGAATGGTGGTGATTTCGGCAACCTTGAATTCATACACCTCTTTCAGGAAAATGCACAGTTGCTGTTCGAGCGGCAATGATTTTGAAACGCATGTAAAACAAAACGCGATGTGTTCCTTCACCTCAAACTGTCCGTGCGGCGAAGTCATCCTGATCTGCATCGCTTCCTGCAAGAATTGTTGATTCGACAGGGCTGCCGCTTTTGTGATGTCGGTTACATTTTCCGTCCAGCGTTTCTGTGCGCGCAAATTGTCTTTGGCCAGATTGGATGCAATGGTGAACAGCCAGGTTTTCAAGGAGGAATCGCCCCTGAATGTATTCAGTTTTTCCAGCGCCTTGATGTAGGTATCGTGCACAATGTCTTCCGCATCGGCAAGGCTGGCGGTGATTCTCAAGATATAGGATTTCAGCGGACCTGTTATTCCTTCAAATTCCCGATTGAAAAGTTCTACTGTCATCGTTTGTTTTTTTGTGAATTGAAATGCGATTCAAACTATTTCACCTTCACGAAATTTCCTCCCGCATGATAAATGTGCGGAATGATTTCCTCCCCTTTTTCATTGACATAACCAACGAGCATGGAAGAATCGTCGAAATCATACGCAAGCGGAATGGCTTTGTTGAAAACTGCATGCTGCGTTGAAATCGCCTTGTTCACTTTTCCCATTTTGTCAATGTAAACGGATTGGTACATCCTGATTTTGACAAGTGCGTAACCATTCTGGAAAGGACTCGTCACATCATACTTTGGAGGAATGATGAATTTTCCTGTTTTGTCAATGTAACCGCGCTCGTCATATTCCAAGGAAGCGGCGGCAAGTCCTTCCGAAAAACTTTCGGCATAGGAAAATTGCGGTTTGATGATCCACTTTCCTGTCTTGTCGATGTATCCGTAATAAGTATTGTCATCACTTTCATATTCCATGGCAACATCAGTCGAGCTTGCATCCGTTACACTGGCATCACTTTGTCCGGGCAATGTTCCGACGCAGGCCAATCCTTCTTTTGTAAATGAATTGGCGGAATTGTATTTCAACGGAATGATTTCTTTTCCGGTCTTATCGATGAATCCCCATTTGCCTCCATGAAGAACCGCAGCGAGTCCTTGAGAAAAAGGAAGTGCATCGTCATAGACTGGAGCAACAATTATTTTTCCGGTCGAATCGATGAAACCGAATTTTCCATATTTATAAATTCCACCCACCCCTTCACTGAAACCATAAAAGGAATAGGTGTTGTCAATCA
>CAYMZV010000151.1:0-9740 GCA_964394965.1 uncultured Chryseobacterium sp.
GTCGGCGATACTTAATAAAAGTGAAACTGACCCACTACCTTATTATTTCGTAATTTTCTAATCCTTATTTCACACGTTATCCAATCTCCCATGTCCGATCATCACCATACACACGAAGAAAAACATTTCACAGGTTCCGCCATTGTCCGTGATATTGTCATTGGCATGTCGGATGGATTGACGGTTCCATTTGCGTTGACTGCCGGATTGAGTGGCGCCGTGAGCAGCAATGGAATTGTGATTACAGCAGGAATTGCGGAAATCATTGCAGGATCGATTGCCATGGGATTGGGTGGTTATCTGGCAGGCAAAACGGAGTCGGAACATTACGATGCGGAATTGAAAAGGGAATACGATGAAGTGAAATATTTGCCGGAAAAGGAAAAAGAGGAAATTGAAGAAATATTGGCGGAATATGGAATTTCGGAAAAAGTGAAAAAGGAATTCGTGGATGAACTCGCGATGGACAAAGACAAGTGGGTGAACTTCATGATGAAGTTTGAATTGGGATTGGAAAAACCCGACGCAAAACGTGCAAGGAATTCTGCCGTTACCATTGCCGCCGCCTACGTAGGTGGCGGATTCATTCCACTCTCGTCTTATTTTTTCACTCAAACCCCCGAACACGGATTGTATTATTCTTCCGGAATAACTGTAATAGCATTGGCGTTATTCGGATTTTTCAAGAACAAGGCCATAGGACAAAACCCGTGGAGAGGCGCCTTGAAAGTTACGTTGATAGGAATGTTGGCGGCAGGCGCTGCGTTTGGAATTGCGAAGTTGGTGTCGTAGAATTCTAATAGATTTATTCAGTTGAATTAAAATGCTTTTTTATTTCCGCAATGGATGGTCGGAAGCCATGTTGTCTACTGAATTTTCGCGCGGCAAGGTTGTGTTTTTGAAGTTTAGTCCAAAGAAATGTTTCCGCATAGTTGGTTGCAAGTGGATGTAAGTATTTGTAAATGACAAATGAAGAGGAAGAATAAATTAGATGAATGAAAAAATTATTCTCAAATTTGACAGCTATGATTCAATACAATAAACTTTATCAATCTCTCAAAAAAGTTTCTGCTGAGTGGCATGGGGGACAAGTGTTGTGGGAGTATACATGGAATTATTTAAGTTTTTCTAATGATGGGATTTGCATTTTATTTTATTCTAATAGTGAAAAACCACTGAATGATGAAAACCTTTTTTTTGGTAAAAACCCCGATGTTACATTGGGAAAATTTACAATAGCTAACAATGAAATCAGGATTGACTTTGGCTCAGATTCAGAGAATATTGGTATGATTCAAAACGACAAGCTAATACTGTATTCTAAAAATAAAGTTGTGCCATTTGGTAAGTGGGATGTGTATAGTCTGATAAAATAATTTGTTCTATTGGCCAATATATTCATATTTCCCAGCTACTGAATTAAATCTATACTTTCCCAAAGTAACCTCATTATTCATAAACTCGACTTCTCTTCCAAAAGAAGTCCTAATTCGTGCAGTATTTTCATCAGTCTTAAATTTAAGTTGACCACTTGCTTCATCCATTTCCGTTTGATAAAGCAAATACTCATTCTCCGGATCACTCAAAATATAAATATCAGCTTTTGCATCGGTGAGTGATTGCAAAAAAGGCACATTGTAATTTACCCAAAACTCATCGAGAGTAGTAAATGTACCATCCAATGAATTCAAGAGTTTGAATCCTCCACAAGAATAACTGAAATCATTTGTCTTTGGATATTGCAATTGCTCCAGCATGTTTTTTGTGTCGCTTACATTTCCATAACCCGGAATATTTGTTTTGTTGTAACACCCCAATGCACCAACCGGATTATCCAAATTCCCCTCAATAACACGATCGGGTAACCAACTAGTTTGGAAATTCAATCTTACTGCGGGCCTTCTTACTTTACAGACTTTTGTTGCAGAATTGATGACGACTTCCAGGTCGCCTTCTACCAATTGATTTTCGGGATTATAATATTTTACACCATTTAGTTTGCCAACAGTCACATAACCACTTTCGTTGTTGTCAACCCACCTCAAATCCCGAAAAACCCATCCACCATCCGCTCCAATTTCCGCACTTGCAATTTCCCCTTCGGTGGCATTCTGCAACACAAATGCCTTCAAATCCTGCCCCACCATTTTTGCTGTCATGGAAGTTCCAACCTCGGTGGCGGTGAAGGCTCCTTCGAACAATGCATTTCCCGCGTAATCGGTAGCGAGGAATAAAACAACTTGTCCGATGAGCGATAAACTGCGACTTACATCATTCGTGGAAATTCTTGTGCTCAACCATTTTGCCCAGATCATCGGGACAACCAGATTCTGGTTCTTTTTCAAACCGAGCGAAGGCATGTCATCGCCGATGTGAACGGCAATCCAATCGAAAGCATCCAATGTGGTGGCGAGATAACCACCCGGCTGGTTGTCATTCTCATCAGGATCGTAAGTTGTTTCCAGATAAATATTCGCACTACCGTCTACAAAATGATTTTGCGAAGTGAATTGATAATGTTCGGAATTGAATTCCGTTGCCCATCTGTAAAATTCAAAATAGCGTGGACTCGATTGTGTTGAGTTTGAATTTCCGATGTACGCTTCATCGTGAATGGATTGGAAGGTCGGTTTGTCCGTTGCGCGACTTGCGATCCAACCGGTAATTGTGTTTACAAACTCATCAAGTCCATCGAGATCCAATTTTTCCCACAACAATTGCAACAACTGATTGTTGTTTTCATGCAACGCATTCAGCAGCGAATCCTGTTGGATAGGATCTTTCGAAAAACAAAGCAGACGATTGACCAAACTTTCATAATTATTCCCCGCACCCAGCCAATCGCCATTCACTGACGATTCACACAAGACATTTATCGCATGCAAACGTGTGCTCGCATACAACACATTCCAGACGCACGTATAATCGAGCGCTGAAAAAAGAGTGTCGCCCATGACACTTGGATTGGCGATGGCGAGAATTTCAGCATTGATGTTTTTCCTTTTCTCATCGATGTAATGGAATTTCACCCTCGTTTTTTCCTGCAACAGTTTTATTTCCTGTTCCTGTTGCTCGAATGGAGTCGATTCGGGAATACTTTGATAGGCATTCGGAAGCGGGAGATAGGAAGTGAACGGGTCAATGTTTTGGGAAGTGATTTCCGTTTCCTTGAAACAGCAGTTGTAAACGTCAGGATATTTATTGATCTGGTAGGCGTAAGTCAAAACGTAAGAAGACAAATCCGATCCACAACTTGCCGCCGATAAATTCGAAATGAGATAATTTTCCGCATCGGAAGAGTAGGGCGGATAGATGGTCGCATTGATTTCGGTTGTGGTGGGATTGGATTGCAATAGGAAATTGGGTTGGATGACATGTTGTACTATAGTACCACTTGCCAAATAATCAGTGGCGGAAATTGTGGTTGCATTGACAAAAGCCTGTTTCGCAACAACAAAAACAATGGAACCGACATTTACACACGGATAACCGATGATTCCCGCCGATGGAGAAAGCCGATGTGAAATGGAATCACGAAAAACAACAGCGCTGTTCGATACATGATAGCCGAGAAATTGATTTCCGGAACATTGTGAATAACAGACATATTTATTTCCATTCAACGTAAATGAAATGAGTGAACCGACCGGATTCTCATTGTAACTTCCATCATTGCCGCAAGCTGAAAAATTATATTCATCGCCATAACTGAAAACAACTTGCGACAACCCATTCATCGGAATTGTAAATGGCAACCCTGACGGTGAATAAAAGGTGAAGGAGGTACTGTCGGAATTCAGGAATGGCAACAGTTCACGCATGTCGACAAAAACGCTTGCCGAATTTTCATCGTTGTCCAAACCCGTCCATCCTGCAGGATTGTGCATCCATGCCCATTGGAATTGCACAAGTCGTTTCCCATTGTTGTAATCCAATAGATTATCCGTTGTTCCTTTCGGAGCAGGTGCATTGCCATTGAAACTGTGTTCGAGCGCAAAACAACCATGCGCGATTTCATGTGCAATTGTTTTTTCAAAATTCGGATCAGTTGCATTTTCAAAAACATATCCGATATTTTTTCCGCGTGGCATTTCCCCTTGCAATTCATTCCACGAAGAATCGGGTGGAATGGAGCTGACGAAAATGAAATAATCATTGGGAGAATAATAGGATTGGTAACGCAAGGCAGTATTGATGGAGTTCATTTCGTCGCTATAGTGTGCGAGACCGGAGGAACGAACATCCAATTTGTTGTCGTGATTATTGTCCCAACCCGTTGGAGTCAATGCTTGATTTTCCGTTTCAACTGTCCACTTGATGATTCCGCCGGCGTAGATGCTATCGAGCGAATGTTGCAGTTGTGCTGCAATGCTTTGGGGAATTCCTGGAATCGAATTTGCCGAAGCCGCAAGAGGAACCAATTTGATTTTCTTTTCTTCCTTTTGAAAACTGACAATATTCAATTTCCCGATGTTGATGATCTGGTGATTCGAAGAATAGAATCCCGCATACAAATCCTGCCTGTCCTTGTTTTCTCCGCCGACGATATAAATTGTTTTCAGGTTTCCTGTTCCATGTCCGGCGTAAATTGTTCCAGTCGGTGTGTAGAAAAAAATACTGTCAACTGAAATTCCCTGTAAGGGAGAAAGCAAAACTTTTACAACATCATATTTCTTCGACTGAACGGATTTCCATGAAACGGGATTTTGACTATTGTCTTTCAGATCCGTCACATCATCGTAATAATTTCTCCAAGCGGGAATTTCAAATTTGTCGAACCCATACAATTCATCCGGCGCGGAAAAAATTGCTGTTCCATAATTTGTATTGATAGTGGCAGGAGGAAGCGGATTGAAAACGTGTCCGGATTCTCCACCATAAATGACATTTCCATCCGTTGTCACAATCCACAACGAACCATCCGAATCTTCAATGGCAGTTCCATCTTGCGAATCATAGGAATAGGTATTTCCGCCAATTGTGATTTCCCCTCCCAATTCATTGACAATTATTTGGGAAGCATTATCAATGTTTGAATTGACTTGAATTTCCGGAGAAACATTTCCACTGATATTGTATTGTGAAATCCATTGTGTAATTCCTTCCGTTATCGCCCGCACTTCGCCCGCATACATCACGTGATCCTCCCCGATCTTCACATTCTGGAATGAACAATTCACAGTCCATCCCAAAGGCATGACGATTTTCCCCAAGCCCGAATACCATCCTTGCAAATTTGAATTCCCATTCAGTGAAGTCACTTCCATTTCAAATTGTCCCACTTGCCAAATCATTCCCGTGCTCGCTTGCGTGAGCGGTCGAAAATTTTGTTGGGCGGGTGGAGGAGAAGTCTCTCCGCAATTCAGGATCGGTTGGAGAGGCGTATGCCAAGTTGCAACATTGCTTTGCGGACCTTCTGCATCTGAAGTGATTCCAGTGACGTGCGCTTCGTAATCCGTGTTCGGTTCGAGATCTGGAATATTCAGTGAAGCGTGATCGGTATAAAAAGGGAACCAATTTTCACCGCCGACTTTTCGAAATTCAAAACGATAGGAGGAATAAATGGAAATGGAATCCCACCAGCAATGCGCTTGTCGGTGGGTAATGGTCTGTGCATGCAAGGTTATGTTTCCGATATTTCCAAACAGGTCGAGGTTGTTTCCATACTGAAAAGTGCACAACGAGGAATAACCGTTGTTGCGGAACAGCTCCCGGTTTTCCAGGTCACGCGCCCGCACACGCCATACATATTCACGTCCGGCAATCAAGGGAGGTTCAGCAATCCCATAATTCAGGATGGTTTGTGAAGTTGTAATTGAATACAACGGTGCCGTTGAAGCCACAATATTTCCCGCATTCATGTTCGCCGGAAAAATTTCCCACAGTTCAAACGTGTATTCCGTTCCCAATGAGAATGGTGCGGAAAGATTCATGCTTGCCCAGGAGAAAGTTATCTGTTGCGGTGAGGTTGGAATGATTGAAGAATTGCAGGAAGGAAGATTGAGGAATGGAGGATCATTCAATACCATCCACGCTTGGATCATTCCCTCATTGCTGACTTGAATCGGGATCGGGTTCAGGAAATCATAAGCGGTAACCGTTATGGTGTAAAATCCTTCAGGCAAAACCTTATGCGCGTCATAATCCGCACGGGTGATGCCTGAAAAATCGAGATTGTTTTCATTCAGCAATCCTGCGAAATCCGTTCCACTCAGCAATAAGGGAACGCCCGGTTCAACGGTAATCGGTCCCGAAAAATAATAGGGATGACTTTGAATGGTGATTCCCTGCCCTTGGATTTTTATTTTTAATTTGACATCATAAGTTGCATGGGAAAAATCGGTGAAGAGAATCAGCGCACGCAAACTTTCGTTTCCCGGTGCAGCGTAATCGGGAATGTATCCGCTGAATGGGGGAACGAGTTGTGTGGTGAGTTGAACGGGATAAGTTTGTGCTGAAGAGAGTAGTGGCAGAAAAAAAAGTGGGAGTAGCGAAAAAATGATTTGACGCAGCTTTTTTTTACAGAATGGGAAGATGAAATTCAAGGGCGATTTTTATCGGGTGGGCAAAAATCGTTTTTGTGAATGGAATTACTCGGTTTCAAATATTTGTAAATGGTTGGATCATAATTTTAAAATGCGGAAGGGAAACGTTAGATTTGGAAAGTGAGTTGTGCGAACGAAAAAATAGAAAATACGGCAAGCCATTCTTCTTCGCCAAAGGGTGAAATTAAGGACTGCCGAGAATGAAATATGAAGCGTTACCTTGTTTTGCTCCTTTCGGTTTTTGCATTTGTTGATTCTTTTTCGCAGGGCAAGAAGATTGATTCCATGCTTACCGTTTTGAAAAGGGAAAAGGAAGATACTTCCAAGGCAAGTACACTGAAGGAAATTTCCCTCTATTATTACTACGCTTCCAACAACGACACGGCAAAAAATTATGCCCAACAATTGCTCGCGCTTTCCCAAAAACTGGATTTTACGAAAGGAGTGGGGAACGCCTATAATGTTTTGGGAAATGTATGTGAGAACCAAGGCGATTTTTTCCAGGCATTGGACTTCAATACCAAGGCGCTCGAGGCAAGATTGCAAATCAAGGACAGCGTTGGCATCTCGGAATCGTACAACAACATCGGTGTTGTGAATAATAAGATGGGAAATTTTTCGGAAGCGCTGAAAAATTATTTCCTGTCGCTGAAAATCAGGGAGAAATTGGGGAACAAAAAATCGATGGCCCATGTTTACATGAACATCGGGAACATATACCACTCACAAAAGGATAATGTACAGGCGTTGCATTATTATCGTCTCGCGGTAAATTTTTATCAGGCGGTGGGCTACAAAACCGGATTGGCCAATTCGCATGTGAACCTTGGCAATGTTTATTACGACGAACTGAAAAATGATTCGGCCATTGCGGAATACCTTATTGCAATGGATTTGTTTACCGGGCTAAAGAATAAAAAGGGAATTGCCAGTTGCCATAGCAACATTGCGAATGTGTACAGCAGGGAGGGAAGAAGTGCTGATGCCATGAAAGAGAACCTGATATCGCTGTCGATCAAGGAATCCATTGGCGATAAGGCGGGAATTACGGTTTGTTACCTGAACATAGGTGGGGATTACCAGCAGCAAAAAAAATATGCAGAAGCCAAATCGTATTTTGAAAAGGCGTTGACACTTTCGCAATCGATCGGCAGAAAAGAAGGCATCCAAAGCAGCTATGAAGGGATTGCGCTTGTCGACAGTGCGACGGGAGATTTCAAGGGCGCGTTCGAGAATTACAAGATGTTCATTGTATACAGCGACAGTTTATTGAATGAAGAGGTGACGAAAAAAACAGTCCAGACCCAAATGCAATATGAGTTTGACAAAAAGGAATCTTCGGTAAAAGCGTTGCAGGAAAAAAAGGACGCTGTTGACGATGCCGAGAAACGGAAAAAAGACATTGTATTGGTATTCGTTCTGTCAGGCTTGTTGCTGGTGGTTGTTTTTGCCGGATTCCTTTTCAACCGTTTCCGGGTTACACAAAGGCAGAAACGGCTGATTGAAGAACAGAAAATACTGGTGGAGGAAAAGCAAAGGGAAGTGCTCGACAGCATTTATTATGCGAGACGCATTCAGCAAAGCATGTTGCCGACACAAAAATACATTCACCGGAATTTGGCAAGATTGAAAAGAAAAGATTCCGATTAAATCGCTTCCCCGTCATTCTCTTCCTGCTCGGGCAAAATCCCCGTTTCCGAAATTTCCTCTTCACTCAAGATGCCTTCATTCGCGCGTTGGAAATTCTTGATCAATGCAATTTTCACCTTGCGTTTGTATTCATCCTGTAACCACTTTACATAACTCTCGGAAGTCTTGCTCAGGCATCGCGCATAAACCCTTACACGGAATTCAATTTCCTCTTTCAACAGATCGGCAAGCAGCAAGGCTTCGTCAATGCTCGTGCTGTTTTCCATGCAAATGCCGATGTGCTGCTCAATGGAACGTTCGATGACTTTTTTTGGACGTTCTCCCTCATTTTTTGCAACAATGTATTCGTGCTTGATGTCAAAATCAACTGTCGCGGAATTGGGAAACCGGTTGCGCAATTCTTCCGGCATCGCATACTTATAATTCTGCTCAATCTCTTCATCACTTTGAATGTTCTGGAGATAATGTTCCGGTGACCTGAAAATGCTTACCCAATCGATCGGGGCATCCCAAAGTCCGAAACGGTTCAGGTTGTTTCCCAAATCAATGACGATAAAATCCTTTTTGTCTTTCAACACCCGCGAACCCCTTCCGATCATCTGGAAATAAAGTGTAAGCGATCGTGTTGCGCGGTTGAGGATGATGCACTCGATGGTGGGCTCATCGAATCCGGTTGTAAGGATACTTACGGAGGTGAGAATGGCATCGGGTGTTTCCTTGAACCATTTCAGGATTTCCTTTCTCTCCCTGCCGGTATGTGTGTGATCAAGGTGTTTGATCGGATAACCCGCTTCACGGAATGTGGAATAGACATAATGCGAAGTGGCTATTCCATTATTGAAAATCAAAGTTTTTTTTCCAATGCATTTTTCCCGGTAAGCGCTGATCAATTTATCCTGCATCACATAATTGTTATACAGCCGCTCGGAAGAACTGACTGTATAATCACCCGAAATCCCGACTTTCAGCGACGTCAATCCCACGTGATAGTGATACGTGGTAGCGCGCGCCAAAAAACCTGTTTCTATCAGCGAGGAAATCGATTCACCCACAATGAGTTCATCGTAATTGTCTTTCATCCTGATGTTGATGTTCGAGCTCAAGGGTGTTGCGGTAACTCCCAATACAATTCCCTTTTCGTAGAACTTGAATAATTTGGAAAAGGAATTGTAATGCGCCTCATCCACAATCATCAATCCGATGCTGTCGAGATTCAGGATTTTATCGCGCAAACGGTTGTTCAATGTTTCCACCATTGCCACAAAGCACATGTATTCATTCGGCACCGGCAATTCCTTTACGGCACTGTCAATCACTTTGTTTTTCACACCGAATTCATTGAGCATTTGCGCTGTCTGTGCACACAATTCCAAACGGTGGGTGAGAATCAATACTTTTTTTCCCGTGAGTTGAATGTAGCGTCGCGCTATTTCCGAAAAGATGACGGTCTTTCCTCCGCCAGTTGGAAGTTGATAGAGGAGATTGTATCTGGTGGAATGCTCGGTAAGCCGCTTGAAGATTTTTTCAATGGCACTTTGCTGATAA
>CAYMZV010000152.1:0-9736 GCA_964394965.1 uncultured Chryseobacterium sp.
CGATCGGACACTGTCATGGTTCGTTCCGTCAAGCTGATGGATTCAATGTTGCTGAAAGGTGCATCGATCTTTTTTCTTGTGATCAACCATCTGATAACAATCCGATCGCGAGTGATCGTGACCACTTTCAGGGAAGCAATTGCAAAAAGTGCGATTAGGAAAAAGAGAAAGCTCACCCAGATCGGGGCAACGGTATTGACACCAGGCTCGGCACGCATGTCTTGATAAACAATGATTGTTCCCATGAAAAGAAGTAGGGGAATGGCGATCAATATCCGGACACTGGGCATGCATTTTATTTTTTCCATACTGGTAATTGTTACTCGTTTTTTTTCTTGAAATGTAAGCTGATCATTGTTTTTTATCAAGATCATCCAAGTCGGGTGAAGCATCCACTTTGGAAATGAAATCGATCGTATTCGATTTTCTCCTTACAAATTCCGCCCAAACAATCCCGATGATCATTCCAACAAGTGCAATTCCTGCACCGATGAACATTGAGGTTTTTGAATCCGGATTATTGCGCCAATATAAAAAGCCGCCGATTGCGCCGGCGGAAAAGGGAGAAATGAAAATTCTCAGCCAGCCGAGCAGATAAACGAATTTTTCAATCAGGTTCATTTTATTCCGGTCTCCTTTTTTTCGGTGAAATCGATTTTACGATGGTCGTTCCTTTCAGGATTTGCGTCTGGCCTTTTTCCTTCATGCGCACTTTTGCATGTGTATGCGCATACTTCAATAATTTTTTGATCTCCGTTTTCGGAAAATCGGTTTCGCTTTTCACGCGGATGAATCGGTAAAGGCTTCCATCGCCCAACAATATTTTTTTTGCATCCGGAATTTCCGAACCGCGGTTGAAACCCAAATTGACACCTTTTCCATAAACGGCAATCGAACAAAAAACATCAGCGAGTTTATCGGAATCTCCCCAGCCGAATGCGACAGCGTTATAATTGTCGTAAATCAATTCGTTGGAATCGGGATATAAATCCCAGACAAATTCCCTGAGCCACAAAGCGGTTTCCTGAATCTCAACCGGAAAAGGCTTGAGAAATTTCAGAAGGTCTTTTGTGTTTTCTTTTCCCATGGAGCGACAGGAAAATTATTTCTTCAGGATTTTGCTCCAGATGAAAGCGAAAAGTCCCTGAATCAATCCGGATGCAATTCCAATCACAGGTCCCGTAATGAGCATCATCCGTCGAGGGTGCAAGGGCATTAATGTGTTCATGTCATTCGCATGCGGATTCAAGATGATATAATTCTTATAAAGGAGAATGTGCACCACGACAATCCAAAAACAATTGGCAAGACTCAATACGAAGCCGTGCTGAAAATATTTTCCGTTTGATTTTTTTGCAATGATGAAAGAACAGATCAGGAAAATGGGAAGCCAACACATCCATTCATCATTCATGGGCACAACAAATACGGTCAGGAATGACATTGCCAAACCGATCAGTGAAAGTGAAAAAATGAGTTTCCAGTTCATGGGAATATTTTTAGGTGAGATGAAAATTCAGGAGCTAACCAAATATAGCAAGGAAAATCAACGGCGGAAAAATAACCACCAAGATAAAATGACATAGGGAAGGACAAACGGAATGAAGAATGACAGCAATGCTGCAAACGAATAGGCGATGAATGAAAAAATCTCTTTTACGCTTGGCGGCTGATTTTCGGTTTTCTCCGGCAATAATTTTTTCCTCAATTCACCGATCTGCATTTGCAATGCGTCTTCACGTGAAAAAGTTTCGTGATAAAGATTTTTCGATCTTCTTCCTCGGATGAAACCGCGAAAGGAAAATTTCGGAAACAGGAAGATCCCAACCGCCATTGCCCATAAGTCGAGTAGCCACGCTGCATAATATTTTCCGCAGCCCGATGCGATTTCCCAAGCGGAAATGGAAACCTCGCCACTCCAGTTTCCATCATAACCCGTAACAATGTGATGAATGTCGTGAAAGACAAGTGCCTTTTGTCTCGCTTTTGTATTGGGAATCGGAAAATGGAATCGCCCCACTTTTATTTTCGCCCATTTCTTGTGCAGTCCACCGTCCTTCCCAAGATGATGATGCTCGAAATATTCCTCCATCGCCTGTTGTACAATTTGATTTTCGTTGTAGAGGTGCATCGGAGAAGTGATTAGGTGATTAGGTTAATTGGGGCAATCAAATTTTCATTTTTCGCAGTTCGTAGATTCGTACTTCATTCCTGATTCGTACCCATCTCCATTCGGTAAAGATCCATCCCCGGTCCCCAGAAATCCTTTTTTATTTCCTGATTGATGAAACCGAATTTCTCATAAAACCGGTAAGCGAGATTGGATGTCCAGACGGAAATTGTCTTGACGGATTTTTCTTTTCGTATTTCTTCCAATGAAAATTCAACCTGTTTTCTTCCCAATCCCTTTCCACGGAATTCGGGATGGAACATGTACCAGGAAATTCTTGCGGCTGATTTGTTTTCGGGAAAATGATAGCCGCCGCTTCCAACGATTTTATTCCCGATCTCAACCACAAAAAAAGTATCGGCATGTTCGGCTAAAAATTCCTCGAGGTCTTTTTGTTCGTGCGGATAAAAATATTCGGGTGTGTTGAGTTGGAAAATCTCAATGAGAGAAGGCTTGTCGGTGATTTTGTAGGAACGGATCAATTTTCAATTTCCGCTGATGATGAATTTCACTTTCCCCTTTTGTTTGATGCATTCTTCCGCCACGCTTTTTATTTCCGGAATTGTTTTCCGCAGCAACGGATCGGCAATCATCTCTTCAATGAATTCCAGTTCCGCGATAAAAGCGGGACAGGTCAAGTCATTCAATTTCAAGTCGCCGAAAATATCGATGAGTGCACAGTATTTCAATTTGTAGGCAAGACCGATTTGATAAAGCCTTTCCATAATCAATTCATGGATTTCCTTTTTGGATTCCTGTATTATCCCATCGCCCAACAATCCGACAATCACCATTGAACCATTGTCAATCTCGGAAATTTCAAAACGGTTTTCAAATTGTTTTTTCATTTGTATAAGATATAAAGTCGAACGGTTTGAAAATTGAAATGT
The DNA here is from genome assembly GCA_964394965.1 of uncultured Chryseobacterium sp. Classification (GTDB taxonomy): domain Bacteria; phylum Bacteroidota; class Bacteroidia; order Palsa-965; family Palsa-965. The sequence goes on from CAYMZV010000152.1 coordinate 3,061, forward strand.
TCGGGTCAAAGATAATCTGATTCCAAATCGTTTTCAATCAGGATTGACGTTTTAAAAATCCCCCATCGACAATAAAAAGTTTCGCGCCATTTTTTGTGAATGTCCGGTGCGAGCTCAATTCATCCGAAACGACATAGGACATATTTCTTTTCAGCACAGTTTGGGATCCGTCAGCCATTTCGGTTGTCATTTCGCCGCCAATGCAAAAAACAATATGGCCTTTTTGACACCAATGGTCGGCTTTGTAATTTTCAGAATATTCCACCATTCGGATTCTCAAATCACCGAGTTGAAGTGTTTTCCATAGCGAAAAACCGGTTTCGCCTTTATGTGCCGTTGCAGGAATGTTTTCCCAATCGCTGACCTGAAAGGGAATGTTCCCTGAATTCATTTCTTGTTCCATGGTTTTATCGGATGATTCATTTACAGTGTTCCCTGATTTTTTCCGTCGCTTCCGCATCACCGAGTTCTTGCGCTTTTTGCCAATCGTCACATGCCTTTGCGGATTGATGCAATTCGAAATAGGAGCAACCGCGGTAATAATAAGCCTTCTCGTCTTTTGCATTCAGCTCGATTGTTTTAGTGAAATCGGGAATCGACAGGTCATATTTTCCCTGTGCGCGATAACAGATGCCGCGGTTGTAATAACCCAATGAATCATTCGGATCCAATGCAATCGCCTTGTTGTAATTCACCATTGCATTCTTGTAATCCTTTTCGTGATCGAACACATTGCCCAAATTGACATACGCCTTTTCCTCTTGCGGATTGATTTGGATCGCCTGCGTATAATCAGCGAACGCATTCACATAATCATTTTTGCCTTCCCAGCAGATTCCCCTTTCGAAATAGGCATCTGCGTCCTGCGGATCCAATTCAATCGCCTTGTTCAAATCCTGAAGGCCATCGTCGAATTTTTTCAGGTCAATGTTGCACATGCCGCGATTGTAAAATGCCAATGTGAATTTTGGATTCAGCGCAATCGCCTTGTTGTAATCGGCCATCGCCTTTTCATAATCCTTCATGTCATCATAAGCATTTCCACGATTGAGGTAAGAGCCGGCGTAATCCGGATTCATTTCAATCGCTTTTGTATAATCCGAAACGGCATTCTGGTAATTTTCCATATCATCCCAACAGATTCCACGGTCGAAATAATTATCCTGATTGTCGGGTTCGAGCTGAATTGCTTTGTTGTAATCGGAAATCGCAGCATCATATTTTTTCAAATGCCGATTGCAGATTCCGCGGCTGCGGTAAGCCATTGCATCCGTCTGGTCCAATTCAATCGCCTTGCTGAGATCAACCAATCCCTTTTCATAATCCTTCAACGTCACATACAGGTTTCCCCTGTCCACATACGCTTCCTCATCATCCGATTTGAGTGAAATCACTTTCGTGAAATCGGCAATCGCGGCCGTATCCTCGTCGAGATAATCAAAAGCAAGTCCGCGATAGAAAAAATAATCCTTGTCTGTTGAATCCAGGGCAATGGCTTTATTGAAATCGGGAATCGATTCCTTGTAGTTGTTCAATTTATAATTGCAATAGCCACGGTAAAACAACGACGTAACATCTCTCGGATCAATTTCAAAAGCCTTGCTGTAATCCGAAAATGCATTCTGGTATTGCTTGAGCATGCGATAATTTTCCGCCCTGCTCGAATAGTTGAAGGCGTTATCGGGCACCAATTCGATCAGCTTGGAATAATCGGCGATGGCCGCTTCGTATTGGGAACGGTCGGAATAAATTTGCGCCCGCTCAAAATATGGATCAACGTAGTTGGGATCTTTTTGAATCGCTTTTGTAAAATCGGCGATGGCTCCATCGGTATTGCCCTTGTATTCCTTTTTCAATCCGCGCTTGTATAAATGCTTTGCTTTTTGCGCCTGTGAAGGAATGTGGAAAACGAGCAATGAGAGAAAAAGGAAAAATGCGAGATTGGATTTTTTCATTGGGGGCTGGTTTTGGAATTTAGTTCAACAAATTAATTGAAATAAATTCACCCCGCATAAATTATTCCGTGAAATAATCGGTGTGCAGTTGAATTGACCGACAGCAGCTTTATTTGCCGGTCAATTTTCCATTCGACCAGTTTTCTGTTTTTTTCACTTCACCGTTTTTCGTGTAATAAGTGAAAACACCGTCATAATCATTGTTGCGGTACGAACCCTTGCACGACAAATTCCCATTTTCATAATAGGTTTTGTAATCGCCCTGATAAATGTAATTGACGATTTCCGCTTCGGTTTTTATTTTTCCGTCGGAATAAAATCCGGAATATTTCCCGTGGCATTTCATGTTCCTGAAAAAAAGGTCGGCGTCAAAATAAATCCGGTTGTTCGCATTTGTCGATTTGCAGAATGGACAGAGGGTTTGGGAAATGGAATCGAATTAAAGTGTCCTTTCCTGTTTCTCCATTCCATTCGGGTAATAGGAAATCTCCCGGTAATAAAGAATGGTGTCATGCCTGAATGATTCTTCAATGAGCAACTGGCCGGCTTCATTGTAAATCCTGTTTGTGTCAATGAATCTTCCATTGTCAAATTTATCCATCTCGGAAATTTTCCCGTTCTCAAACCAAACCGTCAACACACTGTCGAGGTTCCCGTTTTTTATTTTGAAACAGGATTTCCGATTTCCGTTCGGATAGGAAAAAGTGTGAATCCCATTGGAATAATGTGTTGCCTTGTAAGACTCATTCACAGGATTGGGATTGGGCGTTACCAGAAATTTGACTGTGAAAAGGAGGAGGAATAGCCTTGTCATAAATAAGATTTTCAAATTCGAGCGACAATTTCAGATGCCGAATTTTTCCAGCCATTTCCATCTTTTCATCAGTTTCTCCCTGTCAATGCACATCAACAGTGCAAGAAATAAAAATGGCTGTGCGGCAATTCGGTAACGGACAAGCGCGCCGAGGACAGGTGTGATCAATCCCATGACGAGCAATAACAACAATGAAAACGTCAGACAAAAACCAAAAATTGCGGGAGACGAAATTTTTCCGCGAAAAAACAGGACAAGGAACAATAACAAAATAAGGATAACGTTTTCGAAAGCCGGCAAAAGGTTCATCGGGTTTTTCAATTCCCAGGGGAGCGGACGGAAGAGTGCACGGAACAAGGCGCGCGGAGATTGCATCAGGAATGATTTCACTGTGGGTTGCAGATACTCGGATTCCATCAAACTCCCTGCGCGTGGAAAATCATTCAGGATTTTGTATTTCGTGGTATCGTGGTTGTTGTTTGCGTAAAGTGTATCCTTGAAATCAGGATAAATTTTCCAGTAATAATAATCCGCACCTTTCCGGATGTGGAAGAACGTCCCGTTTATTTTTACGAGATCAGCCCTTTTGTCCGAAGCGATAAATGCAACCACCGAATCGCTGTACAGATAAGTGCCGCCGCTCGACTGTTTGATGAAATCGATTTGCTTCAATGCCAACAGTTGCAATGGATCGTCTTTCGGCTTGAAGAATTTGATGCTCATTCCGGCAGCGAAACATAAAACGAGAACAACAAGAAATTTCAACACGGCAGCCTTGCTGTTTTTCATTACCCAAAATGCGCCGATGCTAGAGGGAATCAATGCAGCCAGTACATAAAGTTTCGTGAAGAACAGCAACCATGAAGCCAATAAGATGTAAATGATCCTGTACCATTTTCTGTCAGTGAAAAAACAGAATGAATTGTAAATGACAACTCCCAACCCAAGCAGCATCAACCCTTCTTTCATTACACCCGAACTCCAGAAAGTCAATGACGGAAGGAGGAAAAACAATGCAGCTGCCGCCACTTTCCATTCTTTCACAACCGGAAAGAATATTTTGTAGATCGCGCATAATCCCGTGAATGCAAGGAAGCACATCAGTAAGGCATGCGTGAAATAATTCCCGAATGAAAACAATCTCACAAAAGCGTTGAAACGGATAATGATGTGTGCATCGTTCAATAAATTATTGTCGAACTGCTGGTACCAATAATTCATCTTGTGGTAATACGTCATGTCAATCCGCGAATCGTCATCACCGATTCCGGAAAGCATTTTGAAATAATCGGCAGGATGATCATGAAATGCATCTGTCATGACTTTGCTGTCATCAAAATATTTCCAGATGTCGGAATTGCTTTTGTCTGTGTAATAAAAAGTGTAAACTCCCCACAAGGCGACGGAGGCAATGATCTTGAGCAGGAAAAAAAACAGTGGCGTGCCGCGCTTCAAACCTTCCAGCTGAAAAAATTTCAGTTTGAAGATGAGGTAAAAAATAAAAGCGGAATAGAGAAGAAAGGGTATCCAGGGCACAGTTATCAAATTTAGAGAAAATGTTTGTTGCCGATTTAACCGCAGCGAATCTTGAGTAAACATGGAGTCATTCCGGTCTCGGCGTTAAAAACACTTGGGGATTTGTTGATAATTCGCTCCTATCGTTCACCACTTCTCCGTAATTTTGTCGCTCTTCACGAAGGGAGTCCTTCGAATCAAAAACACCAATTCTATGTCTACTGCCTCTACGGAAAAATTGACCACTGTTGCCACTGCAAAGGAACTCGGATTGCTTCCCGAAGAGTTTGAAAAAATAAAGGAAATCCTTGGACGCACTCCGAATTTTACGGAACTCAGTATTTATTCCGTGATGTGGTCGGAACATTGTTCGTATAAGAATTCCATCTCTTGGTTGAAGACGCTTCCGAAAGACGGTCCGCACATGCTTGCGAAAGCGGGTGAGGAAAATGCGGGACTGATTGATATCGGTGATGGGTTGGCCTGCGCATTCAAGATAGAATCGCACAATCATCCTTCTGCGCTCGAACCGTATCAGGGTGCAGCAACCGGTGTGGGTGGAATCAACCGTGATATTTTTACGATGGGTGCGCGTCCGATTGCACAATTGAATTCACTTCGTTTCGGCGATCCGAATCTTGAAAAGACAAAGTGGTTGGTGCGTGGTGTTGTAAAGGGTATCGGTGATTATGGAAATGCATTTGGGATTCCGACTGTCGGCGGAGAAGTTTTTTTCGATGAATGTTACAACGTAAATCCATTGGTAAATGCAATGTCGGTGGGTATGATGAAAACCGGAGGAACCGTTTCCGCGATTTCATGCGGTGAAGGAAATCCTGTTTTTATTGTCGGTTCGTCAACAGGAAAAGATGGAATTCATGGTGCGGCTTTTGCTTCAAAGGATTTGACGGAAGATTCCGCTAAAGATTTGCCTGCGGTGCAAGTGGGCGATCCGTTTCAGGAAAAACTTTTGCTCGAAGCTTCACTCGAAGTTATTCAAACCGGTGCAGTGGTGGGCATGCAGGATATGGGCGCAGCGGGAATCACCTGTTCCACTTCTGAAATGTCGGCGAAAGGCGAAAGCGGAATGATCGTTTGGTTGGACAAGGTTCCAACACGTCAGGAGAATATGAAAGCTTGGGAAATATTGCTTTCCGAATCGCAGGAGAGAATGTTGGTGGTGGTGAAAAAAGGCGAAGAGGAAAAAGTGAAAGCGGTTTTTGACAAGTGGGATTTGAATTGTGTGCAGATAGGTGAAGTGACCAATGGCGATCGTCTGAAATATTTCATGAACGGTGAATTGGTTGCCGATGTTCCGGCACAGTCACTTGTGCTGGGAGGCGGTGCGCCGATTTACAAACGCGAATACAAAGAGCCGAAATATTTTGCCGAAGCGAAAAAATTCACCATCGATTCCATTCCTGTTCCAACAGATTTGAAATCCATCGCGAAAAAATTGGCGGCACATCCCAACATCGCATCCAAGCGTTGGGTGTACAACCAATATGATTCCATGGTAGGCACCATCAACATGAGCACCAACGCACCTTCCGATGCGGCCATTGTCAATCTCAAAGGAACGAACAAGGCGCTTGCATTGAAAGTGGATTGCAACTCCCGTTATGTAAATGCAGATCCGGAACAAGGTTGTGCGATTGCAGTTTCCGAAGCGGCCAGAAATATTGTTTGTTCGGGAGGGGAACCTTCCGCCATTACGAATTGTTTGAATTTTGGAAATCCATATAATCCGGAAGTGTATTGGCAATTTGTCGGCGCAATAAAAGGAATGGGAAAAGCCTGCGAGAAATTCAAGACTCCTGTTACCGGAGGAAATGTGAGTTTTTACAATCAGTCTTCCTACGAAGGACCAGTTTTTCCGACACCGACCATCGGAATGTTGGGGATTGTCCGTGATAAAAAAATGATCACCACGCTCAATTTCAAGAGTGAAAATGACTTGATTTACCTGCTCGGCAAATCGCGCAACGACATTAATTCTTCCGAGTATGTGTATTCCATTTGCGGAATAAAAAATTCCCCTTGCCCTGATTTTGATTTGGAAGATGAATTCAGGTTGCAGCAAACCATCATGTCTGCCATCCGTGCGGGTCTGCTCAACAGTGCGCATGATTGTTCGGATGGTGGATTGTTCGTCACGTTGCTCGAAAGTGCGATGCCGAAAAATCTTGGATTTGAAATCGCTTTCGACAAGAATGTGCGCAAGGATGCTTTTCTTTTCGGTGAGGCGCAGAGCAGGGTGGTAGTGAGTGTTGCTCCGGGCAAGGAAAGCGATTTGAAGAATCACCTCGAGAAATCCGGCATTCCATTCTCAAAATTGGGAATCGTAAAAGGAAAGAACATGCTGATCGACGGCGATAATTTCGGAGCTGTA